>JBBQTU010000244.1:0-6120 GCA_038213005.1 Tepidisphaerales bacterium | reverse complement strand
CGATGGTCTGCGAGCCCAGAACCACGTGAACGCCAAACGCGCGACCCTGCCTGACCAGGCGATCCAGCAGCACGGCCGCTTCCTGCGAGAGCTTGTCATCTTCCGAGAAAAACTCCTGGAACTCGTCGATCAGCAGCACCGTGCGCGGCAGGATCTTGGCGGTGCTGTCGCGATACGAGGCGATATCCTGCACACCCGCCTCGCGGAACATGGCGCCGCGGCGGGTCAGTTCGGCATCGACCCGCTGCAGCACGCTGAGCCCGAATTCGCGATCGCTCTCCACCGCGATGGCCCGGGCGTGGGGCAGTTCGCTGCTGGCATAGGCCTTAAACTCGACGCCCTTCTTGAAGTCGACCAGGTAGAACTCAACCTCATCGGGGCTGTACCACATCGCCAGGTTGGTGACGATGGTGTGCATCAGATTACTCTTGCCCGAGCCGGTCTTGCCGGCCACCAGCGCATGCTGGGCAACGCCCACGCCCAGGCGCATCGCCTGCAGACGTGTGGCTCCGGATTTGCCAATCGGAACGCGCAGATCGCTGCGGGAACTCATGCTCCAGAACTCATCATCCTTCGGCGCGATCCGCTGGAACGGAACCTCGACCCGCTTGGCGTCCTTGGCGGCTTTGCCCACCAGATCCATCAACCGCGTCAGCACCTTCTCATCCGGCGCCGGATCGATCCGCAGGGGGAATCGCTTGAAGACCTCATCGTCCCATGTGAATGCCCCGTTCTTATGGATCAGGTGCACACTGCGCGAGATGATCTCTTCCATCCGCGACCCCGGCGGCAACGGCTGGCGAGTATCACGCAGGATGATGGTGTAGACGCCGCAGCGGGGTCCCGTGGTGGCGATGCTGGCGAGGCGCCGAAGCGAATCCTGCTCGAACCCGATGGGGAAGTCCGCGATGACCAGGAAGCGAATCGGCTCGGCCAGTTCGCCGGCCTGGGCGTTGTACTGGTCGATGGTTTCGTATTCGTTTCGCAGGTACTTCTGGATAACCGTCTCCATGTGCTCGGTGAGATCGGTCAGCCGCTGTTCGAGGTGTTCTCCCTCCGTCCAGATGCGCGAGCCGACCAGCGATTCATCATGGTCAGACAGGTGCATGAAGCCGGCGAAGCTCTGCCCCAGCCCCACCGGATCGAAGATCGTGAATTTCACCCGGCCGGCCGGCATCTGCGTGAGCAGGCGTGCCATGACCATCTGGGCGACGTCGATACTCGTATTGCGGCCGGTGTGGTCGGCTTCCACCAGCAGCGATGCGTGAGCCGGCAGGGCGAGCATCGCCGGGACAACGAACGTCTCGGGCAGTTGAAGACGCACGGGCACCTGGCTCGTGAGTTGGGCCAGATCCACCTTCATCTCGCCGAAGCGCACCTGCCCGGAGAACTGCGCGGGGGCTTTCCACTGGGCCCAGGCGGGGCTGTTCCAATCGACCAGGCGGGGGTCGATGCCGCTCCCGGCCGCCAGCAGTTCGGTCACGGCGCGCAGGCCGGCGTGCCAACGCGCCAGCAGGGCATCGCACTGGCTGGCGTAGTCACTTTCGAGCTGCTGAAGCGAGGCGGTGTTCCTGGCGACAGCCTTTTCCGTGGCCCCTGCGCAGCGCTGCTCGATGTGCTGCTGTATCCTCGCGCGATCGGCCTCCAGTTCGGCCGCCGCCTGGAGTTTCCATTGCTCCAGTGCCGCCAGGCGGCTGGTGTATTGGGCGTCTGCCTCCGCGGCGCCGGCGCGGTGCTGCTCGGCCGACTGACGCTGGAACGGTTTGATCTTGTCGCGCGCGACATCGACCTCCAGCGCGCACTTGCGTCGGGCGTCCTTGACACGCTGATCCCGCACAGCACTTGAGTGGTCCAGATCGGCGTGGACGGCCTGACGCGACACGGCGATCGCCTGCATCAGCGGGATATAGACGGCCCTGACCTGGGCCTGCCCCAACCCGCGATAATACATGGAGACCGCGACGCCGGCCGCAATGGCGACGGCGGCGGCTGCGCCGGCGGCCCAGAACTTGGTGCCCGCGTCGCTGGGAAACATCCAGCCGGCCGCTCCAAAGATGGCGGCCGCCAGGAGAATCCCACCGTAAGGCAGAAGCCCCGCCATCATGCGGGGCAGCGACAGACCGTTGAGCTGCTGCAGGAGGTTGGCGGCGAGCTCACGCTGCTCGGCGAGCAGGGGGCCGGGGTCGGCCGCCAGGCGCTGCTTCGCGGCGTCGCTCAATGGAGCATCGACCGCGAACGCCGGCATCTCGAAGCGGAGCATCGCGCCGCGTGCCTGGGCCTCCATGCCGACCAGTTCCGCGAGCCGGGTCTCATGGTCCTGGTGGGCCTGGCGGTCGTCGGCGTCCGCCTGGGTCTCGATGGCCTCGAGCACACTCTCGGCCAGCCACCTTGCCTGCTCGAGCTGCTTCTTGACGCCCGCGTCGTTGTTCTCCTTCTGCGCCGCGACCTGCCTGGTGAGCGTCACATGGGCGCTCTCGACGGCCTCCAGCTCAGATTTGTACCTGGCGTCGACGGATTCCTGGCGCGTCTGTACCGTTGTTGCTAGTTCGCTCAGCCGCCGCTGGTGACGCTGCTGGTCGGTCCACACCGCCTTCTGGTGCGACGTGGCTTCCTGCACCATTGCCTCGACGTGCGTCTTCTCGATCCGCTGCTCCTCGGCGGCGCACTCGATCGAGAGCTTTACAATCTCTTGGAGACTGTGTCGCTGGAGATCGCGGTTGCTCGCGGGGGCTTCGGTCTGGCTTGGCTGGGCGTTTTCGCTCATAGATTCCTACTCACAGTCACTCTCGATCTTATGCAGCGCGGTATTCATGTGGTCCAGCGCCCCAAGGGCGGTACGCACATCCTGCTCGATCTGCCACAAATACTTCTTCTCGAACGCTTCGCTCTGGGCGTCGGACCATACGGTCTTGACGTCGGCCCACCGGGAAAACAGGTCCCTGGCGGCCTTGGACAGTGCGCCTTTGCTTTCGGCAGTGGACATCTCAGCCCTCCTTCGCCCCCGTGGGGGGCGGTGTTGCGGCCGCGGGGGGCTGTGCCTCGTCGGTCGGCTCGGCCGGGGCGTCCGTGGGGGACGGATCAGCCAGCGGCACCGCATCGCCCATCACCACGTCCTCGGCCCCAGACATGGACGCGTCAAACGCCGATGTGCCCGACGCCTCGGGCACGCCCATCGATGGGGCCTGGAGCGAGACATATTCCTCCATGGTACCGGCCAGCCGATCCAGTAGCGCGATCGCTTGCGGGATCTCCACCGTCAGCGTCCCACTCAGCCGCGAAGCGCTCCCGCGGTAGACCTCGGCTTCCTTCTCCAGCTTCGGGATTGCCTTGCGGACGGCGAGAATCTTCTGCTCGGCCGCAGCGACGGCGGCGAGACACTGAGTCAGGTTCTTCTCTTCCTGCGCGGCGTTGGGAGTCCGCCCGGTGGAGTCCTTGAAGAGTTTCTTCTGCCGCACGGCGTCCCGGGCGCGGGTGACGGCCTCGGTGCGCTTGCGGAGTTGCCCTTGCCAGTAGCTGGTCTGCTCGTTCTCCAGCCATGTGAGCGTGCGGGCGATCTGGCTGTCGGCGGTGACCAGAGCCGTTCCCGCGGTCTGCGCGAACTTCAGCAATGCCAGCCGGAACCGGCGGAATACCTCAAGATCATCGACATTCACCTGATCGGGCATGGCTGAGCCTCGCGGTCACCTGGCGTGACCGGCGCTGGGTGACTAATGCTGTCGCAGATACTGCTCCACGGCGGCCGCCTTCTTGTTCAGGAACACCGAATGCTCGCCGGCGGCCTCGACAAACACCGCCAAAGCCTTGGCGGTCTGGCCGAACGCTTCGGCGAATTTCTTCTGTTCCTGGTCGCGCCACGAGCCTTCCAGGCTGTTCATGCGGGCGTGAAGCTGCCCGACAAGCGATTCGATCTCGCCCGTAAAGCGTTTAAGGTCCTGGGCAAAACGGCGAAGGTCGGCGGGGTCCACATTCGCTTTTGACATAGGCGGTCTCCCGGTTGGCTGAAACCGCTGTTATATCGGGTGCCGGGGAGGGGCACAAATCCGTATACTACCCTCAATCATGTGTGGCCGCTTCACACTCGTCGACCTTTCGCAATTCACCGACCTGTTCCCATGGATCAGGCCGCCGGAGCAGTTCGCCCCGCGCTACAATATCGCGCCCTCGCAGCCGATCCTGGTCGCGATGGGCCAGCAGCGCGGCTATGGCCTTGGGCATGTGCTCTGGGGCCTGGTGCCGCAGTGGGCCAGGGATGCCTCCGGCTCCTCGCGGATGATCAATGCCCGCAGCGAGACGGTGGCCGATAAGCCCGCCTTCGCCGCGGCCTTTCGCTATCACCGGGCCTTGGTCCCCGCCAGCGGCTTCTACGAGTGGAAGCCCACATCGCGGGGAAAGACGCCGATGTATATCACCCGTCGCGATGGCAAGCCCATCATCCTGGCCGGGATGTGCGACACCTGGCATGACCCCGCCGGTGGCGAATTACACAGTGGCACGATCCTGACCACCGCCGCTAGCGACGATCTCCGAGCCGTCCATGACCGCATGCCGGTGATCCTGGAACCGCAGTCGGCCCACCGGTGGCTGACGACCCCGCCGGAGAAAGCCCGGGACGTGCTGGACCTGCTCCGCCCGGCGGCAGACGGCGTGCTGGAGATGCGCGAGGTATCGCCGGCTGTGAATAGTCCCGCCCGCGAGGGGCCTGAGCTGATTGCCCCGGCCTTGCCGCCGGACGACCGGCCGCCCAACTCGCCGCCATCGCTATTTCCAGTCTAAGCCTGATCTCCCATACTTTGCACGTCCCGCGGCCGACTGAGCCATCCTATACTCCCAATTTGAGATTGTGTTTCGGCGGTGTGGAGGCCTGATGACCCATGAGGCCCATACAACCAAGCGGCATCGGCCCAGGCAGATCTTCCGTCATCCGGCCCATGCTCGCGGTAGTAGGCATCCCATACAACCAAGCGGCATCGGCCCAGGCAGATCTTCCGGGCGTGCCCGTTTTTCCAGGCTCGCGATTTCTTAGCCCCAACGGGGCGGCATTCTTAAGCCCAGGGCAAGCGTACTCGCACAGCCCTGGGTAAGAACCATTCTCTCTGAATGAGCCCTGAAAGGGCGACACCTCTTTCAGCACCGTATTCGCTCCAACCACTTGCTGACACGCAACTTGCATCTGCCCGGAAAAACGGGCACGCCCGATCTTCCAGTACGAGATACTCGGCCGGCTTGGGATCGGCGCCGGGAGCGTGATCTACCTGGCGATTGATCCGGCCACTTCTCAGGTATACGCATTAAAGCACGTCGTTGGCGATGAGGCCGTTCAGTACCGAATCTTTGAGCAGCCCTACAATGAGTACAAGGTCTGTCGCCAGTGCAGCCACCCAGCGCTAATGAGTTACAAGGTCTGTCGCCAGTGCAGCCACCCAGCGCTGCGGAAGTGCTTTGCTCTGCGCGACAAGCGGACGCTGCTGTTCAAGGTCACCGAGGCGGCACTGGTGATGGAACTGGTCGACGGCCTGCCGATGGAGACTGATCCGCCACACGACATCCGGGTCATCATCGACTCGTTCATCAAGGTCGCCGAGGGTTTGTCGGCGATGCACTCCACTGGGTTTATCCACTGCGATCTCAAGCCCAATAACATCCTCCGGATGCAGGATGGGCAGATCAACATCATCGACTTTGGTCAGGCTTGTCCCGCGAGCACCATCAAGCCTCGCATTCAGGGCACGCCGGATTATATTGCACCGGACCAGGTGCGACTGGAGCCGGTGACGGCGCGGACGGTGTCTTCAATTTCGGCGCCACCTTGTACAAGTTACCGACCAGGTCGTGCCGGGCACCCTGGCGGCCACCACTCACCGTTCCACACAAGATGTGTAAAACAACCAAGCCAGCCCCCCGGGGGCCGGGCGCCACCGTGGCCCGGCCGCCCCGGCCGGAGCCTTCGCGGAAGTACCGCAATGCTTCCGGGTCAGGTCGGCACCCCAACTCAAAAAGACGCCACCACTCACCGTTCTACACAAGATCTATAGAACAACCAGGCCGCCCCGGCGGCCGGGCGCCACCGTGGCCCGGCCGCCCCGGCCGGAGCCTTCGCGGAAGTACCGCAATGCTTCCGGG
>JBBQTU010000243.1:0-6168 GCA_038213005.1 Tepidisphaerales bacterium | reverse complement strand
CGTCCACCACGATCGGCGGCTGCTGCGGCGGGCGCGTTGGATGCGCCACCGCGGCGTCGTCCACGGGCTTGACGCCGGTCGGGGCGGGTTTGCCGTCGTCCGGCTTCTTCGGCTTGGCTGGGGCGATGTTGGCCTCGTTGGCCATGCCATTTACTGACTTGGGCACGCCTTTATTCTGATAGGTCAGATAGGCAACATCCATCGCGGTCGACAGCTTGGTGAGTCGCTCGCGATTACCCGGAGCATCCAGGTATCCCGGCGGGAAAATACGGGCCAGCAGTTGGATGCGGTCTGCGGCGACCAAGTCCGGCCAGGGCCTGAATCCGTGATACTCGCAGAACTGCTCGAGGGCCCGCCCGGCATATTTGAGCGGGCCTTTACTCAGATCGTGGTCGCTGCCCTGACTGTGGCGAAACGCCTGCAGATAGTCGTTGGTGATGTGAATGGATGCCTGGGCCCGGCGATACCGCTCGCCGACCGCCCCTTTCAGTATCCCCCGCACCTCGAGTTGGCAGGCGGCGATCTGTCCGGTGTATTTCACGCCTTGGCCGTCCCAGTCAAATTCCTGCACGAGCGTCTGTCCCGGCTTGAATGACAGCGACCGCCGTCCCTGCACCTCGATCTCAAAGCCATAGCCGAAATACGCCTCGGGGTTCTTCGCCTGCTTCTCAATCGCGTTGCGGTAGTTCAGAGCGAACGTCTGCACATCGCTGGCGTAACGTGGATCGGGCAGATCGTTGACCCCGCGGTGCAGCGCCACCTCAATCTGAGGGATATTGATCCCCGCCTTCACGCCCAGGTTCGGGTCGGTCTCAACCTTGAGCCCTATCTGCTCTGCCAGGTCGCGGAACGACTCGAAGAACGCCTTCTCCCGGACCTCATCGCCGGCGAACACCGTCACGTCGACGTCGCGCGTGTAGTCGCCGGTGCCGCCCGAGTTGACTGTGCGGACGCTCTTCAGACGCTCCAGATTGCTCTCGTCAAGTCGGCGATTGGTCTCGGCGATGGCACTGGCGGTCAGCCACTTGACCAATTGGTGCCGCCCGACGTCCAGGTTCCGCGTGACGTACTGATACTTCTCGCCAGCCGAGGCCAGTTCCTTGCGAAGCGCGCCGCGGGTCAGGTCCTTGCTGGTTGCCACCGCCAGTGCCGCATCGGCCGCGGCCGTCCGGCCGGTGCTCGTGTTCTTCCAGTTGTCTTTCCATGGCAGCTTCTCTTCGTGCAGCTTGCCAATCAGCGGGGCAAACTTTGGGCCGGCCGGTGCAGTTGCCTCGTCCTTGGCCTTGGCATCCTCCCCGCGAGCCATCTGCCATGGCCCGACCAGTGCCATCATCAGCATTGCCAGACACGCCATCCAGCCGACGGTCATGCCGGCACGACCTGACCGCCCGCGCTGGATCACGCGTTCGGTCATTCGCCTTAGCTCGTTGCTGTCTTTCACGTCCATGCCTCCCGCCTCAGAACTTGTCGATCTGCCGCTCAAGATCGGCCAGGTCTGCGTTCTTCTCGCCGATACGCTGGGCGATCGTCGGCTTGCCGGCCGCGTCGAGCCAGACTTCGAGCAGGACCGATTCGTTCTGCAACTGTCCGTTCATGCCTGGCCGCTGCACTTCGGCCCACACGCGGAGTACATGCGTTCCATCGGCTCTCGCTGTCTGCTGCACCATATCGAGTTTGCCGGTGGCCCGGAACCCCACCTGGGTCCTGGCGGCGTCGGCATATTCGCTGCAGCGCGGGGAGGGTCAGAATGTCTTTCTCTAGTTGACGCGAAAATGCCACCGGTGCCACGGTATTGGGACTGTCGGTGCTCCTGCCGCCATCGGGCTGCCCATCTTCGCCTGGGCCGACCCACTTCATTGTGACAAACACCGCCCCTGCGGCCACAACGAGTACACCGGCCGCCATTGCCCATTTCCGCCAAGGGCCGCCGGCACTAATGGTCGCACGGGATGGCTCACCCACAACTCCGCGCCGCTGCGCGGCGGGCGCGATGGGACTGGTTATAGCGGTTAATTTGGCCGGGGCGGACGACACAGGCGCAACCGGTGCCACCTCGGCCACGGCTACCGGTGCGACCGTGTCTCCTGACACAGGCGGCGAGGTAGGCGTCTGCATCGAGGTGACCGGCCGAACCGCCTCTTGCCGCGCCGGGGGCACCGACACTTCCGGCAGGGCGGCAACCGCCATTGGCACTGTCGGAACTGGCGGGGCTCTCGGAACTGGCGGGGCTTCGGTCAGAATCGGCGGAGCCGGCGGGGTGAGCGCCGACACTTCCACGGCCGTTGGCCGAGCAGTCTCGCCCAATTTCGCTCCGCAGCCGCGGCAGAAGCGCGCGCCTTGCTCAATCGGCTTCCCGCACTGAAAGCAGAACCGCGACCGCGACCGAGGCGTTTCGGGATTCGCCGCCGCCTTGGGGGGCGACATGGCGCCGCCGCACGCGGTGCAGAACCGAGTCCCCTCGGCTCCGACCGCACCGCACGCACTGCACACAGCAACTCCAGGACAGTTTGGGGCGGAAGTGCCGCAGGCGACGCAGAAACGCTTGCCAACCGGGAAAGCCTCGCCACATTTTGGGCAAAGCTAGGTCATAGCCGTCATCCCGCACGTTGACAATTTGCCGTCCCGACGCCGCGAGCGAACCAATCTAACACGCCGTTGCCGCCCAGACAACGAATCGTTGCCGGAGAATGCCGAGGGCCGAGACGGGTTGAGGCGCGCGGGATGAATCAGCCGACAGGAGCCAAGTGGCTTCCTGGTTTGGGGGTTGCAACGTCGCGCGGAACGCTCGACGCGGCGGGACACGAAATCCACGTGACAGACGCGGCGGCGTTCCGTCACTGGCCGCGACAAAGTGTCCCGCAGTCGCTGCTTGAGTTCGATTGATTTGGACGGTCGTTGCGCGGACTCTGGCCAATGGCATGTCAGCAGTATGCTGGTATTGCAGATGTATCGCGATTTGGCGGTTGGGGTCGCTCGCTTCGGTCCGCTGTTTGTTGGCATTTGGTGGGAGAAGTTGGCACCAAGGTTTACTTAAGGAGACAAACATGAGACAGGTTGGCAACGTAACGACAGGGCTGGTCCTGCTGCTGGGAGCGACGGCGATGGCCCAGGATAGCGCGTGGGCGGTTCCAGAGGACAACAAGAACACGGACCAGACCAAGGGGCGGCTGACGGCCGTGGATCAGGATAAGGGGAAGCTGACGGCAGTGGATCAGGCTGCTACGTCGCCGGCGGCGGAGGACCTTCGCTTTTATATGGGTAAGGCGACGAACGAGGCGATCGGGTCGAGCCGGCCGATTACGCGGCTGGTGGATCTGCTGGCCAAGCGCGACCGGGAGCGGCTTGAGCCACAGATACAGAAAGACTATCCCGACCTGAACAAGACGGTGGCAGAGTTGCGCCAGGCTTGGAAGGAGAAGTACAAGCAGGACTTCGACCTTTCGCGGTCGATGATGGAGGTGGCGTTCGCGGACAGCCGGTGTCTGCAGGGCGCGCTTTCAGACCAGGCGATCATGGCTTCGCAGCGGCTGAATCCGATGCCTACGGACCTGACGCGCCCGCAGTTTGAGGACCAGGGGGACAAGGTGTCGGGCACGACGCCGAGGGTGGACACTATCAAGCCTGAGGGCGCTGACAAGTCCGCCACCGTTCTGCTGCCGGCGATGCGCGAGCAACAACTCACGCCTGTGACGCTTCGCTTCAGCGACGAGGGACGGATCCTCAGCGACTGGCGGCTCAATGCGCCCCATACGCTGACGGCCCAGAAGCTCAATGAGAACCTGACGGGGCGGCTGACGGCGATCGTGGCGGACAAGGCGAACTGGCCGACCGAGTCGCGCGATGCCTACCACATCGTGTCGCACCATGTGATGGCAGCACTGGCAGACCAGCCGTATCAGCCGGCGGGGTCAAAGGCGACGGATCTGCGTAAGGGCAATCTGGATGTGGAGGATTAGCTGAGGGATTGAACTGTGTTGAGGAGGACGGCTTGGGACGGAGTAATTGCCGGCCGCGAGAGGGGAGCAAACCGCTCGCGGCCGCGTTGCAGGGGGGGGGCGGTGGTTGCGCCGATGGCGCCCGTTGGGTTATGATCCGCGGCATCTCATGGTGCGTGGGTCCTATTCGATTCTGATTGGCATTCTTCTGGCGGGGCTTGTCCTTCGCCTGGGGTGGGGTCTCTCGCGAGCAGCGGATGAGCAGTCGCTCTCTGCGCTGCCGGACCAGGTGGAGTACCTGCAATGCGCCCGCGAGTGGATGTCAGGCCATGACTGGCGATTCAATGATCCGCGGTTTGACCAGTGGATCTACGGGTCGCGCACGCCGGGATACCCGCTGTTTCTAGCAGGGTGTGGCGCCTCGGTGCGGGTGGCGCGGGTCGCGCAGTCCCTGGTGGACATCTCGACGGCACTGGCGGCGTATCTGATCGCCCGGCGACTGGGGCAGGGACGATGGGCTCTGATGGCGGCGGGGCTGGTGGCGCTGAATCCGTTTCTAATTTACTTCTCATCGCTGCTGCTGACCGAGACGGTGTTTACTGCGATTCTGGCCTGGGCGGTGTACCTGCTGCTGGAGCGGCGAATGCTGGGTGGTGTGGCGTTACTGGCGATTGGTGTAATGGTCCGCCCGAGTGGGTTGTTGCTGCCCGTGGTCATGGCGGCGGGCGCGGCATGGTCGGCCGGTCGGCCGACGTGGCGGGTGGCGGGCTGGGCGGCGGTGGGAGGGCTGGCGACTGTGCTGGTGCTGCTGCCGTGGGCGATGCGAAATCAGCGGGTTCTGGGGCAGTGGATATGGACCACCACCAACGGGGGCATCACCGCGTGGGATGGCCTGCAGCCTGGGGCGACCGGCGCGAGTGACCAGCGATTCGTGAAGGCCATGCCCGAACTGCGGCTGATGGGCGAACTGGAGCGGGACGGGTATTTTCGAGGTCTGGTGCGGCAGTCGATCCAGCGCGAGCCGGGGCGTGCAGTGCTGCTGGGCATTCCGAAAATTCTCCGCACCTGGAGCCCTGTTCCGCTGAGTGATACATTTGGAAGGCCAGCCTATGTGGTCGCCGGTGCGGGGTATGCGATTCCGGTCCTGATTCTTGCCGTGGCGGGGTTTTTCATGGGGCTGCGATCGTCGCCCGTGAGGCGCCGGCAGATGGTCCTTTTGCTCTTGCCGCTGGTGTTGCTTACTCTGATGCATGCGTTGAGCGTGGGATCGTTGCGATATCGCATGCCGTTGGAACCGCTGCTGGCAGTTGCCGCTGCGGTTGGCGCGTCGGGTTTGGTGTCGCAACGCGGTTACAGAGGACAGTGAAGCGGGATGTTTGGACGCAAGAAAAAGCTGAACCGTGATGCCGGCGAGGCCCCGAAAAAGCCTCGCGGGTGGTATCTGCGCAAACGCCGTATCGTGATCTGGACGATAGTGGCAGTGCTGCTGTTGCTCTACGGCGGCTTTGAATACATATCCGATCCTGCCCGTCTTCGCAGGGTCGCCGAAGAGCAACTGTCTAAGATGCTAGACGCCAAGGTTACGGTGGGAGCGGCCGAACTGACCCTGCTGGGCAACCTCATGCTGGGGGATGTGACCGTGACCCTGGCACCGGGTAAGTCACCGGAAGATCGCGTGCTGTTGGTCAGACAGCTTGATGTGGATGTGAACATCCCTTCACTGCTGCGAGCTGCGCCCTGGCGCGACGCGAGCGATGTCCGCCTGAACCGCATCGCCGCCAGCGGCGTTCGCCTGAACGTGTGCGACAACGAAGACCTGCGAAGCTGGAACGTCCAGCGGCTACTGCCCAGGGACCACGAAGCCCCGACCCGGCCCACGACGGGCCAGAGCCCGATCCTGGGGCTGCAGAATCTGCCGACCTTGCCGGATGTGCAGCTCAATGGCATCCAATTGGTATTCAGCCATGTCCGGGGCGGGCAGTATGCGGAGAATCCCGCGATTCGCCTGGACGGCGGTTTGCGTCCCATCGGCCGGTCCAAGTGCAGTTTCGAACTGCTGGGCCGGCGTGGCGGGGGCGCATCGGCGCGACAGCTCGCGGTCATGTCCGGCGTGATTGACCTCAAGAGCGGCCAGGTGAATGCGCAGCTTCGGCAGGTGGATTTTGATCAGGGGATGTTGCGCGTGCTGCCACGGACGGTCCGGCGCTGGTGCGAGGATCACCAGCTTCGCGGC
>JBBQTU010000242.1:0-6171 GCA_038213005.1 Tepidisphaerales bacterium | reverse complement strand
CGCACTGATGCCAACTTAAAATCGGGGTGGCATGGCCAGATCGGCACTCCGAGATGGCCATGATGTCGGCCCCATGCTCATTCCGGAGTACCGGCCTGAGCATGCCACCCATGTTGATGGACTTCGGCCGCAGCACACTAGTGTGCCCGATGAGCAGCGGATACCGGCGCGTGGAACCGGCGGTATCCGGTGTCGGTGATCAGCATGTTCAGATGCTGATCATGTGGCAGCATGGGCAACGACTCCAGGACCTGCTCCTCAAACGCCAGCCCGCAGGTCGTTCCCCCGAAGCTCGCCTGGGCGAGGAAGCGGTCATAGAACCCGCCGCCCCGGCCAATCCGCTGGCCTGTCGGACTGAATCCCAGCCCCGGCACCAGCACCACGTCGATACAGTCGATGGGCATCGGCTGGCCGACGTCGGGCTCGCGCGCGCCCACCGGCGTGGTCTTCATCCCCGTGTCCAGGCTCTGAATCTCCACCGGCAGCATGGAGTGATCACTCATAAATACCTTGGGCACCGCCACCGTCTTGCCCTCTTGCCAGGCGCGCAGAGCGATCGCCGCCGTGTCGACCTCCTGGCTCATGCTCAGGTAAACCATCACCACCTTGGCCGCCGCAAACTCGGGGCTCTCGATCACATACCGACACGCCGCCTGGCTCTTGATGCGCCTCTGTTCCGCAGACATCGATCGCAGAACCTGACGCAGTTGCTGCCGTAGCGAGTTCTTTTCGTCGACCTGATCCATATATCGACTCTTCCCTTGCCTAGTCGATTCTAGCGTCCGTAGCGCCCGGCGGCGACTGCTGTTTTTGCTCCTGTTGCCTCAGGAACTCCCGCCACTTTTCCAGACGCTGGGAGATCGTGGCCTCATACCCGCGGTTGGTCGGCTGGTAATAGGTCTTGTCCACCCCAAGATAATCCTGCCGCACGATCCCTTCCTCGGCAGCGTGCGGATACTGGTATCCCTGCCCATGTTCCAACCGGGCCGAACCTTTGTAATGCGTGTCGCGCAGGTGCTTTGGCACCGGGATGGTCCGCCCCTCCTGGACATCTTTCATCGCGGCCCAGATCGCCAGCGCCGAAGCGTTGCTCTTGGGCGCCGTCGCCATGTAGATCGCCGCTTGCGCCAGCGTCAACTGGGCCTCGGGCATCCCGAGGCGCTCCACCAGGTTGTAGGCTGATGTCGCGATCACCAGCGCCTGCGGGTCGGCGTTGCCGATGTCCTCGCTTGCCAGGATCGCGATCCGCCGGGCGATAAATCGCGGGTCTTCGCCCGCTTCCAGCATCCGGGCAACCCAGTAGATCGCCGCATCCGGGTCGCTGCCACGCATGCTCTTGATCAAGGCGCTCGCCGCGTCGTAGTGCTCGTCTCCTGTCCCGTCGTAGACAATCGCCTTACGCTGCACCGACTGCTCGGCCACATCCAGCGTGATATGAATCTCATCGCTTTCGCTCCCGGCCGGGCGGTCGCCCACCATCGACAGCACCGCGACCTCCAGCGCCGTCAGCGCCCGGCGGGCATCGCCATCGCTGATCGTCGCCCAGTGCGCCATGGCCTTCTCTTCGATGCGAATGTTGAGCTTGCCAAAACCTCGCTCGGGGTCCGTGATCGCACGCTGCACCAACTGCCGGATGTCATCTTCAGACAAGCTCGTGAACTGAAAAATCTGACTGCGGCTGACCAGCGGCGAGTTCACCGAGAAGAACGGATTCTCCGTCGTGGCGCCCACCAGCAGGATCTGGCCCGACTCGACATCCGGCAAAAGAATATCCTGCTGAGCTCGGTTAAACCGGTGGATCTCGTCGAGGAACAGCACGGTCCGCTCCCGTGTGCTGCCCAGTCGATGCTTGGCAGACTCAAGGATGGCCCGCACCTCCTTCACCCCGACCCCGGCCGCGTTAAGCTGTTCAAAATGGCTCCGGGTGTGGGTCGCGATGAGCTGCGCCAGCGTGGTTTTGCCTGTTCCCGGCGGGCCATAAAAAATCACGCTGGTCAGGCGATCAGCCTGCAGCATGCGGCGTAGTAACTTGCCAGGACCCAAAAAGTGCTGCTGCCCGGCGAACTCATCCAGAGACCGCGGGCGCATCCGTGCCGCCAGCGGGGCAACGCTGCGAAGGTTCTTGTCGTGAAGCTCGTCGAACAGGCTCATAAAACTCGCGCATCGTGGAAGGTTGGCGGGCTCTGCCCTAGACTCCAGTGTCGCTCATGCAACGCTATCGGTTAGGATAGAGCCATTGGGCTTGGTGATCCACAGAGCATCGCGATGCCCTTGGAGAATCGGTGTTTCAGAAAGGATTTTTCACATGTGCGGGATTGTTGCTTATGTCGGCCGGAAGATCGCTCAGCCCCTCCTGATTGAGGGCCTGCGGCGTCTTGAATATCGTGGCTATGACTCGGCCGGTATTGCGGTGATTGATGCTCAAGGCCAGATGCACATTCGCCGGGCGGTTGGGCGGATCAGTGCGCTGGAGGACAGCCTGCGTGGCGCCGTGCCGTTTCCGTCCTCCCACATCGGGATGGCCCACACCCGATGGGCCACTCACGGCGCCCCCACCGAGATCAACGCCCACCCTCACACCGACAACACCGGGCATATCGCTCTGGTGCATAACGGCATCATCGAGAACTACAGCGTCCTGAAGCAGATGCTGTCCGACAAGGGTCACACGTTTACCAGCCAGACCGACACCGAAGTGCTGGCCGTGCTCGTCGGAGATATCTACGACGAGATGAAGCAGAGGAACCACATCCCGGTCGGCGCCTCGCTGCTGCAGCACGCCGTGCAGGCGGCCCTGCGACAGGTCAACGGCACCTACGGTATCGCCGTGATCTGCAAGGACGAGCCCGACACCCTGATCGTGGCCCGCAAGGGCAGCCCGCTGATCATCGGCGTCGGCAAGGATGAATACGTCGTCGCATCCGATGCCAGCGCCATCGTCGAACACACCACGCAGGTCATCTACCTCAACGATAACGAGATGGCCATTCTCAGGCCCGGGCATTTCCGCACCTGCACCATCGACGACCTTGAAGTCAGCCACACGCTGTCGAAGCTGGAGAACACCCTGGAGGAATACGCCCTTGGCGCGTTCCCCCACTACATGCTCAAGGAAATCTTCGAGCAGCCCACCGCGGTCCAGAACTGCCTCCGCGGCCGCGCTGATGCCCGCGAAGGTCGAATCGTCCTGGGCGGCCTGACCGAGCGCGCCCGCGACCTGGTTCGCGCCAGGCGATACATCCTCACCGGCCAGGGCACCGCCTGGCACGCCGGCCTCGTAGGCGACTACCTCATGGAAGACCTTGCCAAGATGCCAACCGAGTGTACCTACGCCTCGGAATTCCGGTATCGCAACCCGCTGGTCGAAGAGGGCTCGGTGCTGGTGGCGATCAGCCAGTCCGGCGAGACGGCCGACACCCTGGCCGCCCTCCGCGAAGCCAAGGAAAAAGGCGCTCTGGTTCTGGGCGTTGTCAACGTCGTCGGCTCAACCATCGCCCGCGAGACCGATGCCGGCATCTATCTCCACGCCGGGCCGGAAATCGGTGTCGCCAGCACCAAGGCCTTCACCTGCCAGCTCACCGTTATGACGATGCTGTCGATCTTTCTGGGTCGCCGGCGGTTTATGAGCCATCAGCAGACCGCCGAATTGCTCGAAGGACTCTGCATGATCCCCGAGCAGATGAAAAAGGTGCTTGAGCAGAGCGACGTGGTGAAAGAGATCGCCCTGAAGTTCTGCGACCGCGAAAACTGGCTGTTTCTCGGCCGCGGCTATCACTATCCCATCGCCCTGGAAGGCGCGCTGAAGCTGAAGGAAATCAGCTACATCCACGCCGAAGGAATGCCCGCCGCCGAGATGAAGCACGGCCCCATCGCCCTGATCAACGAGGGCATGCCGGTGGTCTTCATCGCCAGCCAGGGGATGCAGTACGAGAAGGTCATCAGCAACATCGAAGAGGTGCGGGCCCGCGGCGGCCGGGTGCTCGCCGTCGCCACCGAGGGCGACACCAACATCCGCCGCTACAGCGACCACGTGATCTATGTGCCCGACACGCTCGAATCCCTGCAGCCGCTGCTGTCAGTGCTGCCGCTGCAGCTCCTGGCATATCACGCCGCAGTCGCACGCGGCTGCAACGTGGATAAGCCGCGAAACCTCGCCAAGAGCGTCACGGTGGAATAGGCCCAGCCTGACGCGGCGCCGTTGCCTCGGCTTCCTTCCATTCCCTCCCCCTTGGGGGAGGGTTAGGGAGGGGGTTCCTTGGCCAACTGCCAAGGGCTCAAATGGAAGACTTCGTCAGCGAACCTCTGACTCCCGATCCCGGTTCGTTTGACACCGCCCCCATGGCGCGCGGCGAGCCGGGCCTTCCCACTGGCTTCACCTGGCGAGGGCGGCACTACGTCATCCGCGAAATCCTTGAGGCATGGAAAACCTGCGGCCGCGATGGCGAGTCCGTCTACCTCCGCCACCACTGGTTTCGCCTTCGTACCGACGACGCCACCGTGCTGACAATCTACTGCCAGCGCCAGGCAACCAGAGCCAGCGCAAAACACCGATGGTGGGTCTATAGCGCAACGTCATAGCGATGCGCTGAAGTGGGGCAGGCCGCCCCGGCCGCCCATTTCGTGCCCCTGCCGCGACGCTCGGCACTCCGATAACCCAGATTTGAGCCACAGTGCTTCGTTGTTTCGCCGGCATCCTCAAGCGTGATCCGTCGGCAACCAAATGGGCTGCCGAGGCGGCCGCCCCACTCTTAGGACCGGCGCATCAATAACTGACAGGAATGGCGAGATGATCTCTTCTTACTCCTCCCCTTTGGGGGAGGTTGGGAGGGGGTCGGCCTCCCTGAAGCCAGACAGTTGTTGATGCGCCGGTCCTTAGGGCGCAGTGAACTTGTGCTGCAGTGTTAGGGAGGGGGTTTCTTGGCTCGCACACTGTGTTTCGGTATTACGCCAGCACCTTGCGATACCACTCCATCGTCACGCCCAGCCCCTTTTCAAACCCGACAATCGAGCTGTATCCCAGCGTCGATGTGACCTTCGTCAGGTCAGCGAACGAATGCTTGATATCGCCGGCGCGATCGGGTTGATAGGTTGGCGTCAGGTCTGGCCGGCCCAGCGACATGGCCATCACCCGCGCCAGTTCGTTGACCGACACGCGCCCGCCGCAGCCGACGTTCAGCACTTCGCCCTTGATCGTCCCGGGGTGCCGGGCCGCCAGCAGATTGGCATGCACGGCGTTGTGCACAAAGGTGAAGTCGCGAGACTGCTCACCATCCCCGTAGATCACCGGCCGCTCGCCCTTGAGCATCGCCTTGGCAAACGCCGCGATCACCGCCGCGTAGGCGCTGTTGGCATTCTGCCTCGGGCCGAAGATGTTGAAATATCGCGTGCACGCGGTGTCCAGCCCATAGCTGTTGCTGTACGCCCGCATCAGGGCTTCGCAGGCAGCCTTGTTGGCCGCATACGGGCTCAGCGCCAGGATCGGCATATCCTCGATCCACGGCACCGGGTTGGTGCCATAGGCGCTGGAGCTGGCCGCGAACATCACTCGCTGCACCTTCGCCTCGCGGGCCGCCTCCAGCACGTTCAGCGTGCCGGTGGTGTTGACCTCGTTATAGAGACGCGGCTGCTCGACGCTGCGCGGCACCGAGCCCAACGCCGCCAGGTGAAATACAAACCGGCAGCCGGCCACGCACTTCGCCAGCGCCGCCTGATCCAGGATCGACGCCTTAACGAAGCTGACCCGCTGAAACGGCTCGACATTGCTCGCATCCCCGCCGGACAGGTCGTCGATCACATTGACCGTCGCCCCCAATACCGACATCGCCTCGGCCAGGTGCGACCCGATAAACCCGGCCCCGCCGGTGATCAGCACTTTCGTGCCCTTGAAGTAATTACCGTGCAGTTGATTCCAGTCAGTTAATCCGAGCGTCAGCATGCTTGTTTCCCTTGTTGTTGTTACCCAAATCCTCTGCATTATAGTTTAGGAGCCCCATGCCGAAAATGCCAAGTGCATATCTGATGGGAATGGGTGTGCCCGTTTTTCCGGGCACGCGATTTCTTAGCCCCAACGGGGCGGCATTCTTGAGCCCAGGGTAAGCGTACTCGCGCAGCCCTGGGTAAGAACCATTCACCCTCAATGAGCCCTGAAAGGGCGACACCTCGTTCAGCACC
>JBBQTU010000241.1:0-6223 GCA_038213005.1 Tepidisphaerales bacterium | reverse complement strand
CCCCCGCACACGCTCCCCAGTAGTGCGCGACGTCCTCGTCCGCACATGAATTCCAGGTGCATCCCCCCGCGCAGAAACCCCTTTGGACTGCGGCGGTATGCCGCCGCTTTACCGAGGCGACACGCCTGACGCGAAGAAGAGTGTTGTCCGCCCGGCGCTTTTCCTGACCACTACCTGATCGCTCCCCGCCCTCTTTGTCATTTCCCGACCTGGCTTTTGATGTGTTCATGCAGACGGCGCAGGGAGAGACGAGGCTGGGATCGATCTGCTGCGCCAAAGGCAAAGACACCAGCTATGGAACCGGCGGGTCGGACAAGGCCAAGGGGCTGCCGGCCAAGGTGAAGGTGATCCTGCGTTCCAGCGTTGACGTGGCCAAAGGCACACCCGATGAGACCGCGATCTATTCCGGAGAGATTGTGTTTCCGGATGTGCCGGTGAGACAGGAGACGTGCTGAGGGAAAATCGCGCAGGATGCGAAACCGATTCGTTGGATGGCTGTGGCAGTGGCGACGGCGCCTGGCGGGTGAGGTGATCACCGGGTCGGGGTGCGGGCGGTGCGGCCATCCCGTGCGCGGGCTGTCCACGTCCATCTGTCCGGAATGGCCGAAAAAAGGGGTCTGCCAAGAAAATGGGCCTGGGATCGATAGGCAATTCCGGCGGCCAACAACTCCTCCTCCGCCTCCCCAGCCTCTCCCGTGGTCAACCCGTCCAGCCGTCGCGCTGCAATCCATAATTCATAACCTGCGCATCTGCCTCATCCCGCCACCGCCCGCTATCGCCCCGGCCGCACGATGAACTGCAGTTGCCGACCGGTGATCGCCGCTTCCAGGGGCGTGAACCCCGCAGGATCGCCGTCCAGCTCAATCGGGACCGGCCGGTCGCTGCCCACACTCACCTGCCGGATCCGCCGATAGATGGCCCGCTCGTGCTGCACCTGCATGCCCGAGCCGCAGATGCAGCCCAGTTCCATCAGCTCCCGCCAGTTGCGGCAGGGCAGCACGCACACGTCCAGCAGCCCATCGTCCGACAGCGCCCGGGGCGTTACGGTAAACCCGCCTCCATACTCCGGCGCGTTGCCGACAAAGACGATCGCCGGAGTGTCCGTCACCAGCCGCTCGCCGTCGGCGTCGACCGTCAGCGGCGCGAAGGGGTAGCTCGTCAGGCTCGCCACGACCGGCGCCAGGTAGTGAGCATAGGTGATCGGACCGCGCCGCCGGGCGGCCAGAGCGTGCACGACGCTCGCGTCAAACCCCACGCCCGCCACCAGCAAAAACGGCCGCCCATTGGCGTATGGAACATCCAGCGGGCGTATCGTTCGCTTCTCCAGTGCCGCCAGCACCTGTGCCTCCAGCTCATTGCGGTCCCACAGGCAGTCCAGGTGCCGAGCCATAAGATTCGCCGTCCCCAGCGGCACCGCCAGCAGCGGCGGCAGGGCGGCTTCGTCAAACTCCTGCACCAGGCGCTCCGCCACCGTCAGCAGCGTGCCGTCGCCGCCCACGACGATCGCCGCCTCGGCCGGCGACCGCTTCAGCAGTGCCACGTCGATGCGCGACGCAGGCTCGGTATGCAGGTCCACCCGGTATCCGGCGCGGCTCAGGTGAGCGGTGAGCCGGTCGGCTATACGGCGTCCCTCGCCCGCTCCGGAGATGGGGTTGGCGAACAGGAGGAGGCTCGGACTGGTTGACATCGACCGTTGGTGCAAGTATCACCTGTTCTTTGGGGTCGGCGCAATGTGCCCCGACCTCTGATGACTGTACTGTAATCGCCCTGCACAGGGATCAAAAGTATGAGCGAAGCGACTGCTGTGATCAACGAGAAGGCCGCCGAGACGTTTTACCGCCGTGGTCTCGAAGCCGAGACCCAGGGCCAGGACGAGAAGGCGATTGAAACCTACGAGGGTTGTCTGGGCGAGAACCCCGACCATGAGCAGGCGATCTTCCGTCTGGCTCTGCTCTACGATCGCCGCGCTGAAGATGCCAAGGCCATCGAGCTCTACGAGCGCCTCTGCACCTCGCAGCCGGTCTCGGTTAACGCGATGATGAACCTCGCCGTCCTGTACGAGGACAACAACCTCTATCACGAGGCCCATCGCTGCCTTGAGACGGTTCTGCGCTCCAATCCCAACCACGCCCGCGCCCGTCTGTACATGAAGGACGTGGAGTCGGCCCGCTCGATGTTCTACGACGATGACAGCATGGGCGACCACAAGGGTCTGCCCATGGAGATCTCGATCAACGAATTCGAGCTCTCCGTCCGCAGCCGCAACTGCCTCAAGAAGATGAGCATCCGCACCCTGGGCGACCTGCTCAAGACCACTGAGCAGGAACTGCTCAGCTACAAGAATTTCGGCGAAACCAGCCTCACCGAGATCAAGACGCTCCTGGGTGCCAAGGGACTTCGCCTCGGCCAGTCCCTGGAAGTCGGCGAACTGCCCATCGGCCACCGCCCCCCGGCTCCCCTGCCTGACAACATCCCGCACGAAGTCCTGGCCAAGTCCGTCGCCGAACTCGAGCTCTCCGTCCGCAGCCGCAAGGCGCTGCAGCGGTTGAATATCAACACGTTGGGCGATCTTGCCCAACGCAGCGAAGAGGAGCTGTTGACCTGCAAGAACTTCGGGCAGACCAGCCTCGTCGAGCTGAGGGCTCAGCTTGACCAGAATGGGCTTGGGTTCCGCAAGCACGATCAGTGATTGTCTCCGGCTTGGCTCGGGGCAGGACGCTTCTGATGCGCGTGGGTTCGTTCAATCTCGCGGTCTTCGGCTGCCTGATGTGTCTCCTGCTGGCATCGGGATGCGTACAGGAAACTCCGCGCGTGGGTCTGCCACCGGGCGTTCCCATTGTCCGCGTCCGCCTCCAGCAGAATCTGCGCGAGATCCGCATCTCCTCCAGCGAACCCGCCCTCGTTCGCGCCGGTTCGGACATGGCGGCCCAGCCGGTCAACTTCCCCCGAAGCCCCGGCGCAGTCGTCATCCTCGACCGCGGCGTCTGGAAAGCCGGAGGCATCAGCCTCGGCACCGGCGAACTGGTCATTCAGCCCGGCCGCGAGGGTACGCTCCTGGTCAACGATCGCCAATACCGCGGCCGATTCCGCCTCGTCCCGGTCAGCACCGCAGCGTTTGACCTGATCAACGACGTAGACGTCGACGGTTACCTCAAGGGCGTGCTGGCCGCGGAACTCTACAAGTCATGGGGCACCGAGACCTATCGGGCCCAGGCGATCGTCGCCCGCACCTACGCCCTGTATGAGTCGCGAACCATCGGCGCCAAACGCTATTGGGATGTCTTCCCCGACACGCGCAGCCAGGTCTATGGCGGCGTCAGCGCCGAAACCAGCAAGAGCCGCGACGCCGTCGATGCCACCGCCGGGATCGTCCTGGCCTATGGCCTCCCCGGGCAGGAACATATCTTCAAGACCTACTTCAGTTCCTGTTGCGGCGGTATCTCGCAGTCGGCTTATGATGCCTTCGGCGACCCCTATTCACAGCCGCTGTCCGAGCAGCCTCGCGGTTCGCAGTGTGCCGCGTCGACGAAGTTCAACTGGGGACCGGTTGTCGTCCGCAAGGACGAACTGACCCGGCGATTTCACCTGTGGGCCCGCAACAAGAGCGACCTGACCGGCCGGCCACGCCCGGAACTGCTGATGGGCGAGGTCGTGCGGATCGACGGGGCGTTCGCCAACAAGCTTGGCCGCCCGATCAGCTTCTACGTTACCGACGATCGGGGCCTTCGCTATACGCTCCGTGCCGAGGAACTCCGTTCGGCGATCAACACCGACGCCAAGAACGGCCAGGTGGTCTACAGCGGCTATTTCCGCACCGTGGATGAGCCGCAGCAGGTGCGATTCGTCGATGGCCACGGCTACGGCCACGGCGTTGGAATGTGCCAGTGGTGTGCCCAGGCGATGGCCCAGAGCGGCACCCCGCATGAAGACATCGTCCTGAAGTCGTACCCCGGCGCGAAGCTGATCCGGGCATACTGAAGTTCCCCCCTCACCTTGCCCGCAGGTGGCGATCCGCCAAGCCCGCTTACGGCGCCGACGCATCAATAACCATCTGTCAAGCGATGATCTCTTCTTACTCTTCCCCCTTGGCGGAGGCTGGGAGGGGGTTGGCCTCTCTGAGCCGGCTGGCTATTGATGCGCCGGTCCTTACGGAGCCGGCTGTGTCGCCGGCACGACGGCGTCGCTCGCGGCGTCGAGCTTGAGCGTGCGGGCATACGGATTGTCCGCCGCCGTCACGGGAACAACCTGGACCTTCTCAATCAGCGGGGCAGTCGCCGGCCGGCCTGACTTCGCGTCGGCGATGGGCAGGCCGCCCATCTTCTGCACCGTCTCCAATCCGTCGAACACCTGCCCGAAGCCGGTGTAGCGACGGTCCAGTTGCTTGGTGGCTTCGCGGGTCAGGCAGATGAAGAACTGGCTGCCGCCGCTGTTGGCGAATTCCGGGCGCGGCTGGCTTCCTTGTTGTTCCAGCGGATCGCCCTGGCGGGCCATCGACAGCACGCCCATGTCATGTGGCCGATCATTGAACTCCCCCGGCACGTTGTAGCCCGGGCCGCCGACGCCCGTCCCCAGCGGGTCACCCGCCTGGATGACGAAACTGGGCACAATCCGGTGGAACGACAGACCGTCATAGAAGCCGCCCGCCGAGAGCGATAGAAAGCTGTTGACCGTTACCGGGGCGATGTCATACCAGAATAGCATCTTCATCTCGCCCAGGCTGGTGGTCATCTTCGCGTATGCCAGCGGCTGCATTCGCAGCACATTCACGGCATTCCCGGCCGCGGGCCTGGGCGCCGTCAGGGCTTCGATCACGATCGGGGTGCCGATGAAGTCCCTGCTGGGCTTTCCCTGCGGGACGGCAAGCAGAACACAGGCGCCGGGCTTGTTGATCTGTGGATAGATCGCATGCAGATCGACCGTCTTGCTCTCGGTGATCGTATTGCTCGCCGCCGGCTCGAGGACCTTGCCTGCGAAGTCGATCAGGACGAGCGAGACCGGCTGGGTCGTCTGTACCTGCACGTCAACGCGGGCGTTGGGCGAATACCATTCCTTGGTCGGGACGATGACCGAAAACAGCGCCACGAGGGCGGTGACAACCTGCAACATCTCTACTCCTTCAGCATTGCTGGTAAAGCCCGAACTGTCGGCAACACGCGCTTCAACCCATGCCCGATCGCCGCACGGCACGCGTCTCCTTGCTGGGCCGATGAGATAGTAAGCACCTTCGCACTTGCGGTCTAGGCCGGGCGGTGTTTTAGGTTATGCCGGAGTAGAACTGTCAGGGTGGACTGCGGACATTGCCCGACGCGATTAACTTGTGTAAGATATCACAGATGGCTCGTGTCTTCCGATGTCATTCATGCCCGGGATCTGAGCGACAAGGAGAAACAACAATGCCCAAGACGAAGCAAAAACCGTATTCGTCCATGAACACCGCTGAATTGCGCCAGGCAACCCGGCAATTCGACAACCCCGAATACCATCCGCCGGCACTGCCGTGGGGCGAAAAGCAGAAGCGAGAGCAGGGGCTGGCCGATCAGCTTGGCCGGACGATGAAGGTGGGCCGGCCGAAGATCGGCTTGGGCGCGGAGCGCATCCAGATAGCTATGGAACGTGACCTGCGCCGTCAGATCGACGCCTTTGCGAAACAGCACGGGATGACCCGGTCGCGGCTGCTTTCCGCAGCGGCCAGAAAGTTTATCGAAGCGGCGTAGTCACGGGTCTCCCAAACTCTTCTTCGCGACCGTCTTCGCGTGCTTCGCGCCTTCGCGGTTGTCTCTGCGACTGTGGGCCTGCACTGCTAGGCCAGCCGGTGTTTCAGGTGTTCGGTGAGGTATGCCAGCCACTTGTCGTCGGGCACCTCATACGGGCGGAACTTCTCGAATGTCCCTTGCTCTTCGCTGTATAGCAGAGCGCGGTGCGCGCCCAAGCGGTTGGCGAGCGGCGAGTCGATCAGGTTGCTCGAATCCGAGGCGCTCATCTGGAAGAGGATACGATGGTCGAACTGCCGCATGGACGGGCGATCGAGCGTGCGCTCCAGGGTGATGGGCGTGTCGGCCCAGACGATGGTGTGGATGCCCAGGGCCGGGCCTTCAGACAGCAGTTCGGCGAACTGCTTGTCGGGTTTGGCCGCCGGCGCCTCTTCGCTGCGGCTGAAGCCGAAGTCGTCTTCCTGATGACGCAGCAGGCGGTAACGCTGCAGCCCGAAGAGCAGCAGGTAGAT
>JBBQTU010000240.1:0-6232 GCA_038213005.1 Tepidisphaerales bacterium | reverse complement strand
TAGCATTGAGGGCTACATCTGCCTGGGGTCCAATCACTTCGATCCGATCGTAGGCACATGGGAAGAGACCAATGGAGTTGGCAGATTGCTGGGTGCGAAGTTCGAGTTCGGTCTGGACAACTCACCGATGTATGACGATGTACCCTTCGATGCCCAGCGAGGGCTGATGCTTCAGGCCGACGTGGGGCAGATGAGCTTGCACATCGCCGATTGTATCGCGATTGCCGAAATGGCGGATGTTCTGGGATACGCCGGTGAGGCCTCGGAACTGCGGCGATGCGCTACCGAGGCGATCGGTCGCCTGCAGACACTATGGGATGAGAGCACGGGCATCTTCCGAAACCGGTCAATGGAAACCGGCCAGCTCAGTCCGCGGATCAGTCCGACGAGCTTCTATCCGATGCTCTGTGGTGCCGCGACGCCCGAACAAGCGAGGCGGATGGTGCATGAGCATCTCTACAACCCCGCCGAGTTCTGGGGCGAACACGTATTGCCCGTAACGCCACGCAATGACCCTGCCTTCGCGGACCAGAACTACTGGCGAGGCAAAATCTGGCCACCCGTGAACTTCCTGACCTATGTCGCGCTGCGGTGTGGGGGGCAGTTCGCGGCCGCGTCGGAACTGGCGTCGAAATCCCGCGACCTTCTCATGCGTGAATGGACCGCCCATCGGCATGTGCATGAGAACTATTCAGCCGATACCGGCAGAGGCTGTGATCGCCCCGATAGTGATTCGTTCTACCAGTGGGGCGGACTCCTGGGCCTGATGGCCCTGATCGAAGCCGGACATTTTGAAGGCCCTGAAAAACCGTTGGAGTAATTATGTTGGATGCTACGGATGTGTTAGTTAAGCAGTCTGTGCCTCAGCCGCGAACGGCCGGTGATGAACGTTCCGAGGCGATGGCGATGCGGAACGTTGCCGCCCCGGCAACGATAGACGAGGAATTTACACTGGCCGGACCTGGCGTCAGGGTATCGTTCCATCGAACGGGCGATCGACTCGCGTTACGACAGATCCAGCGGGAGGGCGCTCCGCCGGTCCTTTATTCGGATCCGGAACTCAAGCGACCGGGTTGCGGCCCGGTGGGCAATCCGCTGTTGGTCAGTATCAGGTCCGGCAATGCGTGGAACCACTATGGCATGGATCGGTTCAGCATCCGGCAGATCGAGCACACCGGCCAGAGGATGCTGGTCCAGCTCAGTCACGATACGCTTCCTTTGCGTGCGACGTTGGAAGTCGAGGTGGAGGGCCATGTGATCACATGGCGCGGTCAGGTCGGCTGGGAAGGCGAAGAGGCGGCCGAGATGGAGGTGTTCTATCCGCTGCTCTCACGCGTGCGACTCAGCGGCGCTGCGCAAGACCGGGCGTTGCTTCCGCAGATATCCGGAGCTGCGTATGGCCCCCTGACCCAATCAAACATCAAGGCCGCGTATATCGGCAATCTCTCCTGCCCGGTATTCCTGGTGGATGGAGACGGACGGGGACTGGCGTTTCTGGATGACAACCGGGCCGACTTCGCGGCTGAGCCGGATGCATGCACTCGTCGCGCCTATTGCGCAGGAAGCAGTTTCCCGCCGCGTGAGCTTCGTTGGGGAGATGTTCCAGTGATCGGAGGTGCGGACGGCCCTTACGTCGGCATCTGCCACGGACGGCAATTTCGCGGCCGGCCGGCTTCGGTTGAGACCGAGGGCGTGGATGAGGGTGGCGTCCATGCGGATCACCGCTCCTGGATGGGGGACTACGTCGATCTGGGGCCGATTCAGACATATGCGTACGAGGGAACATGGCGGGAAGGTGCCTCGTGGCTCCGCGAGAAACGCGGCAACTCGGTTCGCATGCGTCGATCTCCGTCCGAGTGGTATGCGCAGACGACCTTTATCGCCGAGGACATGGGCGACGACCTGGTGCGAGATGGCCGGGATTTCCACGCGTACCCGTCACTTCTGGAGAAGAAGCGGCAGTTGGGTGCCGATGTATTCCACCTCCCGGGATTCCACGATCCGGTAACGCTGGGGACGAAAACGAACTGGCTCAATCGCGGCGACTACGTGTTTGCCGCACAGAACCTGGGTGGCTTTGATGCCGTGAAACGTGGCGTGGAAGCCGTGCATCGCGCCGGCGGACGGGTGCTCTACTATGTCGAAGGGCTGATCGTCTGGAAGCGCTCCCGGATCGGAAAGAGTGCAGCGCGAGACTGGGCCATGATGCGCGAACCGGGCGTCTATGACGACCATTACCGCGGATTCTGGCACATGTGTCCAGCCTGCGAGGGCTGGCAGCAATGGCTGGCAGAGACCTGCGCTGAGATTGTCCGATCCACTGGCGTGGACGGTTTCTTCATCGACTCAACGGCCGCGACCTATAATCATCGCTGCTGGAATCCGGCCCACCAACACCCTCATCCGGACATCTGGAACTGGGGAATCCGCCGAATGCTGCAGCGAGTCCGACAGGCAGTAGACGAAGTGAATCCGCAGACCGTCCTCCTCTGCGAAGGTGCTGCGGACCTGGCACGCGAGTTCGTGGATGGCTTCGTCTCGCACGGGCATTCCTGGAGCTCCTGGACCCTTGATGAACCCCTCGTGCGATTCCTTCATCCCGATATGCGGGCGTTTGAGAGCTGGTCTGACCGAAAACAGTCGCCGCCCGGTCGGCCACCGGAATGGATGCACCTCTGGAACTCTGTAAATGGCCAGCGCATCTACGCTCACGCCCCGCACGCCGATGAGATGGCGACGCTTAGCCTCCGTACCCGCCGTTACCATGATGCATACCCCGAGATCTGCGACAATCCAATGTCCACATTGGACGTCCAGGGGAGCGAATGCCTGGCACAGCTTTTTGAAGGCATGCCGCCAATCGTCACTGTCGGGAACCTGTCCGAACACCCGCGCCAAGCGCGGATCAAGCTTCCGCTCGCCGCGGGATCGCTCTTTGATCGTGTGTGCAGTGAACGAATTGCGGTCGCCGATGGAATCGCCGAACTCGACTTGGCTCCGTGGCAGTTTCAGGCCTTTGAGGTACGACGCTAATGACAACCCTACTGACTGATGCATGTGCAGTGCAGGGCTCTCGCCGCGCGGATTGGTTTCCGCTGGCCCGGTTTGGAATGTTTATTCATTGGGGGCTCTACTCTGTGCTTGGCCGCCATGAGTGGGGGATGAACAACGAGCGCATCCCCGTCGCAGAGTACGAGCAACTGGCCAGGCAGTGGCTCCCGGCCCCTGACTGCACACGCCGATGGGCGCGCATGGCACGGCAGGCCGGCATGCGCTACATGGTTCTGACCACCAAACACCATGAGGGATTCTGCCTGTTTGATTCGCGTCACACTGACTATAACGCCGTGAAGCGGTCTGCGGGACGCGACTTGGTCGCGGAATTCGTCGATGCTTGCCGGAGTGAAGGCCTGAAGGTCGGGTTATACTACTCGCTGATGGACTGGCATCATCCCGATGGCATCCGCTGTGCGCAGGATGAACTGGCACGCCAACGGTTCGTGCGATACACGCATGGGCTGGTTGAAGAACTTATGACCAACTACGGCCCCATCGACCTGCTGTGGTACGACGTGAACTGGCCTCTGACCCCCGAAGCATGGGAATCGGCGGCCCTCAATCGCATGGTTCGCCGCCTGCAGCCTCACATCCTGATTAACGACCGAGCGGGAATCGAGGAGGATTTTGCCACGCCTGAGCAGCACATCACCGCGCCGGCCAACGGCCGGATGTGGGAGGCGTGCATGACCTTTAGCGAGGAAAGCTGGGGCTATACGCCTCTGGATACGAGGTTCAAGGATGCCCATCAGGTGCTCCGCATGCTGGCCAAGGTCGCCAATGGCGGCGGGAACCTGCTCTTGAACATCAGTCCCCGGGGCGATGGGTCTGTCCCGGTTGAGATAGAGCGGGCACTGACGCAAGTGGGCGCTTGGCTGGAGCGCAACGGGCACGCGATCTATGACGCAACGGACGCCATGAAGCCGGATCACAGCCTCTTGGGCACCTTCACGCGTCGGGGCAACACTGCGTATTTCCTGGTCGATCACTGGCCGGGACAAACCCTCGCCGTGGGCGGGTTGACGCCCGCGGTCAAGCACGTCCGCTACCTCGATGGAAGGCCGGTCGACTTCACCTATGTGGGGGATCGGTTGCTTCTGCGCGGTCTGCCCGAGCTCGCGCCGGATCCACTGTGTACTGTCTTCGCCATCGAGTGCGATGGCACGCCCCATTATGACCACGGCCCGGGGCCGGTTATGCTTGACTCGGCCGAACCTTGGCGCAAGTTCACGCCACCAGGATTCACACCCATCATGGAGAACGCCTGATCATGGCGCAAGTGGTTGCTCATCCGTCACTCACACGCATTGGTGCATCCACGCACCTGATTGTTCAAGACAAGCCCATGCTCCTGTTGGCCGGCGAAGTGCACAACTCTGCCAGTTCGTCTTTGGCCCACATGGAAAATGTCTTTGATCGAGCCAGGGAACTGAACTGCAACGCGCTGTTCGTGCCGGTGTCATGGGAGTTGATCGAACCGGAGGAGTCACACTACGACTTCTCGTTGTTGGATGGCCTTTTGGAGGGCGCCCGCAAGCGAACGCTCCGCTTGATCCCCCTGTGGTTCGGAACATTCAAGAACACGTGGTCGTCCTATGTACCGGGCTGGGTGAAGCTGGACCAGAGCCGATTTCCACGCCAACAGGCTTCTCGCGGCGTGAACACCGGCGCCGTCACGGTGTTCTGTGACGAGGTTCGCCGATGCGATGCTCTGGCTTTTGCGTCGATGATGCATCATCTTCGCAAGGCCGATGCCGTCCATCAAACGGTGGTCATGGTGCAAGTCGAAAACGAAGTCGGCATGCTGGGCGCTTCGCGTGATCACTGCGATTTGGCGGAGCAGGCCTTCACCTCCCACGTGCCCGCCGATCTCATGCTTTACCTGCAAGAGCACGCCAATACGCTCCGCCCAGAACTTGGGGTGCCATGGCAGCGAGCTGGCCGAGAAGTCTCGGGCTGCTGGAGTCATGTCTTTGGCTCTGCCGCCGACGAGGTGTTCATGGCTTGGCATTACGCCCGCTTCGTGCAGACCGTTGCCGCCGCCGGTCAGGCCGAATACGCCCTGCCGATGTACGCTAACCCCTGGCTGGTCCAATACCAGGGCGAGGAGCCTGGCAGATACCCCAGCGGCGGCCCTGTCGCCCACATGATCGACGTCTGGCGTGCCGCGGCTCCAGCCATCGCTCTGCTCGCGCCAGACATCTACGTCGATGATTTTAAGGGGGTTTGCGCTGACTACACGCGCAGCGGGAATCCTCTGCTGATCCCCGAAGCGCGCCGAGATAAAGCCATGGCCGCCAAGGCGCTCTATGCATTCGGGCAGCACGCGGCCATCGCGTTTTCTCCCTTTGGCATTGAGAGCGTTGGCCTTAAGGGCGTTCCTGACATTGATGGCGTTGTCGCGGCCGCGTCCCTCGGAAACGAAAGCTCGCCGCATCCCGCAGAAGTCCTGGCTCAGACGTATCAGATGATTCAGGACATGATGACAGATATAGTCTCCTGCGTTTCCGCCAGTCGAAGCGTTGGCATACTGCAGACCGGCAATTCGGCGGAAATCCACGAACTTGGCGGCTATCGGTTGCAGATCGAGTATTCGCAGCCCCTGGATGCAACAAGGTCACCGGCCGGTGGCATTGTCTTGTCGCCCGCCGACGGTGAGTTCATTGTCGCGGGCTTCGGCTTTGCGATACGCTTCCTTCCGCCTTCGGGATGTTCTGGCAACGTCGACTTTCTAAAACTTTGGGAGGGCGCGTATCACAAAGGTAACTGGATTCCAGGCCGCCGCCTTAATGGGGATGAATATCATCTCCGCCTCGCCCCCAGCCCCTCTGTTCGACGTGCCACTGTGTATCTTCTGAAATGAGCGACTCTCTTACCCTGACGGAGTTCTGATATGCGAGGGCTGCTGGCGGGTCTCATTTCTCGCTCGTGTCCATCTCGCTGGCTGCGTCACCGGCGACGCAGCGTGACCGTCCTTCACGGGTCGTTCCGCATGCCTATTCCCGAACGACCATCTGGGAATACGTAGCCCTGGCTCGGAACCCGGCCTGCATGGCATCGGGAACTGACATCGCCGCTGGACCTCCCGGAATATACCCATAGGGTTGATAACGTCGGCAATGCGTGGCACTGCGTGCTGTGCGTTTCATGACGTCCAACGCCCATTTGCGAACCC
>JBBQTU010000239.1:0-6270 GCA_038213005.1 Tepidisphaerales bacterium | reverse complement strand
GGGCGAGGGGGCTGATCGGGGTGCAGGACACTTAAGGCGATTTGGAGTGCTGCGAGCTTCTCGCAGCTTTGACGAGCCGACCTCGTCGGCGGGAGGAATACCGATCGGCTCCTTGTGGCAAGCAGTTAGTGACGATGCATGTCCTACTCTGCTGCACCGCCCTCCCGGCGAGAAGCTCGCCTCGGTAAAGCGGTAAGAAGCTTACCGCACTCCAGAAATCCTCCACCAGAGGTGTCCTGCACCCGTGCGGGGTGTTCGTTGCGGCGATGAATCGCCTTGCCAGAGCGGCGATGAATCGCCGCACTCCAGGAAGGGTGCCGGTGCTTGCGCGGACGCGTCGCACTACTGGTTGCGATAGGTAAGGCACCGTAATAAAATCACTACGCAAACCATCATGAAACAGCATCCCAAACCAATCCAACATCCCGGCAAGGACCGTCCGGCCAGGATCGGCAAGCTCAGGCCCGAGCATTCACTGCTGCTGAATCCGCACGCTGACCTAAAGCTCAGCCGGTGCCCTCATTGCGAGAGACCGACCTTCCCGCGGAAGTTCGCATTGCTGCTTCACGTCAACGACTGGGGATTCTACGTGCAGGGCAAGACGTGCAAGTATTGTGCACGCTGCAAGATGATCCTCGTGCAGCAGGATGAACTGGAGGAGGAACTCACGTATGCCGCCAGTGTGCACCGCCCGAGTGCCTACGGCAGTGAGTATTTTATCGTGGGGGTGGTCAAAACAAATGCCTTCAAGGCGTCATTGGCCAGTGGGCCAGGCGATCTGGAGGGGATACTTGACCACGCCAGCGATATTTGCGGCCAATACGGCCTGGCCTACAGCCCTCAATGCTGGTGTCACAAAGACTCGAAGCCGCCGGTGTTGCCGGGCCGTCGGCCGCAGCGGATTCCACCTGCCGAAGCAGGAAAGTGAGGGACCGCTCTGCGAGGTGACACTATCACAAACACAGGGGCAGACGACGCTGGAGGAAGTGTTCCGGGTGGCACCGACTTGCGCGTAGGGGAGCTTGATGCTCGCGGGGTCAGTAGGTCTCGACCACCAGACCCGGGATGTGCCCATAGTGCCCGGGGTCGCGCGTCAGAATCGGCAGACCCTGCATTTTGGCTGTAACGCCGATGAGCAGATCCATGGTAGGCACCGGCTGCCCATTTTGCCGCACCGTGGCTTCGGCTTCCCCGTAGGCCACGGCAAACGTGTCATCGGGAACAACCAGAGTCAGCCGCTCCATGAGCCACTGAATCTTGCGCAGTTCCCGTTGCGGGTCACTGGCCATCCTGGCTCCGGCATGGAGTTCGCACGCGACAAACAGCGAGGCGTACAGAGGCGTGGTGCCAAGGGAGGCGAGTTTGCGGGTAGCCGGCCCACGTGTCTTGCGGTGATATTCCCGCATGAGATCAATGCAGAAGGTGGTGTCCAGGAACATGGCTAATCCCATGTCGGCGACGCAGCCGGTGACTGGCGACGATGCTTCACCACATCATCAAGGTGATCCAGTGTCTTGGGATCCAATGCAACGCGTCCGAGGTCGGCCAGCAGCTCGGCCGCGGTCCGGCTCGGGCGCAGACGTCGCTTGATCATCCGGCTGAAAGACTCATCGCCCTGCTTCTGGCTGGCCAGCAGGCGATACGCCATCATGTCGATTGTGATTGTCTTCACCGCCATGGCATCACTCCCATGCATTCATTATACACTCATGTCGGGATCGTGAACAAGCAGACAGAAAATGGCGATTGCAACGCAGGGTGACGTTGCAGGCAAGACCGAGGCACGATTGCCTTGTGGTTTGCTGGCAACGCCTCGTCGCCGTGGTGGTAGTATCGGGCATGATGTTGTCGAGACGGATTATCGGTTGGGGGGCGAGGTGCGTCATGGCTCTGGGGCTGCTGCCGGCGATGGCGCTGGCCGGGGCGGCGCAGGTTCAGCAGTGGAAGAATCTGCCGGGTTATCAGGCGACAGACTCGCTGGCGGAGGGGGATCTCAACCGGGCTGCGGATGTGAGTGCGACAAGCCAGACGTTTGAGGCGTCGGCGGCCGACGGGGCATCGGCGCTGCGGGTGTATGGGTGGGTGGTGCCGCCGGCGGATGGGGATTACCGGTTCATGGTGGCGGCGAGCGACACGGCGGTGCTGTTTGTCAGCGCCGATGGCAAGCCCGAGGGGCGCAAGCAGGTCGCGATGGTGCCCGCGGGCGGTGGGCGGATGGAGTGGCGTCGGTTTGCGGCCCAGATCAGTAAGCCCGTGACGCTCAAGGCCGGGCGGAAGGTGTGGGTTGAGGCGATCGAGAAGAGCGGCGACGGCGGCGGGCATGTGGAGGTGGGGTGGATGCTTCCGGACGGGAAGACCGAAGAGCCGATTCCCGCGAAGCGCATGGAAACCGCAACGCAGAAGGTCGGCCTGCCAACCTATGAGAGCGTGAAGTCGACGCTCACGCTGAAGCCTGAGGCCAGACCGGTTACGCAGCCTGGGGACCATCTGTTTCCGGGTGGGGCGACGGTGGCGATGGCGGACGATCGGTTTGATATGTCCTATCTGCTGTCGCTGCCGTCGGACTATGACAAGACCGGGGATAAGCGGCCGCTATTGGTTTTTCTGCACGGCAACGGGCATCAGGGGTCGGACCTGGGCGGGATATTGAACGAAGGGCCGGCCAGCTTCATGAACGACCGGCCGGGGCTGCGGAAGTGGTTTCCGATGATTGCGCTGTATCCGCAGTTGCCGAACAACTGGCGCTGGGACAGCCCTGGGGCGGCGGGGATGGTTGTGGGGCTGATCGAGCAGGTCTGCCAGCGGTATCCGCGGGTTGACCGGGATCGGGTCTATCTGACGGGGCTGTCGATGGGGGGCAAGGGGACGTGGCTGGTGGCGCTGGAGTCGCCGCAGACGTTCGCGGCGATTGCGCCGATATCGGCGGTGGCGACCCGGCCGAAGTCGGCCGGGGCGCGCCTGGCGACCCTGAACTACGTCTGGATCATCTGCGGGGAGAGGGATTACCTGTTCACGCAGGGATCGAGACAGATGGACGAAGCGCTGCGGCCGACGCTGGGCGATCGCGTGAAACTGACAGTGGTGCCTGGCGGCGAGCACGGGTGCTGGGCGAATTATTACCCGACCCGCCCGTTTTATGATGAGCTGATGAAGCACCGGCGCGGGCAGAAGTGAGGGGACGTGCCCGAAAATCCGGGCGACGTACCGCATGTCCGCGCCGCTCCGCGTTTGCTGCTTTGAATTTTCTCCGTTTCCGCGTTGTTTCGTATTTCGTGCTTCGTATTTCGTGCTTGCCCGGATTGTCGGACATGCCCGTAAAGCGGGACGCGAGTGAGGCGATTGCTTTAGCCCGGAGTGGTCCCTACCCTACAGGCATGATCATCCGCATCCTGGCGCTGGGCGATATTGTTGGCCGACCTGGCCGAATGGTGCTGTGCCAGCACCTCCCCACGCTGGTGCGCCAGCGTCAGATCGACCTGGTTGTCGCCAACAGCGAGAACGTGGCCGGGGGGAGCGGGATCACCGCGAACCTGTTCCACAAACTGCGTTCGTACGGCGTGGATGTGGCTACGCTGGGCGACCATATCTACCGGCGCCCGGATATCATCCCAACCCTCCAGAGCAGCGAACGGATTGTGCGGCCGGCCAATATCTCGGCGGCGGCGGCCGGGCGGACTTTCACGGTGATTACTACAACTTCCGGGGTGAACGTCGGCGTGTTCAGCGTGCTGGGGCGCATCTTCATGAATTTCCCGGCCGACGATCCTTTCCACGCCAGTGATCTTGTCCTGACGCAGCTCGCTTCCAGGGGCGTGAAGGTGTCGGTGTGCGATGTGCATGCCGAGGCCACCAGCGAGAAGGTGGCGCTGGGGCACTTCATGGACGGGCGATGCTCGCTGGTGTTTGGCACGCATACGCATGTGCCCACGGCCGACGCGCACACGCTGGCCGGCGGAACGGCGTATATCACGGACGTGGGGATGTGCGGGCCGTATGATTCGGTCCTGGGTCGGCGCAAGGACCGGGTGCTGAAATACATGACCACCAGCATGCACGCGCCGTTTGAGGTGGCGACCGGCGATGTGCGCATGTGCGGCGTGCTGGCGGAGATCGACTCGGACACGGGCAAGTGCGTCGCGGTGGAGCGCATCGAGATCAAGGGCGACAACGCCGACCAGGCGTATGACGCCGATGATGCGAAGACGGATTATCGGAATGAACGGTAGCGCAGCCCAGGACGTCGCGACGCAAGCCGCGAAGGTTCGTCAGCAGTAAGACACCGCGATACTGGTACGTACGGATCTTGTGATCGTACGTACGCATGCCTATAATGATGATCATGAAGTCGGCGATGACTCTATCTGCGTTGCGCGCCAACCTCTATCGCGTGGTGGATGAGGTTCTTGAGACGGGCATGCCGGTCGAGATACTGCGCAAAGGTCGCAAGGTGCGAATTGTGCCGGAGCGCCCCGCGAGTAAGTTGAGCCGATTGAAGAAGCGCCCCGGGCTTGTTTGCAAGCCAGAGGAACTGCTGGGCCTCGATTGGTCTTCCACCTGGACCGGGCATGATCTACCTTGATACTCACGTGGTTGCGTGGCTCTATTTCGGCCAGCTACAAGAACTCTCGCGAGACGCAGCCGCGGCAATTGACGACGAGGACCTGCTCATATCGCCGATGGTAGTGCTCGAGCTGGATTACCTGCACGAGTTGGGACGCATCGCCGTCACAGCCGAGAAGATTGTCCAGGCGCTGGCCGGTGACATTGGGTTGGAGATCGCGCAACAGCCGTTTGTGGATATCGTCCGTCAGGCTCTACACGAGACTTGGACCCGCGATCCGTTTGACCGTCTGATTGTGTCGCAGGCCAAGCTTAGCCAGTCGCACCTGCTCTCTAGGGATCGACTTATCCGCCAGCACTATCGCCATGCCATCTGGTGAAGAGGCATCGCCGTCCAGTCACTCCAGCATCGACTTTTCGAAGACGATCAGGTTATCGGCGTGGGTTGAGTCCCAGCGGATGCCGACGATGTCGTAGGCACCGCCGGCCTGAGCGAGCAGTTGATCGCACGCTGGGTTGGCCGGGGTTGAGGGGCGAGGCGAGGGCCTGCTGGTATAGGACGGAATGGGCGGCCGGGGCGGCCGGCCCCACTGGACAGCCATATCCGCCCCGTAGCACAGCCGCCCCGGGTGTAGCCCCTTCCGTCGCGGCCACCGCCGCGTCCTCAGACCCAAACTTGGTTCCCTCGCCCAAACCCTGCTCCCTCGCCGCTCAATGGCAGGAACTGGAGAAGAAGGGCCTCAAGTCCTACACCATCGGTGCCCGCGTGGCGGCCGTCGTCGTCAACCCCAAGACGGGCAAGACCTCCCTCACCCCGAGCGGGTCCCAGGAGAGCAGGACGGCGTGGTGGCCCTGGAGGAAGAGTGTTGCCAGGTGTTCGGCGGTCTCGGGTTCGTACTTGAGTTCAACCGGCCGGGTGGAGCGGGTGAAGGAGAGGGTGAGGTCGCGAGCGAGGTAGTAGAGGGAGCCCTGGCCGCAGACGGCGAGGGGTTCGCCCTTGCCGGCACGGAGGTCGGTGAGTCGTTGCTGGGCCTTGGTCTGGGCATCGGCGAAGGGGGTGATCAGGCCGATGGTTTCGGCGACGGTCGCCCCGGGCTCGCTGACGCACCAGGCGGCGAAGTCTTTGACGTTCTGGGGAGCTTTGGGGTGGACGAAGAGGAGCAGCGGTTCGGAGAGCGGATATTCGGGCTGGAGGACTTTGCCGAGTTTCATGGCGATAGGGCCGGTGGGACGCTTGGCGGCCGGGGTGTTCCATGCGGAGACGTCGATGGTGCCGTCGGGGCGGATGGGGTGGACGGGACCGGGGTTGGCGCTTGGGCCGGAACGGCAGATAGATATCTTCCAGTGTCGCCAGTGTCTCGGCCGCGTCGATCTTGCCCTTGAGTGGATCGGTCAGGAGCTTTCGTTCCGTCAGCGATTCGATGACCGACTTCCGCCGGGCATCCAACTCGACGAGCTGCGCCAGCCGGTCGCGGATACTGGTGATCTGCACCTCATCCAGCAGGCCGGTGGCCTCCTTGCGGTAGCGGGCGATAAACGGCACGGTCCCCCCCCTCGTCCAGCAGAGCGGCCGTCGAGGCAACCTGCGCCAGCTTGAGGGAGAGTTCAGTCGCGACCTTCTCAACGTGGGCAACAATCATGCGTGGCTCGATCCATGAACAACAGCCGCTCGGGAGTTTGAATCCAGTCCCCTGACGCGGGGAAGGAAGA
>JBBQTU010000238.1:0-6322 GCA_038213005.1 Tepidisphaerales bacterium | reverse complement strand
CTGCGTGTTATGGTCCTTGCGGCCCGGATCTTCTCGCTCCGGCGAGAATGCCAGGAAGAACTCCTGACCGCATTTGAGTCCCTGTTTCTCGAACCGCGGGAGCATGATCTCGCGTGTGGTTCCCGGATAGGTGCTGGATTCCAGCACGACAAGCTGTCCGGGTCGGATCGTCTTGGCAATGTCGTCGCTGGCGTGCTCGATGAACGCCATATCCGGTTCGAGGTGCTTGCCCAGTGGCGTCGGCACGCAGACGATGATCGCGTCGGCCTCCTTGAGGCGTGCCATGTCGGCCGTGGCGTCAAATCGCCCGGCCGCCTTCATCTGCGACACCATGTCGGCACCGAGATGCTTCAGATAGTTCTCGCCATTGTGCAGCGCGGTGATCTTGCGGGGGTCGACATCGAAGCCGAGCACAGGGAATCCAGCCTTGTGAAAGGCGCTCAGCAGCGGCAGCCCGACATACCCCAGCCCGATCACGCCGACCACGGCGGTCTTATTTGCGATCTTTTCCTGCAACGCCATCAATGCTCCTTGCCGTTATTCGACTTCGTCATAGGCTTCAGCGCCGACGGAGTCCACCACCGATTCAGAACTCATGCCAACAGATGCAATGCTCATCACTCACTAACTGGCCGATTGTACGAACTGTTGAGGCTGGCAGCAAAAGTGAGGCCAACTCAGCCGCTTGCGTCGCCGGGCATCGGTCACGCCGATAAAGCATAGCACGTGCACTATCTCGGCCGCCACGGCTCCGAGCACCCTGGCACCTTAAACCAATATGTCCTCAAGGCTTCGCTTGGGAACGTGATGCACCTGGTCGGGCGTGCGCCAGTAGGGGGTTGGCGCCGCCGCCGCCAGCGCCTCAATCGCGACGGCCTCGCCAGCCTTGCCGACCGACATCAGCAGTTCAACCTTCAGCCCCGCGGGCACCGCGAGCACCTCTGCCAGTCGCACCCGGTCGATGCTCGCCAGCATGCAGGTTGCCAGACCCGCTGCGTTAGCGCCCAGGTTGATCGTCTGGGCGGCGATGCCCACATCCACGCTCGGCGCGAAGGCGGCCGGCTCAACAGAGAGAATCAGCACCCACGCTGGCGGCCGCTCCTCGGGTGTCGGCGCAGGCCCCGTGCGCAGGCCCTTGGCCCAGTTGGTGCACTGGAACACCGCGTCGCATTCGCCGGGCTCCGTCACAATCCGGTAGCGAAGAGGCTGAGCGTTCATCGCCGACGGGCCCAGCCGGGCCAGGTCAACCAGGGCGACGACCATCTCTCGCGACACAGGATGGGCATGGATGTAGCGCCGGCGCGTGCGCGCCTCGCGAACGAGTTTGGCAAATGAGTCGAGCATGACCGGCTACTATAAAGCGCCGCTCGCAAAAGGTAAGTGCCCATGCCGGAGTCGGCCACGGCGTGGTACGGCCCTGGCAAGCTCACATCCCCTCAGCCGCCTGCGTTGCAGGCATCGTCGCCGGCGCGGTGGTTGGCGTGGTCAGCGCGCGACGCAGTTCCCGCACCTTCGTCCGCCGCGCGTCCTCCGGGCCGTCCACATCCAGCACAATCGCCTGATGGGTCTGCGCCCGCAGTTCCTCCAGCGCGGCATGCCGGGCCGCGGCGTCGCGGCAGTTCAGGGCATCCAGCAGGAATGGCACATTCGCTCGCAGCTTCGCCGGATCGATCCCGGCCGCGTGAGTCTGCGGCGACAGGATCGTGCGAATCCGCGTCTGCTGCTCCAGCGAAAGCTTCGACGCGTCCACCGACCGCAGCGCGACCGCCGCGCCCTCGCCCAGTTTCTCCAACTCCGCCTGGGCGGCGTTGCGATCCTGTGGACGGTCTGCATCCAGCCTCGCCACCAGCGCCGCAACGGTCTTCTGCAGCTCCGCATCCGGCCGCATCCGGTCGGCGAAGACCTCCGCCGCCAGTGCGGGCTCAACGTCAAAGAGCTGCTCCTGCCCGCCCAGCGTCTGGAAGATCGGGCGGAGATATTCGTCCGTCGGTTCCAGGTGCTGCCGGATCAGCGTCGCAAAATCACTGGCCGGGAAGTTCGCTTTCCCTGTCTCCTCTTCGCCGATCATCCGTTGGATATACAGGCGAATCGCGCCGCCATCGGCGTCCGGCATGCCCGCCTGCACCAGTTGCACCACCGCGACCTGCTGATCGGGCAGCGTCACATCCCGCCAGATCTGCACATTGCCGCCGGCGGAAGAAACAGTGGTGTGGATGATCCCCGTGCTCCCCACCTGCTCGATCGTGAGGTCAAACGCATCGGGACGGTAGGGGGGCAACTGCTCTGAACTGCTCACGATTCGCAGTTGCGCGCTCGCCGCCCCCCCGTCCAGGCGGACAGGGATTTGCCCTTTGGTGGCCGGATGGTCGGTGTACAGTTCCAGCAGACCGTCGCCGATGCGCAACTGCACGAGCGACTTCAGCGAGACCGCCTCGACATTGCGCGACGTCGGCCCGGACGTCGGCGCGGTTGCCGGCAGTTGTGCCGTCGCCACGCCCGCGCTTAAACCCGCCAGCATCAGCAGTCTCGTCCCGATTGTTCTGGCAATCGCTCGCATCAGCCTCCGAAGTCTATCGTCATCGGCCTTGACTTGTAACAGCCAAATCTTAGCATCCTCGCAGCCTCTCGGTCAGGCGCATCGGCACCCGAGGCACAGGGAAACCAACCCCGGACATCTACATAAGGAGCGAGTCATGGCAAAGAAGACTGTTGCGGATATCGACGTTAAGGGCAAGCGCGTCATCATGCGAGTGGATTTCAACGTCCCCCTCGAAGGCTCGAAAATCACCGACGATCGCCGCATCGCCCAGGCGCTGCCGACGATCAAGAGCGTGATCGACCGCGGCGGACGCCTGGTGCTGATGAGCCATCTCGGCCGGCCCAAAGGCGGCCCGGAAGCCAAGTACTCGCTCAAGCCCTGCGCCGATCACCTCAGCTCGCTGCTCGGCAAGCCCGTCACCTTCACCACCGACTGCATCGGCCCCGATGTCGAGAAGACCGTCGCCGCCATGAACGATGGCGATGTCGTCCTGCTCGAGAACCTCCGCTTCCACAAGGAAGAAGAGAAGAACGAGCCGAATTTCGCCGCCCAGCTCGCCAAGCTCGGCGACATCTATGTCAACGACGCCTTCGGCACCGCACACCGCGAACACGCTTCAACCTTCGGCGTCCCCCAGCAGATGCAGGGCAAGCCCCGCGTCATCGGCTTCCTGATCAAGAAGGAACTGAAGTTCCTCGGCGAAGCCGTCACCGCCCCTCACCGCCCCTTCGTCGCCATCCTCGGCGGCGCCAAAGTCTCCGACAAGATCAACGTCATCGAACAGCTCCTGGGCAAGGCCGACACCCTGCTGATCGGCGGCGCCATGGCCTACACCTTCTTCCTCGCACAGGACCGCAAGGTCGGCAAGAGCCTCGTCGAGCCCGACAAGGTGGAACTCGCCAAGACCCTGCTCGCCAAGGCCGGCGACAAGATCAAGCTCCCCGTCGACACCATCATCGCCGGAGCCATCGACTCGCCCACCGGCACCGCCGTCACCGGCGATTTCCCCGCCGACCAGTCCGGCTTCGACATCGGCCCCAAGACCATCGCCCTGTTCAAGACCGAGATCGCCAAGGCCAAGACCATCGTCTGGAACGGCCCTATGGGCGTCTTTGAAAAGGCACCCTTCGCCGCCGGCACCAAGGCCGTCGCCAACGCCGTCGCCGCGGCCACCCAGAACCACGGTGCCATCACCGTCATCGGCGGTGGTGACTCGGCCGCCGCCATCGAACAGAACGGTCTGGCCGACCAGGTCAGCCACGTCTCCACCGGCGGCGGGGCGTCCCTGGAATACCTGGAGAACGGCCACTTCTCCACCCTGGATATCCTGGACTGATACGCTTTTGTGATTTGACCCCGACGGGCACGGCGAGCAATCCGTGCCCGTCGGCTTTCCAGTAGTCCGCTTCTGCCGTGGCCGGCTTCCTGTGGAAGCGGCTCCGCCAGCGTCCCGTGATCCCGCCAGCCCCCAGAGCAATCGTGAGGAGCCCTCGTGGTCTGGTCGTAGGGCCGGAAAACGACTACAGAGTCGCTTCTACGTAGCCGCGGCTTTGTAGTCGCGGTGCGAACACCCTCGACTTCCACTCGCTCGCGATTGCCCTGCGCGAGGCCCGCGAGCCGATTGGCAAACCCGCCCCCGGCCAGTACGCTCCCGCTATGCGAACTCTCAACCACCTCTTCCAGAACAACCAGGCCTGGGCCGGCCGCATTCGCCGCCAGAACCCTGATTTCTTCCTCAAGCTCTCCCAGCAGCAGTCCCCCGGCTATCTCTGGATCGGCTGCTCCGACAGTCGAGTGCCCGCCAATGAAATCGTCGACCTGGCCCCCGGCGAACTCTTCGTCCACCGCAATATCGCCAACCTCGTCGTCCACACCGACCTGAACTGTCTGTCGGTCATGCAGTTCGCCGTCGATATCCTCAAGGTCCGCCACATCATCGTCTGTGGCCACTACGGCTGCAGCGGCGTGCAGGCCGTGTATCAGCGCCAGCGCCTTGGCCTGAGCGACAACTGGCTTCGCCATGTCCAGGATGTCGGCCAGAAGCACCAGGCACATCTCGCTCGCGCAGGCGATGACGCCAAGGCCTCCGACCGGCTCTGCGAACTCAACGTCATCGAACAGGTCGCCAACGTCTGCCAGACCACCATCGCCCGCGACGCCTGGGAACGTGGCCAGGCCCTGGCCGTCCACGGCTGGATCTACGCCCTCCAGGATGGCCTCCTGCGCGACCTGAACACGACCGTCACCCATCCCGATGAAGCGCTCACCATGTACAACGCCGCGCTCTCAGCCCTGTCCTGATCTCCCACGCTCCACGGCGAGCGCTACGTGGCCCCATATCACCTACTGTTAATATGACCGCGCGCCAGCCCCGACCGCTGCCCCGAATGCGGCGCCCCGCGCTAAGGCCAGCATCCAACCGCCGAAGCGTGATCCTCGCACGGATTCCACCGGAACCCAGCGCGTCCGCACAGGTAGTGCGCGGCGTCCCCGCCCGCACAGGACCACCCCACGGCGTACCTACGGATCACGACCCATGCGCCAACCACGCGCCCGCACAGGTAGTGCGCGGCGTCCTCGCCCGCACAGAAGCACCCCACAGCGCCCCTACGGATCACGCCCGATGCGCCAACCACGCGCCCGCACCACACCATGCATATCCAACGGCAGCGCATCGTACTTGCCAATTGCAGTGTGGTCGTGCAATATAACTCAGGTCTGGTGGTCTTTGCGGATCCGGGCCTGAGCACCGCTCCGGCCCGTGTTCCCGGGCATCCGCAACCTCTTCAGACGATGGACCATGATCATTGGGAGACAATGAACATGAAGGCGAAGACAGTCGGGGCAGGATGGATGTTGGCAGCAACGGCGGGCGTGTTGGGAGTTCTGGCCGGACAAGACTCCGCCCTCGCGGCAAATGCCAACGGACAATGGCAAGTCAATACCGGCGGCTATTGGAGCGCCGCAGCCAATTGGCTCAACAGCGTTGTTGCTGATGGCAGCGGTTACACGGCGGACTTCAACCATGTGAACATTGGCGCCGACAGCACGGTGCACTTGGACTCAGCCCGCACTATCGGAAATCTGATTTTCGGTGATACCAATCCCTCGAGCGGCTGGATTCTGAGCAACAACGGCACGTCCGCCAACGTCCTGACCCTGGCCGTCGGCAGCGGCTCGCCAACCATCACAGTCAACCAGTTGGCGAGCGACAAGTCCGTGAATATCAGCGCGGTCTTGGCGGGTAATCAGGGCTTTACCAAAGCCGGCGGTGGTCTGCTGATCCTGGCGGGTGCAAATACCTACACCGGCGTGACAACCCTCGGCGCCGGTACGGTTAGCCTCGGCGTCGTGGAGGTCGCGGGGACAAAAGGGCCGCTGGGCAATTCGGCTGCGGCCAATGCGGGCTCCATCGTCCTTGCCAGCGGCTGCCTGCAATACTCAACAGCGAACCAGAACGATTACTCCGGCCGGTTCAGCACTGCCGCTGGTCAGCAGTACAATGTCGACACTAACAGCCAGACCGTTACCTGGGCAACACCGCTGACTAGTCCGGGCGGGTCTTTGACCAAGTCAGGGGGCTTTGGCGCGCTGATCCTGACGGGCGCGAACACGTACTCCGGTATCACCACGGTTTCGGCCGGCACGCTGCAGCTTGGCGACTTTGCTGGACACGATGGCTCCATTGGTGGCGATATCGTCAACAACGCGGCCCTGTCATACCACCTTGCGGGTACTCAAGCCTACGCTGGCGTAATCAGCGGAACTGGTAGCGTGCAGAAG
>JBBQTU010000237.1:0-6325 GCA_038213005.1 Tepidisphaerales bacterium | reverse complement strand
CTGACGCAGACAACCAACCTGGAAGAAGACCCTGAAGTAGAAGAAGACGATTCAGTGAACTGTTTGAAGAAGATCCACAGGCAGAAGACCGCATCTTCACAGCGGCTGAATAGCTACAGTTTCAACTCGGCGTTGACAAATTGTCGTCACTGGCGGATTTTAATTGTCGCTGGACACAGAATCCACCACTGGATTTCATCCAGCCCATCGACCTTGCAGCGGAAGCGGATCGAGCCATCCTCCAGCCAGTCGATCTTCTGAGTCTTGTGCCGAGCCGTATCGGCGATGTTCTCGGCAAAATCGGCATCGAAGAGCAGTTCCACCTCGTAAGTCTTCTGGCCGCAGATCATCCGCCAGGCGTTGCCCAGATGATCCTCCAGACTGAATGTCTTTAAGGCTACCCTAAAAATGCAGTGCAGACTCAAGTCTGGATCGCAATAAGCGTGCTCTTCGAGCAAGGTGAATTGTTGGGGACGAGGCAAACTTGGATACCGAGTTTGCCACTGGCCGGAGAGGACGGGCGTGCCTGCATCGACTGAGTTCTGGGGCCGGTGCAATCTGGCCATTGGTTCGCCTATCGGTATCATGGGATCTCTATGAGCCAAACTTCACGATTTGCGCTGTCGGTAATGTGTGAGGACCAGGTGGGTCTGGTGGCGAGGCTGACCGAGCGGGTCAGCGCGGCCGGGGGGCAGGTGGAGGTGCTGCACCAGGGGGTGCTGCAGGGGTGCTTTGTTTTCATGCTGCTGGTGAATTTTGCCAAGGCGATGAGCGGTCAGGAGGCGATTGCGGCGATCGAGTCGGCGGGCAAGCCGGGTGAGTTTGTGGTGAGCGTGATGCCGCGCGCCGCAGCGAGTCTGGCACCGGCGGCGGTGGGAGAGCCGTTTGTGCTGACCGTGCGGGGCGAGAACGAGGATGCGTCGCTGATCCTGAAGAAGGCAACGGCATACCTGGCGGACCATCGGATTAACATCGAGGGACTGACGTGCGAGCCCGGTGGCGGACGTACGATCATCACGGCGCGGCTGACGATCCCGGTATCGATTGACGTGCGGGCGCTGCGGCTGGATTTGCACGAGATACTCAAGGGCGAGGAAGCGGCGGTGTCGCTGGTGCACGAGGACATCTTCGCGGCGACCAGCCGGATCGAGATGCCGCGCCGGTGAGGCGGCTGTGTGAGACGGCTCGCCGTGCCGAATTCAACGCGCAAAGGGATCAACATCTGCAGTCATCAAGAGCTGATATATAATGACACGTGTAGTCGTAGAGATCGGTGTGAACACGTCTCGTCACGAAGGGCTGGAGCGGCTGTCTTTGTCAGCGTGTTTTACGGGGCTTTTCGGACCGATGGGCGAGCATCACCCGGAGAAACCAGATTATTTTTCACTTTGCACTTGAAATCGTCCGGGAGAGCAGTATCGTTTTGGTTATCGCAGGCAGATTCAGGCCTTGCCTGTGACGCACGGTGATGCACGTGGGTGTGTCCGGTGCGATGGCGAGGGAGGTTGGATCCTTCCTTGTCGTCCGACCAAGGTTGGTCGGCGCCGGTCAGGATGACCGGTGGTGGGTTTCCCACGTCTGAAAGGAGATTGCGACATGGCCAAGGCAATGACGAAGTCGGAGATCGCCGCCAAACTGGCGGAGAAAGTCCAGATCACCAAGAAGCAGGCGAACGCCTTCTTCGAGGCCCAGAGCGAACTGGCTTACAAGGAAGCTAAGAACACCTTCGTGATTCCCGGGCTCGGCAAGCTGGTTCTGGTGACCCGCGCTCAGCGTGAGATGGTGATGCGCTTCGGCCCCAAGGCCGGTCAGACCGTGAAGGTCCCCGCCAAGAAGGTCCTGAAGTTCCGCGTCGCCAAGGCCGCCAAGGATGCAATCCTGGGCGCCAAGAAGTAACTTCGGTTGCTTCCTGTATATAAGACGAAGAGCGGGCCGCGGCTTTGTGCTGCGGCCCGTTGTTTATGCGCTGAGTGTGTTAAATGGGCAGGAGGTGTATCACATGGCCCAGAGGGGTCAGTATTGGGAGAGGGCGTAGTCGCCAGCCTGAGCGACATTCGGGGAACCGCGATCTGCTCCACCCAGTGGTAATCGAGGCCCGTGTAGCAGTTGGACTGCGGATCATAAGAAGGCGTGACACTGCCATGATAGCCGCGCGGCATCGCATTGCCCCAGAGGACGGTCGCGCCAGCGCTGACGTCCGATGCCGGGCATACCCAGATTCCGCCCCGCCTCCGACGCTGGGTATCCAGTTGGAGTCGGCCTTCACGCCGGTATAGGGCACCAGCAGTGCCTCAAGCCGGACGCCTTCAAAAGTCCATACATTGTAAGGATTGGTGGCGTCGTATAAGGCCGGCCACTGGTTGCGATGGTTGGCCGCATAGGCGATGAACGCGATGCCGACCTGACGCACGTTACTGGCACACGCCACAAGCTGGGCGGCGCTGCGCGCTTTGGATAGTGCGGGCCTACGCGTGAAACTAAGAATGGTTCGAGCAGATTGCGCAGGGCAATGCGGTGCCCGTGGTGATGCCAACGGCATGGACCGGCGTGCCCGATTCAGGTGACACATGGGAGATCTGCTGACACAGCCTGATCACTCGTAGCCCATGGCCTTGAGATTTCGCAGGCTGGTGGCCAGGCAATCGAAGGGATCTTTTCCGTAGCAGTCATCCTGCTCGACGATTAAGTATTCCGCGCCGGCAGCCTTGGAAGCTTCGATGATGCCTGCCCAGTTCAGGTTGCCTTCGCCGACCTCGGCCATGTGCTGCTGGCGATCCTGCGACATGACCATGTCCTTAAAGTGGACGCATGGGATGCGCCCGCCGGCCTTGGCGATCCACTGGCTGGGGTCGCCGCCGCCGTGGGTGACCCAGTAGGTGTCGATCTCGAACCAGAGATCCTTGGCGAGTTTGTCAAACAGGATCTGCATCGGCGTGGTGCCGCCGACGTTGATGAACTCGTGGCTGTGATTGTGATACCCGATCGCCAGGTCCGAGCCGACGTATTGTCTGGCGATGGCATTGAAGTCGGCGGCGAACTGCTCGAACATTGGCCGGGTAAGCGGCTCCTTGGGGAAATAGCCGCCGATAGCGGCGTTGCGGCAGCCCCAGAGCAGGTGATCGTCGATGACCGCCTGGGCATGATCGCGGAGACGGTCCAGGCCGATATGCGTTGCACAACAGTTGAGCCCTTCACCCTTGAGAATCCTTGCCAGTTCTTTCGCTTCGATGGGGCCGTGTCCCGAGCACTGCACAGCGGTGTATCCGATTTCGCGGACGCGTTTGAGTGTCTTGGCAAAATCGGCCGGGGTCTTGGTGAAATTCCGAAGGGTAAACAGTTGCGCGGCAACGACGGGCTTGGCCATTAGCGGGTCCTTTTTGTGAGTCAACCATGGTTTAACCGACGGGCCCGAGTGCCGCAAGTGGGCAACGCGTGCCGCGGCTGGTGCGGACATTGTTTTGCCATCGGCGGGCATTTCTGATACGTAAACCTCCATGCGATATGGTGCCTTCGCCAGATGGTACGACGCTGAGAACGAGCATCACGCCATGCTGCGTGAGGATGTTCCGTTTTTCCTTGGCCAGCTTCCTGCCAGAAAGCAGCGGATTCTGGAGCTTGGTGCGGGCACCGGCCGATGCGCGATCCCGATGGCACTGTCGCGCCATCAGGTTGTCGGCGTTGATCACGACCCGCGGATGATCGCGATTGCCCTGCGCCGCCGCGAGGCGGCCGGGCTGGATGCGAGCCGACTGGACCTGCGGACGGGTGACTTTTTGAAGTTGCGACTGTCGCAACGGTTTGACTGGGTCGTTGCATTTTTCAACACGTTTCTGGCCTTTACCACTCTTTCGCAACAGGATGCGGCGCTGCAGGTGGCCCGACGACATCTGAAACCGGCGGGGCGGCTGTGGCTGGACCTCGCGCCGCCGAACCTGGTGCTGCTGTCGCATGCCCGCTGGCGCGAGCTGGATCCGACGGTGTTCTATGTGCCTGCACTGGGTACCAGCGTCGTCAAGACGACCGATATAGACCGCGGCCGGGCAGGGCAGGTCGAGCATGTGACCTACCGTTTCCGCTGGTGCGATGCCCACGGACAGACGCACATGCGGAAGATGAGTTTTGACATGACGTTCATCTTTCCGCGCGAGCTGCAGATGCTGCTGGAGCGAAACGGATTTGAGCTGGAGTATCTGTGGGGCAACTATGACGGCTCGGCGGTGACGCAGGAATCGCCGCGTCTGATCGCCCGATGCCGAAAGTGCAGATGACGCTATAATGGGCGGCCTATGCCTTACTCCAAGATTGACGCCACGAAGCTCAAAGTATTCTCCGTGAAAGAGCGGGAGAGTTTTCTGGATATTCAGGCCGACGCGGCCGACCCATCGGCGGCCGCGGCCGATCCCGGGCGGGCGGCGGGGCAGATCGAGCAGCTTGCCGAGCGCATTCGCGTGGCCAAGGGGCGTGGGGCGTCGATCATGCTCACGTACGGTGCGCACCTGATCAAGAACGGGGCGGGGCCGCTGCTGAACTGGCTGATCGAACATGGGTATGTCACGCATCTGGCCACGCAGGGGGCTGGGGTAATCCACGACTGGGAGTTTTCCTTTCTTGGCCGGTCGAGTGAGTCTGTTCAGGCGAATGCCGCGGTGGGGCGGTTTGGCAGTTGGGACGAGACCGGGCGATGGATCAACCTGGCAGTCCTGGTTGGGGCGGCAGAGGGCCTGGGATTCGGCGAGTCGATTGGGCGACTGATTCACACGGAGTCGCTCACGCTCCCGGAACCGGATGCACTGGCAGGACAGGTTGCGGCCGATCCCGCCGCCGATCTCTCGGGGGCTAAGGCGGACTTGGTCTGGACGATGCGCAAGTTTGGGCTTGCTCCCGGCCGGGTAAGTGTCCCGCATCCGTACAAGCGATACTCGGTACTGGCAACGGCGTATAGCCACCATGTGCCGATGACCATCCATCCGGGCATCGGCTATGACATCATCGTGAACCATCCGATGTATCACGGCGGGGCGATCGGGCGGTCCAGCAATACAGATGTGCGCATCTTCGCCCAGAGCGTCAATGGTCTCAGCGGGGGGGTGTACATCTCGGTCGGCTGCGCCATCATGAGCCCGCAGGTTTTTGAGAAGGCGTTCAGCGCCGCCAACAACCTGCGTCAGCAGGCGGGTGAGAGCTTCATCAAGGACCACACCATCGCGATCGTCGATCTTCAGGACGGCGGTGGGTGGGACTGGACGAGGGGCGAGCCTCCCAAGACCAGCCCCGCGTATTATCTCCGCTATTGCAAGAGCTTCTACCGCATGGGCGGGACGCTGAACTACGTGCAGTGCGATAACCGCGTGATGCTGGCGAACTTGGTGCAGGAACTGCGCGGGTGAAGCCGCTGGCGTTCTGGTTCCGATTTCCGTCTTGCATAGCGATCGCGCGGGAGCTTCCCGCGGCAGAAAGAAGTGCAACCGCAAAGGCGCGAGAACGCGAAGGTGAACGCTAAGAATCCTCCCGCATGGCTGTCTCTCTTGGCGTCGGTTCTTGCGCTAGTCCGTCTTGCCTCGATACTGCTTGCGGAACTCGGCGGGGGTGGTGCCTCGGAAGCGACGGAATACTTTTGTGTAGTAGCTCTGGTCGGTGAAGCCGCATTCCAGGGCGATGATTTTGAGGTCCTTGTTATCGTGGGTCAGCATCTCCACCGAGCGGTCGATGCGCATCTGGTTGAGCACGTCGGTAAAACTCTGGCCCAGGTGTTTCTTAAAGAAGCGGGAGAAGTGCGAGGGGGACATGAACGCCGCGTCGGCGGCCTGGTCGCGGGAGATGTCGTCGCAGCAGTGCTCGGCCATGAACTGCAGAGCGCGGGAGAGCATTTCCGGGCTGCTCTGTTTCCGGTGGCGGCGGATCGAGTCCATGATGCGTTCGAGGATGTCGTGCAGCCAGACGGAGAGTTCCTCGTCGCTCTTGATCTGCGAGAGGGCGGAGATGCTGGCGAAGTTGGCGCCCAGCAGTTCCTCGGGCTCGCCGCCGGATTCAACCGCTGTGCGGCAGAGCATGACCACCAGTTCCATGAAAAAACTCTTGACCAGATCAATGCGGTCGCCGGCCCGGTGGATCATCGCCACCAGGAGACGGTTGAGGATCTGGCGGGCCTGGCCGCGGTCGTCCTTGCGGATGGCGGCCAGGAGCATGGGCTCATCGAGCAGATAGGCGGCGCGCATGTCGTAGCTGGCACCGGCCTTGAAGGCGTGGATGGCCTCAGCACGGAGGCGTTCGCGGTTGGATTCGTTGCGGCGGGCTTCCAGGAGTGGGGCGTTGGTGAGGTTGTACT
>JBBQTU010000236.1:0-6376 GCA_038213005.1 Tepidisphaerales bacterium | reverse complement strand
CGGGCAAGGGGGCGTACCTCTATGTCACGAACTTCGACGGCAGCAATCCCAGGTTGAAGTCGGCTCTTTACACTGCGGACGGTCAACAAACGCTGATGTTTACAACCGGCTCGAACGTGACCTCGATGGCAATCGGGTTCTTCTCGGTGGGCATGTACTTGAGCGTGGACAACTTTGCGATCGTGGAAACGGCGGGAATCGCTCCGCCATCGGGACTGGCAGCCACGGCGGGTTCGCCAACATCGGCGACGCTGACCTGGGTAGACGCCAGCAACGAGACCTCTTTTGTGCTCGAGCGCGCGACGGATGCGGCGTTCACGCAGAACCTCTGGACGACGTCCTTGTGGGCGAACAAGGTCAGTTACACGGACACAGGTCCGACGTCGGGAAGTACCTACTATTATCGACTCAAAGCGGTGAACGCTACGGATAACTCGCCGTTCTCGAACACGGCTTCGGTCACGGTATCTGAGGTGCCATCGGCCCCGGCGGCACCATGAGCGATTGCCGCCGCAAGGTTTCCAGCAGCCAGATTAAATTGATGCGGGCGGCTGTCTTGCTGCTCATGGTGACTGAGGGATGGTTCATGCGGTCGCCAACGATCTAGCCAAGAGAATGTGTCCAACGCTTTACGTTTTGCGTTGTACATATGGTGTCGGGTCGTTCGACCTATGCCGGCATTGGCCGGGATGATGATCGCGCGAGTGAGGCTGGCAAAGCCTTGTCCGTGCCTTGAGCGTTGTGTGTGTTGTCGCCGGCTTGCAGCGTGCGTATGAACGCCGAAGTCTGGTGAGGAACTTATTGTGGAGTGGTATTCATGTTGAATGGTTCACATAGGCCGTTGCGGGCATTGGCGATGGTTCTTTTCATGGCGTTTATCGCTGGGCCGGTTCAGGCGCAGTTCAAGGTGTCTTGGACGGCCGACGGTGAGAACCTCAGGATTGTGGGGGCCAAGAGCCCTGAAAAGGAATACACGATCTCGCGATTGTCGGTGCGAGGCGGGTTGTATCTGCCGGGTGAGAAGGTGATGCTGTCGCTTGCTTGTCCTGCCAAGCCTGCGCAGGACGCCACCGGTGGGAGCATCAAGGCGGTGCCCTTCAATACAGGCCAATTTGACGCCACGGAGAATGGCTTCGTACATCCCAGCGGGGCTCGGCGCATCGAACTGACCGGTGGGGTTCCGGTACTCGAGACGCCGCTTTCATCATTCAAGGCTACCGGCGACGAGATGTCGGGCGAAGTGGCTTTGCCCGATGCGTATGGCATGTACGCCCTGGTGCTGGCCCGGCCGGACGGATCACAGACGCTTCTTGGCAGTATCGCGCGTGTCCCCAAGCCGCAGGCTCGCGTCGGGCGTTATCGGCAACTCATGGGGGAATGGGGCCTGCCCGGCGGAGAGCCGTGGGCTCGCGTTCACAATGACAAGGATGTCGCACAGGCGCTGGTCCGTGCAGGCATCGGGCTGGTCCGAAAGGAAATCCAGAGCGGGATCGCCAAGGTCGGTGATCCCAAGGACGGCGTTAACGGCAGCCTCGACGGCTTCTTTGCCGCAAATCGAGATGCGGGCATTGAGGTGATGATTACCGCTGGGTGCCATACCGATCCGGACCGCAAGGCCGCCGGTGCCTGGATGACGCGTCAACTCCCGCCATCCTACGACCCGCAATTGACTCAGTGGTATGCGAACTTTGCCCGCCGGTATTGGACTGGCGGAGAATCAGGGCTTTGGGCCGTGGAGCATTTCAATGAACCGTGGGAGCCCGAGGGCATCAGCGGATGGAATTCCGATTCTCAGCGATACCGCCAGATTCTCAAGTGCCTTCACGATGGGGTGAAGTCCGTTGACCGTCGCATCAAGGTGGTGGGGACTGGCTCGGTGATGAACACCGAGGACAAGCTGCTGGCGGGCGATTCGCGCGAGTCCATCGGCATGCTGGATCTGCTGAGCGATCATTACGTCAGCCTGTTCGCCGCCTATGGTGCACGCGTGGCAGAGAAGTACGGGATCGTCAGTGGCGAGACGGAAACATGGGGAGTGCACTCACAGGTCCTCGCTGCGCAGTTCCTGACGCAGTACCTCTCCAACGGGCAGAAATGGATTAACCCCGCACACCAGGACATGCTCTGGGACGTCGCGCCGGGGAATGACCGGGATCTGGCGAACCATCCGATGAAGGAGGCCAAGACGCTGGGAGTGATCACTCCGACGCCGAGCGTTGTCGCGATGGCAGTCTGGAATGCGATGATTCAGGATCGGGAGTTCAAGCGGCTGGCATTTACCGATCACGTTCCCTATCTCTACCAGTTTGGCGAGGACAACGATGCGCGGCTGGTGCTGTGTGGTCGGCTGATTTCGATCAACAGCACCCGGGTTCGTGATAACCCGTGGTGGCAGTTGAAGGAAGGTCCAACTGGCAGCATCCGCGTGGCCGATCCTCAGCGTGTGTTTGATGTGAAGGATCTCAATGGCAATCCGGTGCCGCGTGACACCGATGGCAGCTACAAGTTGGTCTTGGATACACGCGCTTATTACCTTTCGTCAGCAAAGGGTGCCGAGGCCGTGGTCGAGGCGGTTCGCGCCGGCGAGGTGGAGGGCCTTCGCGCTGTGCATATCGCGCCGAGTGGCGTGGCCGGGGTTGAGGCAGGTACGACGCTTCCGGTGACGCTCCACAACTTTCTGAATCGGACGATCACCGGCCGGCTGTCGGCCGAGGGACTGAATCCGCAGAAGCCGGTGTCCTTCACGTCGACGACCGAGATCCCAGCGGGGGCTGAGGTGGCAGTGAAGATCCCGCTATCGGCGAGCGTCTTCGGCGGTCTGCCGATGCAGTTCGTGTTCACGCCGGATGCCCCGGGGTTGGCACCTACCAAGTGGACTGAGGTGATCCAGCCGACAGTGATCAGTCGCCTGACCGCATCGGCTGACTCGACGAAGTGGGAATCGCTTCCCGGTGCGACGGTGCTTCGGCCGGAGGGAGATGTGAAGGGGAACGAGATCGAGGCGATCTGGTTGCCGTTCATCCAGAAACAGAAGATGGCGATTGCCGCTCGGCGTGGCGAGGTGAAGCTGGGTTATGATCAGCAGGGCCTGCATCTCGTCGCGACGGTCGACGCCAAGAGCATTCGGCAACGGCCGCGTTTGGCCACTCGCGATGATGATGCATATTTCAGGAACCTGGCCAAAGACGAAACAAAATTTGCAGAACTTCGCCCGTATGCCGCATTCCTGGCTATTCGCAATGACGGAAAGATCTGGGGGGGAGAGAAACGTCAGTGGTATGTTACCGCCGCAGACGAGCCGGGCTGGCAGGAGTACCAGAATCTGCTCAAGCAGAAACCAGAACTCAAGCGTCTGGTGGAGAGCGGCGAGGCCAAACGCTGGGCCGAAGCGCAGGGTCAGCCGGGCAAATCGACGGAGCAGTTCAAGTATGTTTACCTTCCCGGTGGTGCGGGGTTCATGGATCAACTGCCGTTCAGTGGCGATGCTTTCCAGTTTGCCATCAACATGGATCCGGCATCGGAAGCGATGACAAAGACGCATGACCTGAAATACCCATCCAGCGGCTTGCCGGCGTATTGGGGCGCGGTGCCCGACAGCGACTACGAGTTCAGTCTATATCAATGCGCGGATGGAAAGGCCGAGCTTTGGTGCCTGCTGGCGCCGGGCGTCCCGCGTGGGCACTATTTCCCACACCAGGAGCGAGGCAAGATCAACCAGCATGCGGTGAAGGCTGAGTGTTCGGTGACCAATGCCAACGGCGTTACGACGTACCGGGCGACAATCCCATGGAGCGAATTGGGCGGCAAGCCATGGTCGGCGGGAAGCGATGTCGGTTTCACGTTCGTTTTCAATGCGGCCGACGGCGGCGGCGTCGCGTTCGGCGATGCGTCTGGCGCGACCAAGACCAACAGCCTGACCATGCATCCGTATTGGTTACCCAAGGCGTCGAACACCATTCGGTGGACCTTGCTGCCATGACGTTCGCTGTTACCCGAATGGGTCTACAGGTGGCTAATGATGCCAGCTCCGACCGCTTTCTAAAATGAGGTCCCATGACCATGAGTCGACTGAAGATGCGTACGTGGTGCGTGCTTGCTCCGTTTGCGATGCTGGCGTCTATTGCGTCGCCACACGACGCGTTCGCAGCCCCGCCTGACACGATCAGCGCGGCAGCCACCGGTGGTGATGCGTCGCAGGCCGTCGCCGACATTCCCATCTGGATCGAATTGGACAAGCCTCAACTCGTGACCGTGGTGATCGAAACTTCATCTGGCGTCCGGGTGCGCAATCTGGTGGCCGAGATGCAATTGCCCGCCGGCCGTAACCGGCTGAGCTGGGACGGATATGACGACGGTCAATACGTCAATCAGTTTGTTCAGCGTCATGACCAGGTTGCAGGAGGAGCTCTAACACGCCGGCGCGTTCCGCCGGATACCTACCGTGCGCGCGGCCTGACTCACGACGGCATCACGCTGACCTATGAATTCACGGCTTACAGCGGTGGCATGCCGCCCTGGCCGACAAAAGACAACACGGGTGCCTGGCTGGCCGACCATTCCTCCCCCTATGGGGCGGTGTACCTGCCGGCCAATAGCGGATCGCCTTACGGAAATGGCGCGCCTCAGGTCCTGCTCACCGCATTGGTCGCTGAAGCCGGATCGCCCTTGGTTTGGGTCGGGCTTGACGGCAAAACCCTCCAGCGCCGCCAACTCTGGGGTTGGTCCGGCGCGCAGGCGGCCGCCCGGGACGGGGGTAAAGACGCTAATCCGGATATTTACGCTTACCTGGTAATCTCTTCGGAGAAAAGGATCACCATCCGCGGGTGTCATAAGAACGGGAACGGCGTGGAAATTGTTGGCTATGATCCATTGAAGCCCGGGAATGGCAGCGGCAATTCACTGGCCGTATATGACGGTCTGGTCGTATTTAATTCAGCGGCTGATGAGTCGCTGGTTTTTGCCGACGTTCGCACAGGAACTATCGTTGGCACGGTGCCGATGATCAAACCACGCGGCCTGCAGTTTGACCGAACCGGGCGACTGTTGGTGATCAGCGACGGCAAGGTTTTACGCTATCAAGTGACGCGTCCGCAGCCGGGCGCTGATGGCAAGCCGTCAGGACCCAAACTGGAAGGACGGACGGAACTGATCACCCAGGAACTGTCTGATCCGCGTGCCCTGGTATTCAACCCGGACAGCACTGAGCTATATGTTGCTGATGGGGGTAACAGCAATCAGGTCAAGGTGTTCACGCCGGCTGGCGAGTTCCTGCGAGCAATCGGCAAACCAAACGATGGCACTCAGTTGGGGACATACGACGAATTAAAGATGCAAGCCCCCCTGGGCCTGGCGGTCGATGACCGGGGCCAGCTTTGGGTCGTTGAAGCCACCCATCTGCCCAAACGGGTCAGCATCTGGAACGCCCAGACCGGTGCGTTTCTGCGTGCTCATTACGGCCCGCCCAAATACGGCGGCGGCGGTACGATCGACCCGACGGATAAAACCCGGATGTTTTACATGGATTTCGGCGGGCTGATGGAGTTCGCGCTTGATTGGAAGACGGGCACGGCAAAACCGAAGGCCATCCTGTTGAACGGAAAAAACAAGAAAAACACCATCGAAGAAGCCTTTGGCATCGAATACAAGGGTGGTCGTTGGGGTTATCCCGGCGACCACCCCATACACCTCAACGGCAGGACATATTTTACCGGTGGTGGGACGATTTGGATGGTCGGGGAAGACAATGCGGTTTGGCCTGTCGCGCGCCTTGGCGACGATGGTTTTTTATGGGGGGGGGATGGATTTAACGACAATTTCAAGCAGGCGAAAGAAAAAGCCGGGCTGAAAAACATCGGCTCAAGCGAGATGCTTATCGCCTGGTCCGACCGTAATGGCAATCACCGGGTCGATGCCGATGAGTATTATTTCTGGCACCAGGATGGCACCTGGGTTGACGCGAACGGCAAGACCCAAAAGATGAATGGATTTGTCCAGGGGGGATTCGCTTCGGATTTATCTTTTACAGCCAACTGGGGACTGCATGTCCCGGCTCCGGTGGTAGACAGCAAAGGGATCCCGTCGTGGGACCTGAACAAAACCGAATTCATCCTGCCGCCGATGCCGATGTTCATATATGGCGAAGGCGATCCTTACTGGGGCACTTCGGTCAACCGGTCGCCGGATGGCTGGATCATTTCCCGCTGGAACTGGGGTGGCTGGCGAAACGGTAAATGCCTTTGGACCTATCCGGTCCAGGGCGCCGGCGCCCCGCCGATGCTGGGTGGCGAAGTCGTTGCGCCCCGCGGGATGATTAGCGGACCTGTCAAGGCGATGCAGGGCGAGGCCGGGTGCTGGTACGCGATGAATGGTGAAAAGG
>JBBQTU010000235.1:0-6411 GCA_038213005.1 Tepidisphaerales bacterium | reverse complement strand
AGTCAACGACAGACCTGGTCGCGTCGAGCCACATGCGATCAAGAGACGACCCAAAACACAGCGGCTTCTCAACGAGCCTCGCGCTATCGCCATAGCAAGGCTTATGAAAACGAGGTGATCCTTATGGAAGTGCCATTCGGGACGGGATTCCTTTCGCCCGCTACCGAGCCGGGGACGTAAGTTCCCCGGTTCCTCCCGCCTCTGAAGTCCTGCGTTACGTGGAGGGCAATGCCCGTCCGGCGAAACTGACCCGGCTGCGCCTTCACATTCAGCGTGGCCGGCCATATGGCGATGTGGCATGGACGGCCAAAACGGTAAAACGCATGGGCCTGGAATGGACGATCCGTGACCGCGGCCAGTCCCGACTCAAACGCCCGAAGAAGCACGCGACAGGCAGGTGACTGATGATCAACGGAGTCACGCAATGTGGGATGTCACCTTTTTCTTGATTTTTGGGTGGTCTTGATGTCACCTTTTTTCTTGGATCGAGTCCCCGTGTCGCCCTGTCCCCGCGTCGCGTGTATTCACGGTCCCTCTCTGGCCCCGACGTTGAGGCCCCGGCCAAGCACTGCCCGCATAGTGTCTTGCTCTGACAAGTGAATACCGCCCCCGTTCGGTGCCTTGCCCGCCCCGCGAAACGGAATGAGGTACCGCATAGTGATGATTCTTATCCCCTCAACCCCTATCCTCCACTCACCCTGCCCCAAGACCCGCGAAATCTTGTCTTCGTTTTCCCGCCTCATCCGGTAAACTACCTGCCATGAACGTCACCATTCGCCAGTTGACGATGGAAGATTACGACCAGGTGCTCACCCTCTGGACCGGCATGCAAGGCATTGGCCTCAACGACTCCGACTCGCGCGAGGGCATCCAACGGTTCCTGCAGCGCAACCCCGGGCTGAGCCTGGTCGCCGAAGAGAATGACAGCATCATCGGCACCGTGCTGTGCGGTCACGACGGCCGCCGCGGCTACCTGCACCACCTGGCCGTCTCGCCCTTCCGCCGTCGCCAGGGCCTGGGAATGCAACTCGTCCGCGTCTGCCTGGAGCGTCTGCGCAGCGAAGGTATACTCCGCTGCAACATCTTCCTTGTCGCCGACAACCCCACCGACCGCGAGTTCTGGAAAGTCGCTGGCTACAAGGCCCGACCCGACCTCCTGATCATGCAACGCGGCACCGGCAGCGCCCAGGTCCCCGATCCCTGCCGCAACTGCTGATCCGCCAAAGCCTCACCCGCCGCCAGCCTGCTGCGCAGCCTTCGGATGACTCTCATATTGATGCGCCTGCGGCCGGGCCATCTCGAAAATCTGCGTCGTCATTCCCGCCAGTTTTTGTCAGCCTTTTGCGTTTACGAAGTGAGCACAACTTTATTTGCATTTTTTTCTGGACAAGCGAGCCCAACATGGTAAATTCCCACATGACTTAACGTTAACCCTCCGACCGCCCGTCGCATGCCCTCCAGCGGCGGGCGGTATTATTTTTGGCCTCACCGTCCCGGCCGCCGTCTCGCCCGTCCGTCGCGCCCCTCCTTGTCCGGCCCGTTGGGATGACTACACTTATCCACGGTCGGAAATTGTGTAAGCACCTGCGCGACTCACTCGCCCCGGTGTGGAGTTATGCCATGATGTACTCTCGGCGTCCGGTGGTTCTGCGGCAATGGTCGGCTCTGGTAGCCGTCTTGGCGGCGGCAGTGTTGTCGGGCTGTCAGCAGGAGGTGACGTTCATCCCGTCGCGCCTGCAGCAGCATTCCATCGACCGCGCGGTCGTCGAGTATCCCGCCGGCTATGAACTCAAACTCGCCGCGCGATTCCTGACCGCGCCAACCGCCATCGCGTTCGACTCCGACGGATCGGTGATCATCGCCGAGAACGCCCTGCAGGGCGACGACGTCCGCATCTTCGGCTTCAAGACCGACGGCACCCGTTTTGACATCTATCCCAAGAAGAACGTCGCCATGCCGCTGGGCAGCGCCCAGGGCAAGTTCATCGTACGCGGCCCCGTGGGCGGCATGGTCGTCGCCGACGGCAGGCTCTATGTGACCCACCGCGATGCCAACGATCGCGGGGTGGTCACCTCGTTCGACTACCACGGGAATCCTACGACCGTCGTCGCCGACCTCCCGGCTGAGGGCGACTACGGGCTGACCGACATCGCCATCGGCCCCGACGGCAGCCGCCTCTACTTCGGCGTCGGCAGCATGACCAACTCCGGCGTCGTGGGCGCCGACAACTGGGAGACCTGGACCGAGAAACACCCCAACGCCGCCGACATCCCCGGCGTCTCGCTCAAACTTCTGGGCTACCGCTTTGACAGCACCAATCCACGCGCTGGCTTCTTCAGCGGCAATAACCTCGCCGTCACCGCGCCATTTCAGCCCTTCGGACAGAGCAAACTCACATGGGTGCGCCCGCCCGAAAACGGCAAGCCCTCCGCCGCCATCTACTCCGTCAGCCCCAAGGGCGGCGATGTTCACGTCGAGGCCAACGGCCTCCGCTATGCCCGCGGCCTGGCCTTCAATGAATATGGCCGCATCTATGCCACCAACGCAGGCATGGAACTCCGCGGCACCCGCCCGGTGAAGAATGACCCCGACACCCTTCTGCGCGTGGTGCGCGGCACCTGGTATGGCTGGCCCGACTACAGCGCCGACCTTCTGCCCATCGACGACCCGCGATTCCAGCCGCCCGCCGACATGATCATCAAGAGCGGCTATCCGGAACTCTCCTTCCTGATCGACCACCAGGCCAGTGGCCTGCTCCGCCCCGACCGCAACACCCTCCTGCTGGCCACCTTCCCCGTCCAGGCCGGCGCCGCCCGACTCGATTTCGTCCCCTCACAAAGCGATTTCCGCGAATTCCGCGGCTCGGCCATCATCGCCCTGGCCGGCGACCACGATCTCGCCGAGACCAGCGGACTGGACTCCGCCCCGGTCGGCCGAAAGGTCGTCTGCGTCGATGTCGACGCCCGACGCACCTTCGACCTGGTCTTCAACACCAAAGGCATCATCTCCGGCCGCACACCCAGCGAAGCCGTCGAACTGCTGGAGCGCCCCGTCGACGTCAAGTTCAGCCCCGACGGCTCAATGTACATCCTGGACTGTGGCCAGATCGATTACGAAAACGGCCAACCCAAGACCATCCACCCCCGCACCGGCAAACTCTATCGCCTGCAACGTACGCCGAAATAACGGGCACACGCAGCCAAGCGGTGCCTTAGCTCCACCGACGCGGAAGCCGAGCCGATCATCGCGTGTTCACTATAGACACACCGATCAGTCCATCCACTTCCATGCCGGAACCACTTCGATCTGCCGCCCGGCGGTCATGAGAATATGCGGTGACCCCTTATCAACGCCCCCCATATCAACGCCTCACCTTATCCATGCCAGCCACCTGTCAATTGCCCGCCACGTGCGTCTCGTGCCACCACCCTTGCATGCTGGCAAAGCGGTGTTTTCGTTCGCTGGTCTGCATCGCCGCCGGCGCGCCCGACGAGGAATTCGCAGCCCGGATCGACGCGACATTCACCATCGGCCACGATCGCACGATGGTGCAGGATGCCGGCTTCGGCGTTCGGCAGATCGTGGATGTGGCGCTCAAGGCGCTCTCGCCGGGCATCAACGACACGACCACGGCCGTCACCTGCGTGAACTACCTATCGGCGATTCTTGCGCGGCTGGCGGCGCGGCGCAGCGAGGCACGCTACCGGATGGACGCTGCCGAGCATGGCGCGGAATTGCGGGTCATCGCGCGAGGTCCGACGTTCCAGGGAATGCTCGCCGAGGCGTTCGACCAGATCCGCCAGAATGCCCAGGGCAACGTCGCCGTCCTGCTGGCATTGCTGACGGCACTGGAGGCGATCGGCGATTGCACCCACGATGCGCAGCGCCGAGCCGCGCTGCGAGCCCAGGCCGACCTCATCGGCGACGCCGCTCGTTTCAGCATCCCCGACCCGCGCGACCGCCACGCCGCCGAGGCCATTGTGAAACGCCTCCAGCGGGATCCCGCCGAAGCCCGCACGCCGGGATGAAGGTGGGCACGCGGCCGTAGTCGCCAGATTTTTACAGTGGGTTTGTGCGCAGCACGCTGCTACCATCGATATGAAAGGAATATAAATGATCCAGAAAAGGAAACGCAAACGCCTTGGTCTAGCGCCGATGGCGACGCCAGGAGCTGGTCCGGGATCGCATCGCAGTGCTTCGCTGCGCCGCTCGGGTCGGCTGGGCCGCGCTTTGAAACGGTTGCGTATGAGTGACACCACTCCACCCAAACAGCCGGAGAAACCGAAGGCTCGCGCCTTGGCAGAGTGGGAGAATGAAGGCGGAGCAGTCGACGCGGCGTCGTCGCCGATGAAGCCTTCAAAGACACCGGCTAAGAATGGCAACACCAATGCCGGCGGCAAATCGCGGCCAGGGGAGCAAACGCGCAATGATGTAACCAGCGGCCCCGCGCTGTCGAGCCCATCGCCAATAGGCTCTGCCCAGCAGAAACGGGCGCAGACCGCCGCCAAATATGCCCGGAAGAAGGAGGCCGGCCTTGAAGGCCGGCGTGTTGGAAAGGCCTCCGCAAGCGGCAAGCGCGCTCAGGCCCGCCGGGATGCGAAGCAATAACGCTATTCGAACGCCCGTCTCCACGGACAGAAGGAACCAATATGCAAGTCCAAGTCAACACCGGCCACGATATCAAGGGAAGCGAAGCCTTTGACCAACATGTTCAATCGACCGTCGAAGCGGCGCTGGGCCGATTCACGCAGTTGACCCGTGTCGAAGTACATTTGAGAGACGACAACGCTTCCAAATCCAACGGCGACGACAAACGCTGCGTCCTCGAAGCCCGGCCCGCGGGCATGCAGCCGGTCGTGGTCGAAGGGGTCGCCGTCACGCTCGACGAGGCGCTCGACAGCGCCGTCGAGAAGATGGCTAGGCTCCTGAACAGCACGTTCGAAAAACTTCACGATCCCAAGGGACGCACGTCAACCGGCGAAGCGATGGCGGCGGAATAACAGCTTGGTCGAGGGAGGAAGTTCCAGTCATTTACCACTTTCATTATTTTCGGTCTATTCATTCTGGTCTTGTCGGCGGGTGCTGGCTGGCTGGTGGCGCGGGCGATGCAGGCGTTTTTCCGCAAGCGGGTCCGCGCGAAACTCCTGCTGGGCGTTGTCGCCTGGGGAGCAGGACTTCTTGTTTTCCTCGCTGGCACGTATATCGTCCTGCGTCTCTGGTCTGACCCAACTCGCGCTCACGATCGTGGGCGGCACCGGCCTGGTCGGGCTCGCCGTCGGTATAGCATTCCGAGATATCACGGAAAACTTCCTGGCCAGCGTATTCCTCAGCGTCCAGCGCCCTTTTGAGAGCGGCGACCTGATTGAGGTCGCCGGCGTCCTGGGGTTCATTCAGCAACTGAATATCCGCACGTCTGTCCTCATGACACTCAGCGGCAACATCGTCCAGATTCCCAACGCCCTGGTCTATAAGAGCGTCCTGCGCAACTTTACCGCCAACCCAAATCGTCGAGAGGACTTCGTCGTCGGTATCGGCTACGACGACCCCATCGACAAGGCGCAGGAAGTCGCCCGAAAGGTGCTTGCCAACCATCCGGCCGTTCTGAACGACCCGGAGCCTTGGGTACTGGTAGATAACCTCGACAAGGCCACGGTGAATCTGCGCATCTACTTTTGGCTCAATGGTGAAACTCACAGTTATCTGAAGGTGCGATCCTCGGTCATCCGGCTGGTGAAGCGCGCGTTTCAGGAAAACGGCATCTCGATGCCTGACGAGGCACGCGAAGTCATCTTCCCACGCGGCGTTCCCGTCACCCTGCTTAACGGAGAATCAGATCAGAGCGGGGAACGCCAACGATTGCGACCACCCGATGGCCACAAACCGACGACGGGCGAGGATGAGGTGTCCACCAAGGCCGAGGCCGGGCTTTCAAGCGAAGCCGCAGCAATCCAGGAACAGGTCCGAAAAGCCCAGCCCTTGGATGAGCAGGAGAATCTCCTGCAAGCCGCGCCAAAGGTCCCAGCCGCCGAATGACGCGGCCGTACCTGGTCAAGTCGTTCCATCTCGAAAAGCTTAAGGGATCGCAGGGCGACGCACCTAGTGGCTTTGTCACTTTGCAGCCTCTTTCCCACATGGGTTATCTCCCTCGCCACACCGTGTATTCGAGTCCCAACGCCTTGACCGTCCGGGCTGTCCATCCATCATCGCGCACCGCCGCCCGCGGGAAAGGCTCAACTCCCAGCGCGACGGCTCCCGGCTCCCTCCCGCTCGTCATCGCGTCCACCCGCCCCGGGGCCAGCGCCCCGGCCGCGAAACACGGACGCCTGTCAAGCGACAATTATAATTAGGCGTCAGCGACAATTAGAATCCCGCGTGACCATGGTGCTTCTTTCTTCCGCGTGTGTTGCTCCT
>JBBQTU010000234.1:0-6469 GCA_038213005.1 Tepidisphaerales bacterium | reverse complement strand
AAAAGGCACAGAAAATGGCGGGAGAGTACGGTCCTGTGGCCGCGATAAGTTAACGCTTATGGTGGGGGGGGATACCGGGTGAGGAACGCTCGCATTCCGCTCCTATTCCTTTGCGGCGTGCGATGAACAGGGCCGACTATGGCGGAGGCCGGTGGGCTCCTCTGTAGGAGAAGTGGCCAGCCCGCCTCGGCGGGTGGATTGACGGAGCGATGAACGTGTGCGTGGGTGGGCAGCGCGAAACAGGCCCGAACGGCTGATCCCTGGAGATCGAACGTGATGAGGCGTATCGACCACCTCGTACGCGGGGGCGCTGGGACAGAACTTGGAATCTTTCGTCAATATCCCAGAAAAACGTAATGCAGGAGAGGGGAGTTGAACCCCTACACCTTGCGGTACAGGATCCTAAGTCCTGCGCGTCTGCCAATTCCGCCACTCCTGCGTGAGGGGGCGATTAGGCCAAAGAGTGCGAGCCCTGTCAATCCGGCTCGCACCCGCCATCGATGGGGGGCGTGCCCGTTTTCCGGGCAAGTGCAGAAATCCAGCCCCATTGAGCAGCAGCGCACCTGTGGCACATGCGCCCTCGCTTGTAGCGATTGCCGCCTCGCGGCAGCGAGTCCTTACTTCGCTGCCGCTCAATGGGGCGGCCAATCGCCACGTCACGCGGCCTAGCCGGGGAAACGGGTACGCCCCTTATAGGGGAGGGCTTATGGGGGGGGCTGGAGAACTTGAACTGCTTCGAGGATACTCGTTCAGGTGACCGCCGTACTCAATCGTTTTAATATTCAGAAGGTTCAGACATGCGTCCGATGACTGTTTGCGTAAAGCTGCCCGGTGAAGAAGGATCGGTTTGGGAGTTCGCTCACGAGGAGCTTCGGCGGCATCTGGGAAGCGCTGGCGTGCAGCTTTCTTCGGGCGACGCCGATCTGCAGCTTGAACTCTCCTCAAATCCGCAGTTACCCGCCGGCGCGTGGGAGTTGTCTTCGCAGGCCAAGCACTTCGCGATCACCGGCTGCACGCCGTCCGCCGCGCTGCACGGTGTCTACACCATGCTCGAGGAACTGGGCTGGCGATTTGAGGTGACCGGGCCTATTGCGCCAGAGCAGATCCACTGGGACCGGCTTGGCCGGCTGTCTGGAATCACAACTCCCGCAGTGGCCAGACGCGGCATTCGCCAGCACATCAACTTCCCGATGGACATCTCCGCATGGCCGCCCGAACAGGCGAAAGAATACATCCGCAACCTGGCGCGTCTGCGTTTTAACTTCATCACGTTTCACAGCTATCCCTCGCAGTGGGTCGCGGTAGACTTACCGGGCAAGCCCATGCTTGCGGGCGAGTTTTTCTACGGCGAAGAGCATCGATTGCCGCCACTGGCGTCGATTCGCTGCCGAGCGGGCAACACGGATCGCTGGTGCATCCCGGACATCGAGCCGCTGCTGGATGCGCCCGAAGCGCGCAGCCGCGCAGCCCAGGCATGGTTGCGGGAAGTGATGGCCGAGGCCAAGCGGGTGGGAATGCATGTGCAGTTCTCGTTTGAGCCGCGCAGCAGAACTACCGATCTTACCGACACCCTGGCGACCGCGCACGCCATTCTCAGGGACTACCCCGACATCGACACTCTGGAACTGATGACCCAGGAAGTGGGCGGCTGGGGCAAGGCGTTAGCCCTGGACGACTTGCGCCAGGCGTTGGAGCAGGTCTTGCCCGCGCAGGCCATGCAACTGCCATCGGTTCAGCGCCTCATCGGGCCGCAGCGCACCGACCTGCAGTCGGTGCTGGGCGAGACCGCCCACAATCTCCTGGCGCTAACCCAGCTTGAGAAGCAAGTGGGCGATCGCGTCGAGTTGTCTCTGGGCGTTTACTGCGCGATGCCTGAGTATCTGGAGTCAGTCACCGACCTTTGGCGATCCATGGCCCCGGCCGACTGCGGGCTGGCGCTACTCAGCGGCCACGGTGCCGGCCGGGTCTATCGCCATCTGCCTTCGGCCAAACTCCGGGCCGACGAGCTTTCCCGGGTCACGGTATACAGTTGGGCCGAGTTTGACGGGCTGATGTACCTGCAACAGGATGACACCGAGGGGCTGGCATCCGTGATGGAGTACCTCCATTCGCTGGGCGGCGGGCGGCTGCAATGCCTGGCTGTCAATCACTGGCGGGTAGCTGAAAATGCCTGGACCATCCGATACACCGCCGAAAGCACCATCAAGGGCCGTCTGACGCCGCGCGAGTTTCGATGGCAATCGGCCGAGGCGATGGGGATCGTCGACCCGGCCCGCGTGCGGCTGGCGCTGGCGCAACTGGCGGCACTGACGGATTCCGCCTACGACCTGCTGCCCAACGCGGGCTTCTGCTTCTACGGCTGCTGGCGTGGTCCCTATCCGATGGGATACCTGCTGAAGTTCAGCAAGCCCCGGTTCGAGCTATTCGCCGACTTGTACGCGCAGACGCTTGCGACGCTGACGCCGTGCCGAGCAGATCGCCCGGCCGGGACTGCGTGGCTTGAACTGATGCGCAATCGCCTGCTGGCGAGCGAGCGTTACCTGCGTGCGTTGATCCCCGCGATCGAGATGGCGTCGCTGGTGGGAACGGGCAAGGCCTGCGATTGCCCCGCCGAGCACCGAGCCCGCGCCATCGCCCTGGCCGAGCAGTCCCTGAGCAAACTCCTGGCCGTGATCGAACTGATGGTGGGCAACACGCCCGACCGCGCCAGCCTGGGCAACCTGATCAGCATGTACCACGTCACCTACCGATTCGTGCGCGAGATTCTTGACCAGCTTATCGGCAGGCAACCGGAAGCGACTGAATCGACCTCCGCGGGCAAGGATGCTCCGGCGTCACCGATCCTCGCGTAGGCGGGCATCGCCGACGAACCGGCCGTCTGGCGCGCCGCAGACGATGGCGGGCGGTGCCTTACCTGCAATGGCCGTTGCCGGTCACGATCCACTTGCTGGTGGTCAGATCCATCGCGCCCATCGGGCCGCGGGCGTGCAGCTTGTCGGTGCTGATGCCGATTTCAGCGCCCAGGCCGTATTCGCCGCCGTCGGCGAAACGCGTACTGGCGTTGACCATGACGCTGCCCGAATCCACCTCGCGGGTGAAACGTTCGATCGCGCGCGTGTCGGCCGACAGGATTGCATCGGTGTGGTGCGAGCCGTGCTCGTTGATGTGGGTGATCGCCTCGTCGATCGAGTCGACCACCTTGATGCCGATGATGAACGAGAGGTATTCGGTGTCCCAATCCTCCACGGTCGTCGGCTTGGCGGCCGGGCAGATCGCTCGCGTGCGCTCGTCGCCGCGGACCTCGACGCCCTTGGCCTTGAGCGCCTCGCACACGCCGGGGATCAGCTTTGCGGCAACATCCTTGTGGAACAGCAGGTGCTCCACCGCGTTGCAGACAGCGCCGCCGGGATAACTGGTCTTGGCGTTCACGCAGACATCCTGCACCAACTGCTCGCCCAGGGACGTGGCGGCCGAGTCCACATAGATGTGGCAGTTGCCGGTAAAGTGCTTCAGGACCGGGATGGTCGATTCCCTCACCACCTCGCGGATCAGAGACTCGCCGCCGCGCGGGATCACCAGGTCGATGTATTTGTCCAGCTTCAGGATCAGCGGCACCAGGGCGCGGTCGGTGTGCTCGACGAGCTGCACGGCGGCCGGGTCGATCTTCGCATCCGCCAGCGACTGCGAGATGATTTTCGCGATCGCCTGGTTGGAATGGATCGCCTCCTTGCCGCCGCGAAGGATGATGGCGTTGCCGCTCTTGATGCACAGGGCGGCCGCGTCGCTGGTGACATTGGGCCGGCTCTCATAGAAGAACAGGATCACGCCCAGCGGGACGCGCATCTTGGTGATCCGCAGGCCGTTGGGGCGGACGTAGCCTTCGATGATCTGTCCCACCGGGTCAACCTGGGCGGCGATCTGCTCGACGCCGACGGCCATGGACTCTACCCGCTTGTCGCTCAGCTTCAGACGCTCCACCAGGGCCGGGGCGAGCCCTGCCGCTTGTGCAGCGGCGACATCTTTGGCGTTGGCTGCGAGAAGTGCCGGCCGGCCGGCGCGAATGGCCTGGGCCATCCGCAAAAGAGCCGCCGTGCGCTGGGCACCATCAAGCCGGGTGAGTTCATAACCGGCTCTACGTGCGGCCTTTCCAAGCTGCTGAACATAGGTTGCGTAATCTGCCATTGAGTATCCCAATGAGGACTGCGGGGATTATATCGAGCCCGCCCGGTTGTGACAGGGCGAGGGGCGGATGGATCACCTCAGGCAGACTCCAGACGCAGGAGGTATTCCTCTTCCAACTGCCCGAGCCTGCTCTTCAGCGAGTCCAGTTCGGACTGATTCTCCTTCGTCTTTCCCGCATCGCGAAAGACCGCCGGGTCGCCGAAGGCTGCTTCGCATGCGACGATGGCCCCTTGGGCTTTGTGCATTTCCTGCTCGAGTTCTGCGACACTCAGCCGGCCGAAGGGGCGCAAGTAGGCATTGGCCTTCTTCGACGGCGTCTTGGGTTTCTCCCCCGTGTCGGCCTTGGCCTTGGTCTGAGCTCGGGACGCCTGGTGGGCGGCGTCCCTGGCGGCCTCTTTGGTAGCGGCCGTGCGCTGGGCGGCCACCGCCGCCTCGGCGAGGCATCGCTGGTGCCATGCGGAGTAGTTGCCCAGGAAATCGACGACCGCGGGCGGCCGCAATACGAGCAGTCGTTTAACGACCTTGTCCAGGAAATAGCGGTCGTGGCTGACACAAAGGATGGTGCCGGGGAACTGACACAGCGTACGTTCCAGGGCTTCACAGGAAGCAATGTCCAGATGGTTCGTCGGCTCGTCCATCACCAGGACATTGGGCTTGTCCAGCAGCAACTGAGCCAGCCGGACGCGGGCCCGCTCGCCGCCGGAAAGTACGCCAATCGGCTTGTCCGCCTGGTCGCCGGTGAACAGCAGCGTGCCAAGCATGTCGCGCACGGCCTGCTGGCCACAATCGCGGCCGGCCATCACTTCCTCGAAAGCGCTGTTCTCCTCGTTGAGATCTTCCAGATTCTGGTCGTAGTAGCCGACGACGATGTTGGCGCCCCAGCGGACATCGCCGCGATCGGCATCACGCCGGCCGACCAGCGACTCCAGCAACGTGGTCTTGCCACTGCCGTTAGGCCCGATGATGCCGATCCGCTCGCCGCGCGTGACGTCGAAATTCAGCCCGTCCCAGAGACAGTTGGAGCCATAGCTCTTGCTCAGCCCTCGCACGCCCAGCAGGCGGTCACCGGCCCGCTGGTCGGTGTCGAAGGTGATGTGAACGCCCTGCTCCTGCCGGACCTCGCCGACCATCTGATCGCTGATCAGCAGGCGATTGAGCCGCTTCTCGCGCCCCTTGGCTTCCTTGGACCGCTGGCCGGCGCCAAAGCGGCGGATGAACTCCTGCTGCTTGGCGATGTCTTCCTGCTGCTGCGTAAAGGCTCGCTCCTGAGACAGCTCCATCAGGTCACGCTGGACGATGAAGTGGGAATAGTTGCCGTTGAACGTGGTCAACTTGGTGTAGTGCAGCCATGCGATCCGGGTCGCCAGCCGGTCCAGCAGATAGCGGTCGTGACTGATCAGCAGCACAGCGCCCTTGAAGTCCAGCAGGTAGTCCTCCAGCCACTGGACGGCACCGAGGTCCAGGTGGTTGGTGGGCTCGTCCATCAGCAGCACATCAGGCTCGCCGATCAAGAGCCTCGCCAGTGCCAGGCGCGACCGCTGCCCGCCGGACAGCGTCTGGACATCCTGTTCCCATATTTCCGGCGGCAGGCCCACGCCTTGAAGCGTCGCTTCCAGGCGATGCCGCCAGGCATAGCCGCCGGCCAGCTCAAACTCATGCTGGACGTGCTGGTACTTCGCCAGGACCTTCTCCAGTTCATCGCCGACGACGTGCGCCATCTCGTGTTCGAGAATGCGCAGCCGCTGCGAGAGCTGATGCAAATCGGCAAACGCCTCTTCGGCCTCGTCAATGACCGTATTCCCGGCCGTGAAGGTGGGGTTCTGCTCGAGATAGCCGACGCTGACGCCTTTGCGGATCGATGCGCTGCCGTCGTCAGGCGTCTCCTGCCCCAGCAGGATCCGCAGCAGCGTGGTCTTGCCGCTGCCATTGGCGCCGATCAGGCCGATGCGCTGGCCACGGTAGATGCTCAGATTGAGCTTCTCGAACAGCGACTTGTGTCCGAATCCCTTGGTGAGGTTGTGCAGCGTGGCAATTGGCATCTTGGGCCGGGGACTGTACCGGAAAATAGGGAGAAAAGGCAGACAGCCCAGGCGAAGCATCGATAAGCTGCCACGCAAACGGCTTCGTTCGGTTGCGGGAAGCAGCGGCGGGCGTCCGGGTGGCCCCGGCCGATTACTCAGCCGGGGCTCCCGCAGATCCGTACGTGCGCGCATTAGCGCATACGGTTGCTCAGTTCATGGATTCGCAGCCGGACGATAGGCCGAGTGAACAGCTATTGCCTTCGGCA
>JBBQTU010000233.1:0-6475 GCA_038213005.1 Tepidisphaerales bacterium | reverse complement strand
GTGCTGGTTCTTCGCTGCTGGGTTGCGAAAAGGGGCGTGCCGCGCCCGTAAGGGCGGCAAGCCCGGTGGGGCCGCCCCGGCCCCCCCCGGCGCCGGGTGTTTGTTGCGAGAAACCAAAAACTCCGCGCGCCCCGCCCGGGGCGGCCGCCCCCCCCGCCCCCCCACGCCCCTTTTCGAAACCCAGCAGCGAAGAACCAGCACCCAGACTCGGAAGACAACATGCGCAGCGCCATTTACTATTTTGCACTCCTGGTCGGAACGTTCGGCGCACTACTTTCGCTGCGGGCGGTGGACATCCACTTCGACGCGCGCCAGCTACTGGCCATCCTGGTCTTCTCCAGCTTCATCTATGGCACCCTGCTCTTTGCCGAGTTCCGCCTTGCCTTCGCCTTTGGCGGAATCGCCATACTGCTGGGACTCAATCTTCTTTCCGTTGAGCAGTTCACCGAGTCGGCCAATCTTCGCGTCATCATCTTTCTCGTGGGGATGTTCCTCGTCATCGGATTCCTCGAAGAAGCACGCTTCTTTGAGCACGTCATCGAGCGGCTTATCGCATGGATCGGCCCGCGCCCCAAGGTACTGCTGTTGTTTTTGATGCTCATGGCAACCGTGTCAGCGGCGCTGGTGGACGAAGTCACCAGCATTCTCTTCATGTCCGGCGCCATGCTGCATCTGACCAGCAAGTACAGGCTCAGGCCTGTCCCTTTCATCATCATGCTGGTGTTCGCCACGAATATCGGCTCGGCCGCCAGTTCAATCGGAAATCCCATTGGCGTCATGATCGCATTCAGCGCCGGTTTCAGCTTCACTGAGTTTCTGCGTTGGTCGGCGCCCATCGCCCTGGTGGTCAATGTGGTCACTTACCTTATCTGTCGCTGGTGGTTTGCCGTCGATATCCGCCGGTTCGAGGCGGCCGTCCGCAACGAGCATGCTTCGCTGCTCGCCGTGGAAACCGTTCACAGCCACGCCTTCGCCGGCGTAGCCGCCGGTGGTGCGGGCGAGCCTGAAGTCACAGTCGCCTCGGGTACAGCCTCACGCGAACCATCACGTACGCCGCCCGTGGCCGGACTGCCGGAGGGCCACAGTCTCCTGGTCCCGTGGATTGTGTTCGGTTCCACCCTGTTGCTGCTGGTCACCCACGGCATGAGCGAACGCTGGCTGGGCAGACTCACCGGCGCCCCGGGCGGCAGGCTGCACGAGGGAACGATGATGGTGGGCGCATCGCTGACCATGGGCGCTGTCGTACTTCTGCTCCAGGGCAAGAAGGCCCGCCAGCTTGTCGAACGCCGCGTCGACTGGTGGACGCTCAGCTTCTTCATGATGCTTTTCGCGTCCGTGGGAACGCTTGAACACACGCAAGTCACCAAGGTCATCGCTGCCAGGCTGATCGATGCCACCGCCGGCAATGACACGCTCCTGATCCATATCGTCGGCTGGAGCACCGGCATTCTCAGCGCGTTCCTGGACAACGTCCTGGCGGTGGCAACCTTCATGCCCATCATTCATGATGTCCGCCTCGCTGCTGCCCCTGCCCCATTCTCATCCGCCATCTACTGGATGATGCTCTTCGGTGGCACGTTCCTGGGCAACGCCACCGTAATCGGCAGTACCGCCAACATCATCGCGGTGGGGGTCCTGGAAAAGCGTGGACACGGAACAGTCTCGTTCCTTGAGTGGTTCAAGATCGGCGCGATCGTTGGAGTAGTGTCGCTGGCGGTCGCCAGCCTGCTGCTGGCTGCTCAATCGCGATGGATCCCCGGCATGTCGGCCCCTCCTGCCGTCAAGGTGGATGCGCCGCACGCCGCGGCTGGACCGATGCCTGAGCGACTGGTCGGTCCCACCGTTTGCGACGATGCCCAGCTCACCCCTGCGCAGATCCCTGCGCGGTTCGATCCCCCACAGGCGAGGGAACTCGTCCTCATTTGTGCGGACGCTTGACAGTGCGGACGCTTGACGCGGCCGTGTTCGCCCCAACAATCGCTGCTATGAACGACTCCGGTTCCCGCCGCCCCTGGCAGAAGCTGGTCTGCTGGCCCATCGCGACCCCGGCGGCTGCCCTCCTGGTTGCCTTGCTGGTTTGCGCGCTGGCGGCCGTCGGCGTGTCGCGTCTGCGGCCCGAACCCAGCCTCGACGGGATGTTCGCCAATGACAACCCCGCCTCGCACGCTCTGCTTCGCGTACTGCACCACTTCAGCGCGGCCGAGGAGATGCTCCTGCTGGTTTCGCAGCCCGCCGCGACTTCCGAGTCTTCATCCCCCTCGCCCGAGCCGCAGCGCCTCTTGGCGTTCGCGGAGCGTCTGGAATCGGCTGTGCGCGCCTCGGCCGACGTTTCGGCGATGTGCCCCGCAATGAGCTACCGCGTCGATCCCGAGACCCGGCGGTTCTTCGAGAAGGAACTGGTTCCGGCCGGCCTGTTCTACCTCAGCAACGACGCCGTCGCCGCCGCCCGCGAACGTCTGACTCCGCAGGGAATGGCGCAGCAGATCGCCAGGAACGAGTCGCTGATGGCCGTCCCCGGTCCGGCCGCCCAGGTCTTGGCCAAGATCAGCCTCCAGGACCCGCTCCGACTTCACGAGTTCATCCTGGACCGCCTGGTGGGCCAGAAGCCGTTCCAGACCTACCAGAACTCCGAGGCCTTCCTCAGCGCCGACGGCCGCAACCTGCTGATCCGCCTGGGCGGGGCCCGTCCCCCCTCGGAGATCGAGTTCTCCAAGGCCTTCACCGCCGCCATCACGCTCCTGGCCGCCAAGGTGAACACCGACAACCTCGACCTCCAGTTTGCCGGGGCCTACCCCATCGCCACCGAGAGCGAGCGAGCCATCCGTCGCGACATGAGCGCCAGCATCACCGGGTCGGTTGTCTTTCTGCAGTTGCTGTTCCTGTTGATGTACCGCAAGCCGCTGCGGCTGTTCCTCCTGGCGTTCGCGCCCGTCGCGATGGGGGTGCTCCTGGCATTCGGGGCCAGTTCGATCTTCCAGTCCACTCTCACGCCCATCACCGGCGTCATCGGAGCCATCCTCGCAGGGCTGGCCATCGACTACTCCGTCTACCTGATCTCCGACTATGAGGCCCACCGCAAACGGGGCCTGACTCCGCAGGATGCGGCGCGGGAAACGGTCCTGGCGGTGACACCGGCGCTTTTTGCCGCCTGGTTCACCTCGCTCATCGGCTTTGTCGCCATCGGGTGGTCCAGCGTCCCGGCCATCCGCGACTTCGCATGGCTGGGCAGCATGGGGCTCAGCGGGGCGTTCTTCTGTGCCCTGATGCTTCTTCCCGCCACCCTGGCACTGGTCGACCGGCGCAAGACCACCGAGACAGCCCGCCGCCCACAGATGCGCCTGCGCACCCTGCCACTGCTTATGCTCATCGCGCGCTACCGCTGGTGGCTGGTAGCTACCAGCGTGCTCGTGCTGCTGGGCTCGGGACTGGTGCTGGCACTCTCGCCCGAGGGCCCCCTGCCGATTGAGCAGGACATGACCGTCCTGCACCCCCGCCCGAATCCCGCCCTCGAAGCCCAACAGCAGATCGGAAAGCGTTTCGGTACCTCGCCCGATTCACTGCTGCTCTACCTCAAGGCAGACTCGCCCGAAACGCTCGTGACCCTCGCCCACGCGGCCCGCCAGCGTCTATCGAATCCGCAAGTCCGTCGCGAGGGCGGCATCAGCGGAAGCTTCGGACTGGCAGACTTGCTGCCAGACCCGCAGGTGGTGCCCAAACGCCTTGACGCCCTTAGGTCGCTGGATGCAGCCAAGGTCGTGAGCGATTTCCGCGCTGCCATCAATGCCAGTGCCTTTGACCCCGAGGCCTACCACGGTTACGCCGAATTCCTCCAGACACTGCTCACCCGCCAAAGTCCGCCAACCATGACGAGCCTGCTGGACTATCCGTCGCTGGCCCGCAATCTCCTGCCCGCCAATGCAATTGCCACCCACACACCCCCGACCGAATCCATCATGCTGGTCTTCGTAAAAAAGTCGCTGGACCAGCAGGCTGACCGCCGGGCCGCCATCGAGTCTGTCCGCGGCGCTGTGGCGGACCTGCCCGGAGCCACCCTCACCGGGATCAGCGTCATCGCCTACGACACCGAGGGCATCATCCACCGCGACCTGCCCAGGCTCATCGGCTTTGCAGGGCTGGCCGTGGTGCTGTACCTGCTGATCCATTTCCGCCGCGTCGGGGCAACGTGCCTGGCCATCCTGCCGATGGCGGCCAGCCTGCTGGTGCTGCTGGCGGTCGCCCGCCTGACGGACCATCGCCTGAACATGGTCAATCTCATCGCCGCCCCTCTCCTGATCGGGATCGATGTGGACTACGGCATCTTCCTGGTCAGCCTCGGAGTCTCCTGCGCGGGCATGACGCGGCGGCAATTGGCGGAGCGCATCGACAGCGGCTGCTATGCTGTACTCGTCTGCGCGGGCTCCGCGCTCTTGGGGTTCGGCTCCCTCTATTTCACGAGCGTCCCGGCCATCCAGTCCCTCGGGTTCGCCGTGGGGGTGGGGATCGCCGCCTCACTGGGATTCACCCTATTGTTCCGCTTGCCGCTGCTGTTTGCCGCCGCGTCGCCAGAGCCTGATCCGCCGAGCCGATCACTGCCATGAGTGCCGAGCTTCGCGGTCTGCCCGCCGGCAGATACACCGTAGAATGGTGGGACACCCTCACCGGCCAGGTCCTCTGCACTGATACCGTCACGGCCGATGCCACCGGCACACTGCGCCTGCGCGTTCCTGATTTCGTCAACGACATCGCGGGTAAGGCGTTTGCCATGCCCTGATGAGCAAGCAGCTCGCCATGCCCCGCGATCGCACTTCCCAACCTTGCACCCCCGACCCGGCGCGAGTAACGTGCGCTGGCACGCGGGTTGGATTGAGTCTGCCGGTGGAACCGTACCGCCACCGCCCCGACCGACCGCAAAGGGAACTAGAGGAATCATGCTGAGTTTCGACAATCGCAGTTACATCTCCGGCGACAAGCGACTGTTCCTGATCAGTGGCGAGATCCACTATTTCCGCGTCCCACGCGACCAGTGGCAAGACCGCCTGCAGAAGTTCAAGGAGTCCGGAGGCAACTGCGTCGCCACCTATGTGCCTTGGCTTCTCCACGAGCCTGAGGAAGGCCGCTTCAACTTTGGCGCGCAGTACGATGTCGAAGCCTTCCTTACCCTGTGCCACGAACTGGGCCTCTGGGCCCTGGTCCGCCCGGGTCCCTATCAGTATTCCGAACTCGCCTGCGACGGCCTGCCCGGCTGGCTGTGTGAGAACTACCCGCAGCTTCTGGCCCAGGATGCCGACGGCAAGAGCTTCCGAGCCAGCTCGGTCTCCTACACTCATCCCCTGTTCCTGGAAAAGACCAAGACCTGGTACGACCAGGTCATCCCGCGTCTGGTGAGTCATCAGGCGTCCCGCGGCGGTGCGGTGGTTGCCATGCAGTTTGACAACGAACTGATGGGCATCCATGAGTGGTTCAGTGGCTGGGACTATCATCCCGACGCGATGGGCCTCGGCCGCGAGGAAGGCCGCTGGCCGCAGTTCCTGCGGAACAAATACGGCTCGGTCGCGGCCGCCGCGGCCGCCTACGGGCAACCCGCCAAGACATGGTCGCAGCTCAAGCCCGCCAGCCAGACCAACGGCGTCTTCGCCCGCCGGCGCAGCGTCAAGGATTACCAGGAGTGCTATTTCCAGCAGGTTGCCGACTACGCCGAGCAGCTCGTCACCTGGATGCGCGAGCTAGGTGTGGATGTGCCGATGGTCCACAACGCGGCCAATCCCGCCATGAATAGCTACTTCGTCGAGACCTGCCAGCGTCTCGGCCCCGGCTTCCTCCTTGGCTCCGATCACTACTACAACCTCGGCATGAACTGGTCCCAGAACAACCCCACACCGCAGTACGCGATCAATTGCTTCGTCTCGCTCGAGCAGCTTCGCCTGATGGGCACGCCACCGACGGTCTTTGAGTTGCCTGGTGGAAGCTCCGGCAATTTCCCTCCCATCACCGCCCCAGACGCCGGGGCCTGCTATCTCGCCAATCTCGCCCTGGGCATGAAAGGGTGGAACTACTACATCTTCACCGGCGGCCCCAATCCTCCCGGCGCGGGCACTACCAGCGACATCTACGACTACGACGCCGCCGTCGGCCCGGCCGGCGAGTTGCGCCCGCTCTATCGCGTCCAGCGGCATTTCGCCGAGTTTGTGACTCAGCACGCATGGCTCGCCGCCGCCCAGCGGGTTGCCGACTTCCAGGTCGGCTTCGACTACGAACTGATGCGCGCCTGCAAATACTGCGGCGATTCCGCAGGCCTGCTCCTGCCCCCCACCGCCGCCCTTGCGCTGCTGCGAAGTGGCCTGCTCACCTCCGCATCCTGCGCCGGTCTGTCGCCAAGACTCGCCGATCTCCGCAGCGACAGCCTGCTCGCCGACACCGCCCTGCCACTCGCCGTCGTCTCATGGGATGCCATGGATGAGGACATTCAGCAGCGCCT
>JBBQTU010000232.1:0-6560 GCA_038213005.1 Tepidisphaerales bacterium | reverse complement strand
TGCTCCTGTCTCGCTGCGCTCGACAGGAGCAACACACGCGGAAGAAAGAAGCACCATGGTCACGCGGGATTCTAATTGTCGCTGACGCCTAATTATAATTGTCGCTTGACAGATTCTGGCCCGCGGCCAGCATTGCCGGGCGGTGAAGCCCAGGGAACTGGCCCAGAAGACGGCCCAGCAGTGCGAATAGAGATGAGCAGCCAGCGCCACGATGCTGATAACCCGGCAGAGCGTCCCTGGCCGCGAGGTCGATACGACGTCAGCGCGACGGCCGAAGAGTCGCCCGCACCCGTATCAACTCAGGATCGAGGTCCGGACATCCAGCAGGTTATCCAGCGTCGCCGTATCCGGCCCCGCCCCGCTGAACAGGGTATCCGCCCGGCCATCTCGCGCATAGAGGGTGTCGGTCCCTCCCTGCCCGCGCACCACATCCCGGCCGCCGCCGCCGTCCAGCCAATCATTCCCGCCGCCCCCATACAGCGTATCATTGCCCGCCCCACCGATCCTCGATGACGATCGGGGTAACCGTCCACTTATAGGACAGGCTCACTGCGGTCATCTTCAGTTCGACGATACGAGCATCGCTCTGCGGCATGACCGCTATCATGCCGCGCAAGGATTCATGTCCTGCCGCCGTAATCGAGTAGTCGTAGTCGCCCACAGGCACATCCGCCAGCGTCGCCACGCCCATCGCATCGGAGTTGATGTGGTAGACATTGTGATAGGTCGAGCTGCGCCCATCGCCGCTGATCGCAGCGAAGGCCTCCTGGCTCACCAGCGTCAGCTCGGCGTTCTTCACAACCTGCCCGGCGTCGTCGGTAAGAACGAACGAGATCGCCCCGCGGTTGGCGGAGCTGACTTCAACCGACAGCACCATGCTTGTCTGAGTCGTGCCATCGGTGGCGATGATTCGATCGGCATACACGCCCGGCTGCACGTCAGCGCCCGGGGTAATCACCGCATCAAAGGTAATCTTCTCGCCCGGAGCCAGCGTCGTCTGGTTCAGGTTCGTGAGCTTGACCCACGGCAGCGATATCATCAGGGCCGTTTCAGTCGCACAACTGCGGAAGTTGGATTAGCTATGATTTAGGGGCATGTGATCGGTCGGGCGGTGCCGATATCCGGCGAGCCGGGTGCCGGATCTGGGAAGAGCCGTACTTGAGCTACTGCGCCTGCATGAAGGGCCAGTGATTACAGGCCCTTCGACTCCCCGCTAATGTCCCCGCTATTGGTTTCCAAAAATGGAAAAGGCCCGGAAAACCGGGCCTTTTCAGTACCCCCAAGGGGAGTCGAACCCCTGTCCGCTGGCTGAGAACCAGCTATCCTGGGCCACTAGACGATGGGGGCATCTATTCAAGTTGCGACCGACGCATGGCCGCCCCAGGTCGAATGGGGATTATGCGGATCATGGGGCCCAGCGTCAAGCGCTCGGACCGCACTCGGGCCGCAGAATTGTCGTGCCGCAGGATTGCTGCGTGGCGTGCCCGTCTTTCGGGAGATGATTCAAGACAGCGACCTCACACCAAGGCCGCAGATGATCAGTGGCGAAGCACTGACAACGCCTCTCCACCTGCCCGCAGTGCGGTCGGTTCTGCTGCTTATCGGCCACGGAACGTGCGATTCATGTGGATGCACAGGCCCCTGGCTTGGGACTCCTGACCTACCCCAAGTTCAACAGGCACGCCTCTTTGGGGTAACACAAGCATGCGTTCGTTTCTCCTGCTCCTGCTGTCGTTATTGTGCGTCACCGTTCATGCGGATGAGGTCATCAGCGGCTTTGCGGGCGCCCCGGCGAATCCGCAGACTCCCGGATTCCACAAGCTCGTCTATCACTACACCGATGAAGGCAAGCCCTATCAGATCTGCTTCATGCTGTATCTGCCTCAGAGCTACCCGGTGCCGGCAACACAACCGGCCACGCAATCGGTGTCGCAGTCTAGTGCCCCACCTGCCACGCAACCCGCCGAAGCGTTCCCGATGCTGGTGTTCATGTCGGGACTGGGCGAACGTGGCAGCGACCCGCAAATGCTCCTTGCCGGAGGGGTTGCGCGCGACCTGATGACGCGGCCGGAGGTGCTCAAGTGGCTGCCGATGCTCATGATCGGGCCGCAATGCCCCGCCGACTCGCGATACGAGGATCCCCGTATTGCAAAGGCAATTACAGGCCTGATCGACGACGTCTCCAGACGCTATCCCGTGGATGCCACTCGCCGTTACGTCACCGGGTTCTCCATGGGCGGGACAGGATGCTGGTCGGTGGCGCGATTCGCGAAGGATCGGCTCGCCGTGGTCGCGCCGGTGGTGCCCAGAGTGTTTGAACCACAAGTTCTCAGCGACGCCTTGGCCGGCACTGGCACGACCTGTCTGGTGATCTCGGGCGAGGTAGATACCAAGAGTGAGCCAGGGTCCAGAGAAATGGTCAAGGCCCTGCGCGGCCGGGGCGTGGATGTCGTTTACGCCATGATCCCCAAGGGCGATCATAATCTGTGGACCTACTATTTTCGGGACAAGCGATTTTATGAGTGGCTGCTGTCGCACCGTCAAGGCCAGCCTAAGCCAGCCAACCGGCTAAGCGAGACAGACATCATCGACATGGCAAAGGAGCGGAGCAGTCACAATGACCAGTTCATGAAGCGAATGGACTCGGACCTCCAGGAAGTCGCCCACTGGTGGCACATCGACAACTGTTCGCTCGGGGGCAATCAGGGACTTCGTAAGCAGGCCAACGGCAAGCAGAACGTATATGTCACACTGCCGTACTACGCAGAGGCGCCCTGCCGTCTCTTTACCACGAAGACGCTGCCCAAGAGTGACAAGGTCGCCCTTCATCTGGTGGTTGGCCGACACCCGCAAGGCGACTGGAAACTGGTCGTTCGCGTGAACGAGCAGGAAGTCCTCAGCAGCCCGATCGACAAGAACACAGCTCCAGACTTGTGGAAGACGATCGATGTGGATCTGACCGCGTGGGCCGGACAGGAAGTCCGTCTGCAGGTCTGCCAGGTGGCGAGTTCCGGGTTGAACAACGGATATGCCTACTGGCAGACCCTGACCGTCGTGCCAGCACAGTGATCCGGTAGGACCGCCAGAGCACGCCGCTATTTAGGCTGCGAGGTCGGGCCCGGCTGATCGTTCACCTGCTCCAGGAACCGCCGCAACGCCTGCGTGATCGGTTTTTCGCCCACATGAAAGAGATCGTTGTGCCCAGCCTCGTCGATCGGGAGGTAGGTCAACGGCTTTCCTGCCGCCGCGGTGCGAAGCTCGGCCGACATACTGAAAGGGACGAGCGTATCGCCCCGACCATGGACGATCAGCGTCGGGCAGGTGATCCTGCGAATCTTGTCGCGACTCAGGAATGGATGTTCAATTGCCATCGGCGAAATCTGCGGATACTGAATACGGGCAAGGTCCCGCTTGCTGGTATACGCCGAGAAGGTGACCAGTCCGGTCATGTTCTTCCGGCTGGCCAGGTCAATCGCGACCGCCGCCCCGAGCGACCAGCCACCGGCGATGAGTTTGCTGCGATCGATGTCCCGCCGGGACATCGCGTGGTCGTACAGGGCGGTAGCGGCCGCATAGCAGCCGGCCTCGGACGGCTTGCCCTCGCTCAGCCCATAGCCCAGGTAATCTGCGATCAGCACATTCGCCCCGCAAGTTCGCAGCAAATCCACCTGACTGAGTGCGGTGGCCAGGCATTGACCATTGCCGTAAAAATAGAGCACAGTCGGCCGATGCGCGGAGTCGGTGCCAGGATCCGCTGCCGCAGGGCAGAACAACGCCTCGATTCGCTCACCGGTCAGAGCGTGCAGTTCCACCCGCTGCGCTCCCGCCGGAACTTCGTAACGTGCCTCCGCGGTACCCTGCGTTGACATTCCTGGGAAAATCACTGGGATCTGGGCGGTCGAGAAGGACGTATTGCGGCCCTCAACGCCTGAAGCAGTCTGTGCTCTGGCAATGCAGGAGCACGCGGTGAGTATCCCCAAGCCCAGCAGCCGGAAAACCTGTCGCACCATGAACACATCCAATCCGAAAAACTGATTTTACACACTGTCGTCCGCCGAGCCAACCATTCGACGAGGACGCAGAGCATCCGGTGCTTTTCGAGCGGAAAGCGACTTGACATGAGTTGGTTGACCCTAAATCGGCCCCGCCGTCCCACCGTTTCGATACGAACTTCGACAGAAGGCGATGAAATCAGTATGATCCGGCTGTTGCGGACAGCGCTGGCGCTGTCCAGGTGGTTCCCAGTGAGGGGATCATTGCGGGCTTGGCCCAAGCCGCAGACGACCCGATGACGTCGTTGCGTTGTGGAATCCGAGAAACTTTTGGATTCCTGCATGACTCTGGCTTCGTCGGCTTGGCCCATGTTCCTTTTTCAAGCTTTGGCTGCTATTGGTGACAGTGACAGGCATGATTATTCCAGCACAAACGTCCTTCATCGGTTCCGGTTCCCAGGTGGAAGCAGATCGCCGCCTAAAAGAACTGATCGATCTCGGCAGAACCAACACCTACCTCACCTACGAGGAGTTCAACGAGCATCTGCCGGATGAGATGGTCTCGCCCGAGAAGCTCGATGTCCTGTTGATGACCCTCGACGAGATGGGCATCCGGCTCATTGATGAGGCCGACATCCCGCACGCAGGCAAGGGCGCCAAGGTTAAGGTGCGCCGCCTTCGCGCGCCGGCGGCGGCGGTACCGCCGCCCCCCATCCCTTGGACCGCCATCCAGGAGAAACCACTCCCGCCGGCGATGCAGTCCCCCGCCACCGACGAAGATGAAGAACTGGACCTGAATCTCGAAGAAGAACTGGCCGAGGCCCCGGGCAAGCGAATCGACGATCCGGTGCGGATGTATCTCAGCCAGATGGGGGAATTGCCGCTCCTGACGCGCAAAGAGGAGATATTCCTTGCCAAACGCATCGAGGTGTTCGGCAAGATATCCCGCTCCAAGGTCCTGGAGAGCGACTATTGCCTCCAGCAGGCCGTCGAGATTCTCCAGCAGGTGGAGGAGGGCGACCTGCCCTTTGACCGGACGATGGGGATCAGCACCGCCGAAGGCCAGGCCGACAAGGGCACGATCGGGCAGCGGATTCCGCTGAACCTTGCGTCCGCTCGCAAGATGCTGGAGCGGAACCGCCAGGAGTGGGATCAACTGCGCCAGGCGAAGACGAAGGCCGAGCAGGAAGAGCTGAGGCTCGCCATTCGCCGTCGTCGCCGCCGGGCGGTCAAACTGCTGGAAGAACTCTCGCTTCGAAACAGCAAGGTCATGCCGCTGATGAAGCGACTTGCCAGCATCTCCGTGAAGATGGTTGAGCTGGAGCACCGCATTGCCGAACTGAAGAGGCTCAAGCAGCCAGGCGAGGACTTGGAAGTCTGCCAGCAGGAACTCAGCGGTCTGGAAGACCTCGTGCTCGAGGATGCACAGGACCTGCACAAGCGAGTGGTCGCTATCCGAAAGGTCTTCAACAAGTGCGAGGACGCCAAGCGGAAACTCGCCGGCGGCAACCTGCGACTGGTGGTCTCGATCGCCAAAAAGTATCGCAACCGCGGCCTGTCCTTCTTGGACATCATTCAGGAGGGCAACGCCGGCCTGATGCGTGCGGTGGAGAAGTACGAATACCGCCGCGGCTACAAGTTCAGCACCTACGCCACCTGGTGGATTCGCCAGGCAATCACCCGGGCCGTTGCGGACTATGCCCGCACTATTCGTATCCCGGTGCACATGATCGAGTCGATGAGCCGGCTGCGCAACATCAGCAAGACGCTGATGCAGGAACTGGGCCGCGAGCCCACGATCGACGAAATCGCCAAAAAGGCAAAGATGACCGTTGGCGAGGCCCAGCGGGTCCTGAAGATCAGCCGGCATCCGATCTCGCTGGACCGCCCGGTAGGCGAATCGGAAGATTCGTACTTTGGCGACTTCATCGAGGACGAGAAGGCGGACAATCCCGTCGAGAGCGCGACGCAGGAGATGCTCAAGGATAAGATCGAGCAGGTGCTCAAGACGCTGACGTATCGCGAGCGCGAGATCATCAAGCTGCGGTACGGGATCGGCGACGGGTATACGTATACCCTGGAGGAAGTGGGCCGGATCTTCAAGGTGACGCGCGAGCGCGTTCGTCAGGTCGAGGCGAAGGCGATCCGCAAACTGCAGCATCCGGTGCGGGCGCGGAAGCTGGAAGGATTTTTGCCGGGCACGGTGGCGCGGTAGATTAAGATTTCATTTGCGAAGTCGAACACTGGGGCGTGGTCACCTACGGTGACCACGCCGCTTTTGATTTTTGCGGTTGTAGCGCGCATAGGGTAGGTCTTCGAGAAATGCTTTCAGTTCGATCGCGCGCTTGATGGCGCGGTCCTTTTCGACATTAACGCGGGTGTTGGGATAGTCGCGCCAATGTTTGAAAATTCCGGCGCGCACCGCTTGGAGGCGCGTGTACTCGTAGGCGCGGGATGCTTGCAGAACGTCGCGAATACAACCGTCGAAATAGTCTTTGTTCCCTTTGGTTCTCCAAAAGGGGACGTGCCGGACGTTGGTTTCCTTCATCACCAGCCACGCGACCGAGC
>JBBQTU010000231.1:0-6573 GCA_038213005.1 Tepidisphaerales bacterium | reverse complement strand
TGCGGCAATACCTCAAGCTCGGCGCCCGTGCCCTGGCCTTCAACGTCGACCCCGACTTCTCCGATGTGCTCGATGTGCTCGTGGTCATCGACCTCAAGAAGACCGACCCCCGCATCCTCGATCGCTACTTTGGCAAAGAAGGCCGACAACACTTCCACGCTTTTCATCACATCGAGCCCAAACCCGCCGCAAAATAGCGAGCCCGACAATAAACCCATGCGTACTAACCATCTGTTAACAATATAGTTACGATCTGCTAACCCTGCCGAACGAACGATCCGCATCAGCGCCCCGCCCCTCAGCCCGCAAACAATTCCACAGTTTTTCCTCTTCCCGGCATGGGTTATGCTCCGGTATACTCCCTGCACCGGGTTATGCAAAATTCGTGCCCGTTTCAGGCACGACGTTATTACTGAGCTGACATGCAGTTAACACAGTCAACCTTCCTCAGGCAGGAGATGCGGCAGCTTCTCACGCCCCGCATGATCCAGAGCATGGAGATCCTCCAGCTCCCCCTTCTTGCCCTCGAAGAACGCATTGAGCAGGAACTGCAGGTCAACCCCGTCCTTGAGGTCGCCGAGGGCGATCCCGATGCCCATGCCGAGCCCGTCAATGAAGACATCAGCGCCGACTCGGCCGCCGACCAGCAGACGCTGGTCGTCAAGGATAACGACACCCAGGCCGACGACTTCGCCCGCCTCGAACGCGTCGCCGAGTACTTCGACAATGAGGACTTCGCCTCCAAGGGTGACTACCGCAGCAAGGGCAGCTACGAAGACGAGAACGGCCGCGACCGCAAGATGGACGCGATGGCCAACACCCCTGCCCAGTCCATTACCCTCACCGAGTTTCTCCTGAATCAGTGGATCATGATCGAGTGCCCCCCGGCCATTCACGCCGCCGGCGAGATCATCATCAACTACATCGGCGACGACGGCTATCTCCGCACCCCGCTGGAGACCATCTCCGCCGAGTCCCAGAAGCCCCTCAGCGTCGAGATCCTGACCCAGGCCCTCGCCCTCATCCAGACGCTCGACCCCTCCGGCATCGGCGCCCGCAATATCAAGGAATGCCTCCTCCTGCAACTGGACCAGATCGAGAACGACGACGATCCCGATCTGGCCCAGGGCCACGACTTCGACCTCGAAAAGGCCTTGGTCCGCGACCATCTCAGGGACCTTGAGATGAACCGCTATCCGCAGATGAGCCACAAGCTCGGCCGCAGCATCGACGAGATCAAGGGCGCCGTGAAGCAACTGGCGCGCCTCACCCCCCGCCCCGGCCGGCTGATCGGCCCCGATCAGGCCCACGCCATCACCCCGGACGCCACCATCTTCTTCAACGAAGAAAGCGGGAAATACGAAATCTCCATGGCGCGCGACCCGTCGGAAAATCTCACCCTCAGCATGCTCTATCTGAAAATGCTCAAAGAGCGCCTGGTCGACAAGAAAACCCGCGAATTCCTCAACAACAACGTCCGCAACGCCAAGTGGCTCATCGAAAGCATCGCCCAGCGCAAGAGCACCATCCACCGCGTGATCCAGGCCGTCGTCGACGCCCAGCAGGACTTCTTCAGGGAAGGCTTCGAGGCGCTCAAACCCCTGCCCATGATCCTGGTCGCCGACCAGCTCGGCATCCACGTTGCCACCGTCTCCCGCGCCGTCAGCGAGAAGTGGATCCAAACCCCGCGCGGCATCTTCCCCCTGCGCCGCTTCTTCTCCGGCGGAACCACCAGCCATGAAGGCGAAGACATGAGTTGGGACGCCGTCAAGGAAAAACTCAAGATCATCATCGACAACGAAGACAAGACCAACCCGCTCAACGACGACGAAATCGTCGCCAAACTCAAAGACCAAGGCATCGACCTCGCCCGCCGAACGGTCGCCAAATACCGCAAAATTCTCAACATCCCCACCGCCCGCCAGCGCCACGCGTATTAGACGCCCCGCCGCCGCCGAAGCCCCAACGCGGCGACATTTCTAAGGGGCCAGGGTCCAGACCGCGCCGTCGTGAACTTCATGCCGATGCCCATTGTCGACGGCGGCCTGTTCGCGTTCCTGCTGATCGAGAAGATCAAAGACAGCCCGGTCTCCCACCGCATGCAGATGGTCGCCCAATACCTCGGCATCGGCCTGCTGGCGTTTGTGTTACTGTTCGTCACCTACCAGGACATCATCCGCTATTTCACGGTCCACTGAAGTGCACACCGGCGTAAATACGGTGACACAAGCCGCCCTCAAAGTGGGGCGGCCGCCTCGGCAGCCCATTTGCTTGCCGGCGGATCACGCTTCAGGATGCCGGTGGAACAAGGAAGCGATCTGGCGTGAATCGGGGTGATCGGGGTGCCGAGTGTCGCGGCAAGGGCACGAAATGGGCGGCCGAGGCGGCCGGCCCCACTACAGCGCATCGCTATGAAGTTGCGCTGTAGTGCGAAGGACGGCCTGGTCGCGAAGATCCGCCTTGGACGAAGTTGTTTCGCAATCGTTGGGCAACGACGACTTCGTATTGCCGCAACCCAGCGTCACTTTAACTGGAGAATCGCACCGGCGGCCGCCAGGCGAACGTCCGGATCGTCATCGCTCAGCAGTTTTCGCAACTGTCGCTGAGAGTCCATCCGCCCGATCGCCCCGAGCGACATTGCCGCCAGTTGCCGCTGACGCGGATCGGAGTTCTCGAGCCCGGCCAGGGCGGTGCCATACCCATCGTCGCTGCCGAGCATGCCCAATGCACGGGCGGCCACCAGATTGACCTCGACATAGGGTGTCACAAGCATGCCTCGCAGATGCTCGGCTACCCTGGGGTCGCGTGGCCCGGCCAGCGCCATGCAGGCGATCATCTGATCGTCTGGGTATCGACTGATGGTCGCCGTAATCAGATACTCAAGGGCCTCACTGTCGCGCAGACGCCACAGGGCCTCGGCCGCCTGAAGCCGCACGGACGGATAACTGTCACGAAGCATGACCGTCAGTATCTTCTTCGCCGACGGCTCGCCCAGCATCCCCAAGAGCACCGCGGTATTGGCACGAACCTCCGCATCGGGCGACACGGCCGTTCGCTCGAAGGTGTGGCTGTACTGCTTATCACCAACGCGATGCAGCGCATAGACGGCGCCCATACGCACGGCCTCGTACGGGTCGTCCAGCAGGCGCTTGGCCCCCGGCTGGGCCTGCGACAACCGCAGTTCGCCGGCCGCGATGCATGCGGCGAATCGTACCACGCCTGCCTTATCGTCCAGCCCGCTGATGATGGCAGGATAGCCCGCATGCAGATCGGCCAGTTTCATCGCCTCCAGCGCGTGGGCCCGCAGCAGAGGAACCTCAGACGTGCCAGCCGCCAACACGTTCTTGGTCGCCACTGCCAGAAGCGCCTCATCTCGGGGCTCGGCCTTCCTGGGCGGGACCGGTGGCGGTGCCTTGGGCTCGCGCGTGACCTTGGCGCCGACGCCATCACCAGGAGCCTGCTGACATGCTGCCACACCAGCTAGGGTAGTCGCTGCAATCAACGCCGCCATGATCCATCGCACATTCGTCATTGCTGTCCTTTGAGTTGCCATGTGAACATGATCGCAAGGGCCGCATGAACAGGCAACACCAGAGCGATCACACCCCAGTTGGCCTGATCCATCGTCGGCAGCGATTTCAGGGCAACCCCCGCAACAGACGACCCCAGCACCAGCCACGCTACCGCCATGGCCCGGCGCCGGCTTGCCGGTCGCCCGCGCACCGCCCCTATCGCACAGAACACAAACGCGATCGCCAGCGGGCTGCACTGCAGGAGGTTCTCGTTGGAGTAGGTCGCCCAGTGACGGGTAAGCGTCACAAAACCGACCAGTAGCCACCCCGCCCCGCCGATCAGGATCGCCCATGCCAGAATCATCGCAATCACAAGTCGCTGCGGCCACTTGCCTCGCCGCTGCGCCAGGGCAAGCATCGCGCCGCCGGTGGCCAGGCCGATCAGCAGATACCACTTCCCCCACGCCGGCGGCGCATCGGCCACGTCCGCCCGCTTCGCGTGGTAGAGCAGATCCTCCGTCTTCACCAACGCCGCGCGATTGCCCTGGTCATCCACGATCGTAATGCCGTCCAGCGAGCGCCGCAGGTAGTCCGGGAGAAACATCTCATCCCATTGCGAGATCGGCCGATCCACCGGCTGACCCAGGATGCACTCCAGGCCTGTAAACGCCCAGATGTTCTCGCGGACGATGCGGCGGGTGTGCCAGCGATAAGTATGCCCAGTGGGAACGTCCTGCGTCTGCCGGTTGATCTGCCCGCCAGTGGCCTTGTTCAGGGCGTCACGAACGCGCGTGGAGCAGTTGTCGCGATAGGGGTCATAGGGATAGAAGCGGTTTGCCTCCTGATGGTTCCACACGAGGAATTCCCGCAACTGCTTGATCTGTGACTGCGACAGCCTGAGTTCCTGCACCCACACCGTTCGGTCATTCCCGCGGTATTCATCCAGGGTTGCCGTGGCAGCCCACACGCCCATCGAATAGCGCATCTCGCCGCGGGCAAATCGCGCATAGAAGTCGCCGCCGAAATCAAACAGTCCATAGTGAAAGGCCAGGTCCTGGTATTCCTGCGATGCGTGGGGATCGTGAATCCAGATCGCGTTGTGGCCGAACCGCTCGAACAACTCCTCGCCTGGCCCCATCGTGATGAGGTAAGCGCGGAACTGATCATCAGGGCGAGTCTGCGCCGACGCGAAGCAGGCGAGGCACAGTACCAGGAGGCAGACAGACCGGATTACCACGCGCGTTCTTCCTCGCGAAGGGCCAGGGGCGGACGAAGAATCTCGGCCAGCACGATCCCCTGCCGGACGGTCCCCGGCCGCAGCATGACCTGCATCTGCGATGACCGCGTGGTTGTCTTCGCCCATTGCGACTGAACCATCTCCTTCATCGGCTGCCACCCAGGCTCCGCAACCGGCGTCGGGAGCTTCGGCGGCATGGCTTTGGCCGCTGGCATCTTCCTGGGCGGCAGCGGAGACGGCTTGGCCGGGTTGATCCGTGCCGGCGGCAGCGATACCGCCCTTGCCTGTCGCGATACGGTCCGATCTTGTGGGCGGTTGACCTGCTCGCGCGGCGACGTCCAGTCCTGAGGCAGAGGCAACTGCGATGTTCGCTTCTGCTTCTTCTTCTGGGCCGATGACACCAGAGCCACGATCACCCAGATCACAAAAAAGATCACGCCAGCCAGTTCGCCCTTGGCGAGCACCAGCGGCAGCGAGGCGAGCATGTACGTCAGGTAGCTCATTGTGGCTTGTTGCGTTCACTGGGCTGCGAGATCGACTCTCGCATCGAGGTGTCGGCCTGGATGTTCTTGAGCTTGTAGTAATCCATGATGCCGATGTGCCCGGCACGGAATGCCTCGGCCATCGCCTTGGGAATCTCGGCCTCGGCGAGAATGACCGCGGCCCGGTTGGCCGCCTGGGACGCAATATTTTCCTGTTCGTGAGCGACCGCCATCGCGCGGCGAACTTCGGCCTCGGCCTGCGCCCGCTTCTTGTCCGCCTCGGCCTGTTCGCCCTGCAGCTTCGCGCCGATGTTCTCACCGACATCCACATCGGCGATATCGATGGAGATGATCTCAAACGCCGTGTTGGCGTCCAGCCCCTTGTTCAAGACCGCCTTGGAGATGTGGTCAGGATTTTCCAGCACTTCCTTGTGATCGACCGCGGTACCGATGGCGGTGACGATGCCTTCGCCCACGCGGGCGATGATCGTCTCTTCGGTGGCTCCGCCGACCAGCCGCTTGATATTGGTGCGCACGGTGACGCGCGCCTTAACCCGCAGTTGGATGCCGTTCTTCGCGACGCCATCGATCGTCGAACGCCCCATGGCGGCCGATGGCACGTCGATGACCTTCGGATACACGCTGGTCTGGATGGCTTCCAGCACATCGCGGCCGGCCAGGTCGATGGCGGTCGCGGTTCGCCAGTCCAGCGGGATGTTGGCCTTGTTCGCGGCAATCATCGCGTTAATGACGCGCGCCACGTCGCCCCCTGCGAGCATGTGCGATTCCATCTCCGGTTGGCTGATCGCCAGCCCTGCCCGCATCGCCTGGATGCGCGAATTGATGATGACGTTGCTGTTGACCCTGCGCAAACGCATCCCGATCAGGTCGAGCATGCTCACGCGCGCCCCGCTGACCAGGGCACGGATGTACAGCCCGATGAACTGGAAGAACACTGCGAAGATAATCAGGAACACGACCAGCAGCACCAGCACGATGCCGATCGTGAGAGGTTCCGGTCCGCCTTGTCCGCTCTGAGCCAGAAGTCCGTGCATATCGATCTCCTTTTCCTTGTTTGAACACTATAGCAGGTTCTGGCGACAACAGGCCAGTGCTGCGCGATGAAAGGCCCCGGCAAGGGATACTTGCCGGGGCCGGAAAAATCACAACATGCCGACCCTCACTTGGTCGTCGTCGCGGCTGGCGGCGTCGAAGCCGGCGTTTCGACCTCGGGCTCGCCCATTCGCATGAACGCCTCGCGGGCCGAACGAATCACCGGATCGACCTCGATCTCTTCGGGCGGTTCGGCCAGGTGCAGAATCTTCATCTGCAGGTGCTTGGC
>JBBQTU010000230.1:0-6588 GCA_038213005.1 Tepidisphaerales bacterium | reverse complement strand
GTCCGCACGTCGATCAGATCGAACGCAGGCACCGACTCAAGCTGCGACGCAACGGCTTTGACATCCAGATTCGTGAAGCTCATGCAGAACCAGACCTTTCGTAGGGTAAGACCACTGACACTGACCCGCCAAGGCGCAATTGGTTACAGGAAACGTGGACTTGGCCAGGGCAGGCCGGCTGCGTGCCACGGGTCAGAGGGATTCCACTTGAAACAGGCGCAGTCGTACAAGTAGTGCGCGGCGTCCTCGCCCGCACTGGAGCGCCGAGGAACCGGATCGGCTGGGTGTAGTCCCAGGCGCGGCGTCCTCGCCCGCACGGGAGCGCCATCCGGCTGCACCTGGCGGACCTGCGGTGGCGGGCGGCGTCCTCGCCCGCACGGGAGCGCCGAGGAACCCGAATCGGCTGGGTGTAGTCCCAGGCGCGGCGTCCTCGCCCGCACGGGAGCGCCGCACACTTCCCCGCAGCTCACGCCCTATACGTCGGCTGCACCCACCACTGGTGGAATCCGTATCAGACCGTAGTGGCATCCGGCGGGGGCTCGGCCGCGACGGACATCATATCCATCGCCGGCAGGTCGGACACGCCGGCCACATCCAGTTCCGTGGCGGCCAGCGAAGGCAGATGGGTGGGCGAGGAGACCGCATGTTGATAGGTGACGCAGGGCGAAGCCAGAGCGATTCCCCGCTCGGCAAGGAACTGCTCCCAGAACTCGCGACTCCGTGTGGGTAAGTCGTCAGAGGACTGAATCAGTCGCTGCCGCAGCACGGTGGCCGCGTCGTCGGAGATGAGCCCAGGCAGGTCCAGTGCATCCAGCAGATCCCCCCAGCAGGCCTCGGGATGCTTAACCAGGCGCATGTAAGCCATGACCTGATCGCCAAGGCGATGCCACCTCGCTTCGCGGAAGCGATGCCGCAGCAACTCAATAGAAACTATCTCCTCCATGCATCACATCCACGTTACGCCGTCTCCAAGCCTCCGTAAGCACGGCCACTGTCAACAATTCTAGCAGACTCAACCACGCGGTAACAGGAACTTTCGCGCAAAAGTTTAGCACAAGAACATGACAATGCCAATGCCAATTGCCAATGCCAATGCCGCTGCCCTCAGCCGCTGCCCTCGGTTCAAGGGCGTGCCCGTTTCTTCGGGCACGCCCCATCGTGGCGCATTCTCAGCACGTCATATCTTGTCGCGGCGCAGGCTGTTACGATAGGATGGAGAAGTAGTCCTTTTTGAGGAGAACGCCATGCGCCGAGCTTTCTGGGTGAGTGCTGTAGGGATTTCTGTGCTGGCTTCGCTGGTGTTGGCGAAACCGGGTGTGCTCAAGACGCGAGACGGGCGTACGCTGGAGGGCGATATCACCGAGACGCCAGATGGCATGGTCGTAAAGAAGGGCACCATCGAGGTTCGCGTGGGCCGCGTCGATGTGGCGAGCGTTCGGTATGTCGAGACGGCCGATGCATTTACGCCGCGTATCAACGAACTGAAGCCTGACGACACCGCAGGGCGGATAACGCTTGCCCGCGAGGCGTTCCGGGCCGGGCAGTATCCGACTGCGCGCAAGCTGGCGGACGAAGTGCTGGCGAAGGACCCCAATAACAAGCAGGCGGTTGATCTCCTGGATACGATCCGCCGCCAGATCATGCTCGAGGCGAAGCAGCGGGGGATCGAGGCTGCTGCGACGCAGGAGGCGGTATCATCGATCGGAACGCCGCTGGCGCCGCGCGAGTTGCCCGCCCGATATCTCAATGATGCGGAGATCAACCGGATCCGGCAGACCGAACTCCAGGAGTCGGACGCGGCTCGGGTCCGGGTGCGCCTGGACAACGGCGTGGCGAAACGATTTATGGAGATCCCGCAGGCTGCTACGGTGGATTTCGGCAGCCTCAGTGCCTTCCAGCAGGCGCTGGTGATCATCCGTCGTGGCGATGCGGATATGCGGAAGGATGTGATCATCCTTTCGGATCCCGGCGCCTTGCGGGACTATCGCCTGAACATTCAGCCGATCATCCTGCGTGGCTGCGCATCGGCGGGATGCCACGGCAGTCAGGCGGGCGGGCCGTTTGTTCTGTTCCCTTCCATGGACAACGAGCCCGCGGCGTATACGAACTTCTACATGCTCGCGACCTATAACAAGCGGCCGGCCGCCGCGCCGGACAGTATCTTTGGCGGCTCACTGGCCGGGGCGCTGATGCTCGACCGGCAGGCGCCGGAGCGATCGCTGGTGCTGAAATACGGCTTGCCGGTCCAGCAGGCCGGCAGCCATCCGCATCCTGCGGTGCCGAATTTCCGGCCGACTTTCGCAAGCGTCAATGATGCAACCTATCGGCGAGTCGGGTCCTGGATCGCCGACAGCCTGATTCACGAGGAGCCGGTGTACGGCATCAGCTATCAGCCGCCAGTTGCCAAGCCGCTGGTGGTGCCGGCGACGCAGGCCACAACGAAGCCGGCGGCGAAGATGAGCGTGACGCCGGTGCCGGCCGCGACGCCAGTGCCGGCCGTGATGCCGCCGCCGGCGAAGTGAGATAGGCTCACGTCTGGGACATCGCCAATCCGGACCCGTGCAGCGGTGTGCCTTTATATCAACCGACAGCCTTGGTTCGCTTGCTGCCCTCAACGTATTGGCCGAGGTTGCGGAAGCGTTCGTAGCGGCGTTCTAGTGTGTTCTCGATCTTGCATCGCTTCAGGTCGCGGAGTGTCTTGGCGAGGTATTGGTCCAAGGCATGGGCCGCGGCGTAGGGGTCGCGGTGGGCGCCGCCGAGGGGTTCGCGGATGATGGCGTCGATGACGCCCAGACGTTTGAGATGGCCGGACGTCAGCTTCAATGACTCGGCCATTTGCGGGGCCATCTCGTTGCCTTTGAAGAGGATGGCGGATGCGCCTTCGGGGCTGATAACTGAGTACCAGGCGAATTCCATCATGGCGACGCGGTCGGCGACGGCGATGCCCAAGGCTCCGCCTGAGCCGCCTTCGCCGGTGATGACGGTGACGATCGGGGTTTCCAGGCGAGCCATTTCCATCAGGTTACGGGCGATGGATTCAGCCTGGCCACGCTCTTCAGCGCCGATGCCAGGATAGGCCCCGGCGGTGTCCACCAGGGTAACAACCGGCAGGTGGAACTTCTCGGCGATCTTCATCGCCCGGAGGGCCTTGCGGTAGCCTTCGGGGTTGGCCATGCCGAAGTTGCACTGGAGGCGTTCCTTGGTGTTCTTGCCCTTGTGGTGGCCGATGAGCATGACCTTGTGGCCGCCGAGGCGGGCGAGGCCGCAGCGGATGGCGGGGTCGTCGCCGAAGAGGCGGTCACCGTGGATTTCGCGGAAATCGTGGCAAAGGATGGAAATATAGTCGGTGAAGAAGGGGCGCTGGGGGTGTCGGGCGACCTGGACTACTTCCCAGGCAGAGAGGTTGTCGTAGGTCTTTTTGAGCAGTGAGGTGTAGTTTTCGCGGAGTTGGCGGAGTTCACCGCTGCAGTCGATGTCTTTCTGGGCCTGCAATGCCTCAAGTTCCTGGATCTGCTGTTCAAGCCTGGCCAGCGGCTGCTCGAAGCCCAGGATATGGCGGGGGGTGGCTGCGGAATCAGGGCTTCCGGCAGATGGGGCAGGGATTCCAATGCTCGTGGCCGCTGTAGACATAGACGATCCGTTCCTTTCCATACCTCTCGGCCGCGTCAGCCGGTGACAAACCGGGCACATTGAAGGCAACAGAGTAGGTTACGGCTCACCCGGCCAAACTGCAAGCAGCTCAAGGGCTGGGGCGCTGTCGCGGACGGCCGGGGCCTTCGCAAGACCCTGCAATCATAGCCCGCCGGGGCGTCGCGGGCAGCGCCCAAGTGTCGCAGGACGTGAGTCATGCCGCCCAGGCATAGCCCCGGGCCATCGTGACGCCCGCAAGAGTTTCGGGCAGTACACTAGCTCGGCGGCAGGGCAATGCCGGCCGGGCCGTCGAGGCTTCGCTTGCGGCGTTTGCCGGCGGGGGCCTCGGCGGCCTCTTCGCGGGCGACCTGGGTGCCGCGGGTCATGGCGATGATGCCGGTGCGGGCCATCTCCTTGATGCCGTAAGGACGGAGCAGTTCGACCAGGGCTTCGACCTTGTCTTCACTGCCGGCGAGTTGGACGATCACGCTGCCTTTGGCGACGTCGATGATCTGGCCGCGGAAGAGGTTGACGATCTCGATGACCTCGGCCCGCTTGTCGAGGCCGACCGAGACGGTCATCAGGAGCAGATCCCGCTCGACGTAGGCTTCGCGGAAGTCGCGGACGCGGACGACGGGCACGAGCTTGGCGAGCTGTTTGCGGACCTGTTCCAAGGTGTTGTCGTCGGCATTGACGACGATGGTCATCCGGGAGAGGTCGGGGTTTTCGGTCCGGCCGACCACGAGGGAGTCGATGTTAAAGCCGCGTGCGGCGAACATGCCGGCAACATTGGCCAGCACGCCCGGTTCATTGACAACTAAGGCAGAGATCACATGTCGCATGGGTGAACAGTTTAGAAGAGGCTGGCCGGAAGGCAAGGCGGCGGGGCGGGAAGAGGGGAAGAGGGCGGGAGGGGGGAGTGACGAAGGAAGAGTGTCTCACGGCGAGCAGGGCCGCAGAGGTGGCAAGGAAGTGGGCGCGGGTGAGCGCCTGCGATGTGGCCGGATTGAATCCAGGCACGTTCGTGGGTTCCTGTCTGTTTTCCTCCCCGCGTCCTGTCACTCCGGGGTGGCCTTGGGTCGGCCGGGGTTGCGGAGGGTGTGTTCGAGGCCGATTTTGGCGGCCGTGCGGTCACGCCAGGCGGGATCGCCGAAGGGACAGGACTTGGTCAGCGAACGGCGCAGGGTGTCGAACTCCTCGTTGGTGGCCGGGGCGTTGACGCGTTTGAGCCAGTTGGCGGGGCGGGGGACCGGCCAGTCGCTGAGGATCGCCTGCTGCTCGAGCGTGCCGTGCTGCCGTCGCCAGAGACTGCCCCATCGCCAGTCCTGGGCGCGTTTGACGACGCCGGGGCGGACGGGATTGCGCTGGACGTAGCGGCAGGCGGTGATGAGGTGGTCGTTTGGCTGGATGGGGAAACTTTTGAAGCGTCCCTGGTAGAGATGGCCGCGGCCAATGCTGTTGTGGGCGACGTGCCAGCGCATGGTGTGGGTACTGGTGAGCCATCGCATGAAGGCCCGCAACTCATCCTCCTTCTTTGGCCAGAGGATGAAATGGAAGTGGTCTTTCATGAGGCAGTAGTCAAGGATGCGGATGGGGTGAAGCTCGTAGGCTTGCTCCATCACGCACTCGAAGGCCTCGAAATCCGCTTCCTTGCGGAACAGGGGCATGCGAGCGATGGCGCGATTCATGACATGATAGACGTATCCGCCGGGGGCGATTGGTGCGTGTTTTGCCATGGAGCAGAGGATAACCCAAACGACCAGGTGCCGTCAACATTTAAGGGCGTCCCCTTTAGAGTTTCCCCTTTAGAGTCCTCAAGCCGACCACTTCGCTGCACAATTGTCAAAGACGAGCGTATTGCATAGTGTCCCCGGTTGCTTTGTGAAAACGCGTCCAATACAGAACCCACTTGACTCCCCACTTTCACTGGTTTACGCTGGGTGCTGTAAAGAATGAACGTTCCTATCCGATTCGTTAAAACATATTCAAATTTTACATTGGTATACTGTTGCCATGAGGTTGTCAATGAATTTCATCAGCCACAAACCAACCGCAATCAGGCTAATCGTTTTAACTTGGATCCTGCTGAGCGGTTTGCTAATGTTGTTGTTTGTCAGCCCTGCGTATGCGGTGCCGGTACAACTAATCTTTGACACAGACATGAACGGTGACTGCGACGATGCCGGAACGCTGGCCATGCTCCATACACTTCAGGATCGCGGTGAGTGTACCATTCTCGCAGTAACGACAAGTCAGGGCGGGGCGGTTATTCCCGGCGCTATCGACGCGATCAATACCTATTATAGACATCCCGACATTCCGGTTGGGACCTGTAAGTGGTGGGACGGCAAGACGAATGCCGGGAACTTTATGACCTATTTACACAAAACTTATCCGCACGACGTAGACGGCACGTGCCCTTCGGCGGTTTCGCTTTTGCGGCAAAAATTGGCGGCCGCGGCTGCCAATAGTGTGACGATCTGCGTTACCGGCCAGTTGGATAATATCATGGAATTGCTGCAATCGTCGCCTGACCGCTACAGTCCTTTGAACGGCGTTGATCTTGTAGCAGCAAAGGTAAAATTGATGTCGAGTATGGGTGGTAAGTTTCCCAGTGGCAGTGAGGCCAATTTCAACTGGCCCGGACAGCGCAATGCCGAGGCCGCATATTATACTTACGCCCACTGGCCGACCAGCGTGCCGATTATGAACAGCGGCGCTGAAATTGGGGAACAGATTTACACGGGTGCCCGCATGTGCATGATTCTTCCGGCCAACCATCCGGTTAGAAAGGCCTACGAAATTTACCTTGGTTCTGGCAGTGACAGGATGTCCTGGGACCAGACTGCGGCGCTCTATGCGGTACGGGGGTTGTCTGATTACTGGACAAGTCAGACTGGTGGCAAAACCACAGTAAACCCAGATGGAAGCAATTCGTGGGCAGCAACTCCCGACGCA
>JBBQTU010000229.1:0-6639 GCA_038213005.1 Tepidisphaerales bacterium | reverse complement strand
GCTTGGAAGGCAACCAGAACTCTCGCCGAATCGCCGGAAAAGCCGGCGTCCCAGACCTGCTTCGTCGCGGTGCCTTACGATTGAAGAATCACGCCGCGCGGGTGGCGACATCCGCGCGGCGTCTTGCATGATGGCTATCTGAACCACAATCTGAACCGCGTCCTCTTTGATTTTCGCATGGGCAATAAATGTCGGATGTCCTCTTGGCCTCTCCCCGGTTCATTCTCTTCCGTCTCAAGCGGTTTGACGAGGGGCAATCGCGAGGGATTGTCCGTTGCTTCCCAGGGTGACGGTTGTACATTATATAAAAGGTTCAAGTGGGTTCAAGTATTGCTCTGGACGACCTCGTTTCGTAGGAGAATACAATGGGTATCTGCAGCGCCGTTTCGAACTGTCTTGGACGCACGACATTGGTGACGCGAGTTGTGATAGGCGCGGCCTTTGTGGCTGGCGCTGGCATCAGCGCATAGGCTGATGCCGGACTGCTGGGCACGGCAGAAGGCTTCGCGGTCCTCGGTGGATCGACGGTGACCAACACCGGCCCGAGTGTCTTGGTTGGCGACGTCGGTGTGAGCCCGGGAACGGCCATCACTGGGTTTCCTCCGGGCCTCGTGACGCACGGGACGCTGCACATGAACGACGCGGTCGCAGTGCAAGCCCATGCCGACGCCGCGAACGCGTATGCCACGCTTGCGGGCCTCTCGTTCCTGCCTGCGAACAATCTGACGGGCCAGGATCTCGGTGGGCTCACGCTCTCACCGGGAGTCTATCATTTCGACTCATCGGCTCAGTTGACGGGGACTCTCACTCTCACGGGTCTGGGACAGACCGCTCCGCTTTACGTCTTCCAGATCGGTAGCACGCTTACAACCGCTTCGGATTCGTCGATGCTCCTGAGCAACGGCGCCGACGCCAGCAACATCTTTTTTCAGGTTGGCACTTCGGCCACCCTCGGTGCGAGGACGGCGCTTATCGGGGCGATCATCGCCGGGGCAAGCGATACGCTCGTTACCGGTGCCAGCGTGAACGGGCATGTGATAGCCCTCAACGGGGCGGTGACGCTCGACAGCAACAGCATCAGTTACTACTCGGTACCCGAAGCCTCCACCGCCGTCATGGTCGTTCCTGTCCTTGTGTTGCTGCTCTCCCTCAGGAAGGTGGATAAGGCAGGGCGACCGCATTTAGGCTAATTCTAACTCGCGTTCAAGTGGAGACTAACAATCCACGGTCAGGCGGTCAGACTACGGAGGCCGACCCGGTCCGACGCCAGCTTCGGCAGGCCGCTGTGAGGACACGCAAAGAGGACGCAGATCAAATAGATCGCCCACTCCGCCGCTGATCCTATTGACTAATCAAACAACGCAGACGCCAGACAATACGCTCATATCTGACTCTCTCTTCTTGTGTCTTCTGCGCCTCCCGTGGCAGTTCCTCTCCTCCCCAATTCCGCCGGGCGCACTTCCCCCGCCGCATCGCGACTCCTCACCCCTCAACCCGTAGGGTGTGGTCGGTATGCTCCGACCCACCTTGAGTTGCCACCCCACCCCCGCCGCACACGCTCGCCGCAGACAACCTCATGGCACGGTCCGCCTGCGCAGCATCTCGCATGGGCGGACCCGGCCGTAGCCCCAGCCAAGCCGCTTCCCTATTCCTGCCCTATCCCCTCTCGCCCTCGTGCGTTCCCGCGTTCTTCCCGTCGTTGCGTCGTTGCGTCGTGGTGGAACCGAACCCCGCTTACGGCTCGGCCGCGGCAAGCGTTCTTCCCCCCCCTGTTAGGTAGTTTGCGTTTTCCCCGCGTTGAAAACGCTATGCCCTGATTTCACTGTTCTTGCTCTTCTCCAAAGATTCTTTCTCAACTTCCCTAGGACAATCGCAAATCCCATCCCGACGTTGCGTTTTCAACGCGGGAAAAACGCAACAACCCCGGAAAGGTAGAGAGGCCCACTGCGCCCAACCCCCGGCCAAGCCATCCACCGTGGATCGCCCCGGGAGCCCCGCCAGTACCACTCGCCCAAAGGAGACCGCCATGGAATTCCAGAACCCCCTCGCCCTCAAACCCCGAACCACCTTCTACATCACCCGAGCCGACGAACTCCACGACCTCCCGCACCTCCGGCCCATCCCCGGCCTCTTCCCCGCCCACCGACTCTCCCTCGTCGTCGGAACCTCCGGCGCCGGCCTCACCCAGTTCGCCTGCCACCTCGCCTCCTGCCTCGCCGGCCCCGCATTGGCACGAACTGGCCACCGGGCCATCGACAAGGCCAAACCAGTGCATGGTCAATCAACAATCACCAATCAACCCCCTTACTTTCTACGCTCTGCGTTTTACGCTCTTCCTCCCCACCCCGAAACCTGCGCACCTGATCCCCTCACCAGCGCGCAAGTCCATATCCCACAAGCCCCCGCAACACCCCCCACCCCCTCCCACGAAAACCCGAGCACCTGCCCAACCCCAACCCCCGACAACGATGACCCCCAGCACCCAAGCCCTCAAATCTCAAATCCTCAAATTTCAGATCCCCAAATCTCAAATCCTCAAATCTGAGATCTTCAAATCCCCATGCCCCACACAACCATCCCATCCTCCAAGTTCTCTCACCCAAGACTGGCACTGCAGCAGCCCGTGGCGGCCGGAGCATGCCGGCGCATGGCGGGCGGTTTGCCCCGGTGCTTCGCTCCCTTTACGCTATTGCATCGGCGCGGATCCAGTCGAGCATCCCCGCGCCGGCCGATTATGTCCAAAGTGAACTCTCATCTGCGTAATACTTTTCTCGCCGGCATCTTTGCCGCCGTCCCGCTGGCCGTCACCGTCTTTATCGTCTGGTGGATCGACCTGACGACGACGCCGCTTTCCAAGGCTATCTTCGGTCGCGACATCCCCTTCATCGGCATCGTCGTCTCGGTCGTCGCGATCTACGCCCTGGGCATGATCGTCAGCAGTTTCCTGGGGCAGTATGTCCTCTCGCTGCTGGACATGCTGCTGTCGCGGATGCCCGTGGTCAAGCCGTTCTACGAGGCGTGGAAACAGGTCTCCCTGACGCCCGGCGGCAAAGAGGGGATGTATTCCCGCGTGGTGCTGGTGCCACTGGTTCCCGGCGGCATCCACATGCTGGGGTTCACCAGCGGGCAGCCGATCCCTGCGTCGGATGACATCTGCTGCGTGCTGGTCCCGAACTCGCCGAATCCCATCTCCGGCCGGCTCTACTTTGTGCCCATCGCGTCTGTGCGCTTTGTGAACCTGTCACCCGAAGAAGCACTCAAGACCATCGTCTCAACAGGCAACTACGTGCCCAAAGCCATCGGCCAGGCAATGGCAACAACGCCAGCGCCATGAACTCTCACGCGCGTGCTATGCCAGGCTGACGCTCTTGCCGGTCTCATGGCTCTTGTAGATCGCGTGCAGGATCTCCATCAGCGTCTGGGCCCGCTCAGCGCCGATCTGGGGCTTGCTCTTGCCGGCGATGCAGTCCTTGAAGTGCTTCATCATCGCGTGATACCCGATGACCTTTGGGCCTTTGAGCTCGATCTGCTTGCATTCGCCGTCCGGCGTGAAGTCGCGATAGAGCACCGCCCCGGCCGGCGTGTAAACCTCCATCGCTCCCTGAGTGCCGCAAATGCGGCAGACGGTTCCCTGCTGCTGAGGCGGCTGGTTGATCGCCCAGCTCGCTCCGAGTTCGATGACCTTGTCCCCTTCAAACCGCAGCAGGGCGCTGGTGGCTTCATCCACGTCAAAGGCCCGCGGTGCCACGATCCCAGCACCGAGCCGGCGCTGGCAGGTTGCGTAGACGCTCAGCGGCTTGGCTTCGCCCATGATCGCCCAAGCCAGGTCGAGCATCTGAAGCCCAAGGTCGGCCATCGCTCCGCCGCCAGACTCGGCGCGGTTGGTATACCAGCCCGTGCCGATCGGGATCGCGCGCGTGCGCATCCAGGTTGCGCGAATCTGGTAGATCTCGCCTAAGAATCCCTTGCCGGCGGCGACGCGCGCTGCCTGTTCATGCAGGCCGAACCGGCGCTGCATGCCGAACAGCAATACTTTGCCTGCTTTCTCGGCCGCCCGGCCCATCTGCCCAACCTGCTTGGGCTCCAGCGCTGGCGGCGTCTCGCAGAGAACGTGCTTGCCTGCCTTCAGCGCTGCCACAACCGTATCGGCATGCAGATGGGTCGGCAGACACACGCTCACGGCGTCGATCTGGGCGTCGGCGAGCATCTCGTCCGCCTGGGCGAACTCCCGCGCTTCCTTGAACTCATCCAGCATCGCCTTGCGCCGTTCTGGAATGAGGTCGGCCACTGCCTTGATCTCAAATCCGCCGGCTAGCATGTAAGCTTTTGCGTGGCTCTGCCCTGGCCAACCGGCCCCGATAATTCCAACTTTGATCGTCCTTGACACGAAAATTCACTCCTTGACCCCGCTGAATACCAAATCGCCCAAACGGGGAGTATAGTCAGGATATGGAAGCGATGACCCGGGAGCAATTCGTTGACCTGTTGTTTACCCACGTGAAACAGAAGTTTCCGTTGGTGAAATTGGCCAAAATAGGCGAACAGCCGTTCTCCGTCAGCGTTAACGGCAATGTCGCCTCGCTTGAGAATATCTATCGGATCACCGCACTGCGGCCTGAGCAACTCGACCGCCACATCAATCGCTGGGTGGTCGAACTGCTCCGCGCGGCCGAAGGCACACCCGACCATGCCAAGAGCTTTGAGGAACTGAAAGATCGCATCATGCCGATGGTGCTTTCCAGCAATCTGTCCGACCTGCACAGCGGGAGCATGGTCACGCAGCCGCTGCTGGATGACCTGTACGTCGCATACGCCGTCGATAACGACCGCACCATCGCCTACATCCCCGAGGCCGTGCTGGCCAAGTGGAAGATTTCCATTGATGACCTGCATGAGGTCGCGATCGAGAACCTGGTGCGCCAGTCCGAGGCCATCAACGCCCAGGCCGCCCAGGATGAAGACGGCAAGGTGAACCTGGTCATCTTTCAGACGATGGACGGTTACGATGCCAGCCGGCTGCTGCTGCCGTCGCTGAATGACCGGCTCAAAGGCTACCTGGGCAGCCCGTTCCTGGCGGGTGTCCCCAATCGCGACATCCTGATCTGCTTCCGCAACGACGAGGAAATGGTCGAGCGGCTGAAGCAGCAGATTCAAACAGATTTCCGCCAGATGCCGCACCAGATCACCGACCGCCTCCTGCTGGTCACCGCCGACGGCATTGCCATGCACGAAGGGTGATCCAACGGGGTGGCGGGCGTGCCCGCTGCAATGGGAATCTGTCACCATCGTTACGGCCAAAGCTACCAGCGGCCGCCCCCCCCCGGAGTCGCTCGCCACGAAATGTGGGAGGTCCCTTCACTTTGCCTCCCTTTCAACAACTGCCCCTCAATAAAGACGGGAATCATATTCGTTGCGACAAAAGACATGGCGGGTGCGAGAGTGAATTCACGTATCAAAAATAATAGTTGCGTATACAGATGGGCCTGCTAGAATGTCGCGTACTTGTGTCAAGGGTGACCGGGTCCAATAGGTAGCGGGGCCGGTCGGCTGCATCGAGCTATCGCAGCGTGTTCTGCCGGGCGGGGATCCTCTCACCGCCTCGGCAACAGGGAAGAAGGGAAGCGACATGAGCAAGTCGCAGCGTCGTGGCGTTTTGGGTGCGGCCGTCGAGAATGTCCTTCAGTCCATCTGGGGTGCAAGGCGGCCGAGCAAGGGTTCGCGCAGCCCCGACGCCATAAGTCGCCCGCATCGCTCTTCCGCCCTTGAACCATTGGAGGGCCGCGTGCTCTTCAGTTGGGGCGGTAGCGGTGCCACTTCGGGCGACACACACGACCAATTTCACGACTACAATAATCCCGCCAACTGGATTGGCGGGGTCATCGACGACTCCTTTGCCAACGTCGATTTTACCGCCAACACCACCCTCTACCTCTCGTCAAACCGCACTACCACTGCCTCCGGGCTGAACCTGGGTTACAACAACAACTTCGATCTGACAATCCTGTCCAACTCGTCCACCACGCGCACACTAACGCTCGCCGGCGACGTGATAGGCGATTTCGGCGGGTCGGCTAGCGCCCGCACTGTCACCCTTGGCAACACCACCAATCCCGTAACGCTGAACTTCGGCGCCACTGGCCGCACACTGACCGTGTCCGGCGGCACGGACTCCCTTGTCCTGTCCAATACCGTCACCGGCGGAGGGACCACTGGACTATACAAGGCCGGTCCTGGCGCGCTGAGCCTTTTGGGGACCAACACCTACTCAGGCGGCACAACACTGCACGAGGGCAAGGTGTCGTTCACCAGTGGCGGGCTAAACACCACTGGGAACATTACCTTCGATGGGACCTCCACGCTCAACTGGAACGGCACAAATCTCGACCTCTCTGACCGAATTCAGCCCATCCCGCTGAACGTCACTGCCACACTACAGAACGCGACGAACCAGGTGGTCTTCGCCAACCCGATCGGCGGCGCAGGCAATATCATCAAGGTGGGCGCAAGCTCGCTGACGCTGAACGCCGCCTACGCACTGCCGACAGGGTTCGTACGCATCAACAACGGAACGCTCAGGCTAGGCCACGGCGATGCGCTGAGGCAGACCACGCTCGACCTGCACGAAGGTTATACGGGCAC
>JBBQTU010000228.1:0-6642 GCA_038213005.1 Tepidisphaerales bacterium | reverse complement strand
GACATAAGTCTCCTCACCTGGCGATCTGTCACCATGCCCTGAACTCCCTTTGTTTGAGTCCAAAACATCGTCGTCGAATCCCAGTTCAACTGGCGGATTCTAATTGTCGTCACTGGCGGATTTTAATTGTCGCTGGACAGTCGTAGCGTGCGGCGGACCTCAGGTCGTTGTCGTGGTCGTAGAACGACCCGCCCCGAAGCCCGCGATTCGAACCGTAGACAATCGCCTCGTTCCACTCCGAGACGTTGCCGCCCTGGTCAAACGTGTCGTAGGGGCTGGTGGAGTTCGCAAACTGGCCGCCCACCGTTGTGTACTTGCCGGAGTCGATGGGGTAGTTTGTTCCGTCGGTGTAAATATTGGCGTTGTTGTGCGACACATCCGTCATGTCATTCCCCGGAGCCGTGTCGCTCCGGGTAGGATACAGGTAGTAGCTGTTGCTGGCCGGGTTGTAATACGCCGCCTTGTACCACTCATCCTCGCTGGTCACCGCCCAGGTTGCGCCGGTGGTCTTGCGGCTGACGGTCTGCAGGTCCGAGTCGCTGGTTTTGCCGTTGATGAAGTACGTCCCATCTTCCGTGGTGCTGGCGTTCTGTACACCAGTAGAGGGCTGGTCATTGTGCAGCCAGTTGGTGAAGCGCATCGAGTCGCCGAAACTCACATAGTTCACCGGGCGGTTGGCATAATCGCTGGCGCAGCCAGCCCGAGAAGACCATCCGCCCTTGCCGAAAGATGGCAATGAATTTACCCCCCCAGCAAATTGCAATCCAGATCACACAATACTTTGGTGGGCACGTCAGATGTTGCGATCATCGGGAAACAGCGACAACAGCCGTGACTGGCCGGCGTCTTCATCGAAGACCAACAGGGTTCGCTGCAATGCGGGTTCCTGCGAGTCGTTGATCTCCCCGAGGTAGCACCTGCCGCTACAAAGGTTTGGGTTCGCCGGTGGCGGGGCTGGCGGAGGTCAGTTCACGGATGCGGTCGACCAGGGCCGAGCCGCGGACGGGCTTGGAGTAGAAGTAGGTGGCACCCACGTCGGGCAGTGCGTTGAGGTTGTCCATGGAGGTGTCGCCAGAGACGACAATAATGGGGATCTCGGGGCCGTATTTCTCGCGGAGGTATTGGGAGATTACCAGCCCCGAGATGTCGGGGAGGTGGATGTCGATGATCGCGCCGGCCGGGGGACCATGGGAGAGGTACTCCATGGCGTCAGCGCCCTTGGTGCAGACGGTGGGCGCGAAGCCGGCGCGAAACAGCAGGTCGCCCATCGCCCGGGAGACGTTGACGTTATCGTCCACAACGAGGATCTCGCGTGGTTTGGGCGTAGTGTCTAGATCGCTCATGTCGGTCCCCCCGTAATGAGTATAGACCGCATCAGGGCGGGCGGACAACCGGGATTCGCTTACTGGACCGGCCATTTGGGCTTGGCAAGCCACTGGCGCAGAACCTTTTCGGCGGGCTTTCCTTTGGGGATGTAGCCCTTGTGCGAGGGCCCGCCCTGGTCCGGCGGCCATTCCCAGATCACAAAACCGCCGAGATCGGGGTTGCCGTACCAGCTCTGGAAAAAACCTTCGTAGAGTTTCTTCTGGATGTCGAGGTTGATCGACTCGGAGACCTTGGTGTAATCCCAGGGCTCGTGGGCGGCGTTGTCGAGACTGCACCAGCCGACTTCGGTGAACAGCAGGGGCTTGCCGACCTTCTTGCGGAACTTCAGAAGATCGGTCTGGATTTCCTGCCACTTCTGCCTGATCTGAGCGACGGTGGCGGACGAGTTGTCGCCGAGCTTCCAGTAGCTGTTCATGCCGATCAGGTCGAGCTGATTCCAGAAACCGATGCCCACATAATGATCCCAGTTGGAGGAGTAGGTGAGCTTGCCCTTGAAGACCTCCCGGATTTCCTTGATGGTGCGGGTCCACTCGTCGAGCTTGGCTTCGGTGCTGACCAGTTCGGAGCCGACGACCAGGATGTCGACGTTGTGGGCCTGGGCGATCCAGGAGAAATGGTTCATCATGCCGCGATAGCTGTCGAACCAACTGCTCCAGTTCTTGGGCTCGATGGTGCCCCGCCATTCGTTGTGTTCAGGGTTGTCCAGCAGGACGATGGGCATGAGCATCACGCGAAGCCCTTTGCTCTTGGCATGGTCAATCAGGCCGCCAAGCTGGTCGGGCGTGGGGGCCATGCGCATGTCCAGCCAGATGCGGCTGGAGGTGCCGTTTTCCATGCGAGTGTCGATGACCAGGGAGACGGTGTCAGCGCCCAGGCCGGCGATCTCGTCGATGCACTGCTTGTAGCGGTCCATCCAGTCCATGCGCTGGATCTGAATGGCGACGCCGCGGTAGGGCATCTCGGCGGTGGAGACGTGCGTACTGGCGCTGGCCGGGCTGGTGGATTCGGCGTAAGCCGTGCGCATCGAGCTGCGCCCGTCCGGCCAGACCACGCAGCCGACGACGAAGAGATAGACCACCAACCAGCAGTAGAAGGCTTTGTTCTTGAGCATAAGGCTCACAAGATAATAAGGCGGGAGCGGCCGTTGGCAAAGCTGGAGCACAATGGATGGGCACACCGGCTGTCGCGCTGGGTCGGCGGCGCAGACCGCCGGCTTACGACGGTTGCTGTTCTGACCTGCCCCGGTGCGTCGTTACCCGGAGATGGCGAGGGCCGGGAATTCCTTGAGGGCCTCGGGGAGCGAGTCGATCACGTCCCTGGCCAAGACGCTGCGGACGCCCAGGCGCTGCCCGGCCAGTTCGCCCGCTCGGCCGTGAAGGTGGACGCCGAGGCTGGCCGCGTCGAACGGCTCCATGCCCTGGGCGAGCAGCGAGCCGATCAGGCCACTGAGGACGTCTCCCGTGCCGGCCTTGGCCAGCGAGGAATCGCCGGTCTGGTTGATGCGATGGCGGTGTCCGTCGCTGATCACCGTGCGATGGCCCTTGAGAACCACCACCTGGCCCAGTGCCAAAGCTGCGGCGGCGGCCATCGTGATGCGGGCCTGGCCATCCAGCGGCACATCGTCCAGCTTCAGCCAACTCGCCAGGCGCATCATCTCGCCCGGGTGGGGTGTAAAGACGCCGCGCAGTTTGATCGAGTCTTTGGCGATCCGGCCCTGTGCGAGCAGAGTCAGCGCGTCGGCGTCGACGACCGCTGGCTTGGTGAGGGTCACCAGCCAGGACAGTCGCTGTTCGGCCTCCTCGCCCAGGCCCATGCCCGGGCCGATCACCAGCGCGTCGGCCGACTCGGTGAGTTGCCGGAATCGCCGATCCTGCCGGGGCAAGCGAAGGGGGACGCCGACCAGTTCCGGGGCGATGCAAAGCACCGTCGGCAGGGCGGCCTGCGCGGTGGCGATGTAGACCAGCCCGCAGCCGCTGCGCAAGGCCGACAGTCCGGCGAAGGCCGGGGCGCCGATCATCCCTTCAGACCCGGCGAGGATCATCAGTCGGCCAAACGTTCCCTTGTGCCCCTCGGCGGGGCGGCTGGGCAGTTGAGGAAGCTCGGCGGGATTGTCTTGAGCCATTATTTCTCCGCGGCGACCGTTCGCGTTGCCTGTTTGTAGACCATGCCGGCCGAGAATGCTGCGCCGAAGCCGTTGTCGATGTTGACCACCGAGACGTTGGCCGCGCAGCTATTGAGCATTCCCAAGAGGGCCGCAAGGCCGCCGAAGCTCGCGCCGTAACCCACGCTGGTGGGCACGGCGAACACCGGGCAGGCCACCAGCCCGCCAACGACGCTGGGCAGCGCGCCTTCCATGCCGGCGGTCACCACGATCGCACACGCCCGCTGCAGGGCAGGCAGATGGCTCAGCAGCCGGTGCAGGCCCGAGACGCCCACATCCAGGATGCGGATCGCCGGTATCTGCATCGCCCGCAGGGTGAACAGCGCCTCTTCGGCGACGGGAATGTCGGCGGTGCCGGCCGAGATCACCACCACCGCCAGTTCATCGTCCTTGGGTTCCTCAGGTGGCTGCGGCTCATTGAGCATCACGGCCCGTGCCTGGCGGTTGATCACCGCATTGGGAAACTGCGCCCCGACCGCCGAGAGTTGATCATCGCTGGCTCGGGTGGCCAGCACGCGACCCCCGGTGGCGGCCAGACGCTGGGCGATCCCCAGCACCTGCTGCACGGTCTTGCCGGGGCAGAAGATCACTTCGGGATGGCCGCAGCGGATGCCGCGATGGTGGTCCAGTGTGGCGAAAGGGAGCTGCTCAAAGGGCAGCCGTCGCAGTCGCTCGACGGCATCATCCACCGAAGCGGTTCCACCCTGCACGGCCGAGAGAAGTTCGCGAAGTTGGTTGGCGTCCATGATTAGATTGTAAGACCAAACACCCCCCAGCGGCAGGGGCGCGAGCATCTGAATCCGTACGGCGGGTGCAGGACACCTGCGGCGGAGGATTTCTGGACTGCGGTAAGCTTCTTACCGCTTTACCGAGGCGAGCTTCTCGCCGGGAGGGCGGTGAGCAGAGTAGGACATGCATCGTCACTAACTGCTTGCCACAAGGAGCCGATCTGTATTCTTCCCGCCGACAAGGTCGGCTCGTAAAAGCTGCGAGAAGCTCGCAGCACTCCAAATCGCCCTCAGTGTCCTGCACCCCCGTACGGCAGGCCGGCGGCCACCGGATCGCAGGTCAGGGTCCAGTTACGCGGCGGACGGTGAAGACCACGAGGAAGATGATCACGAGGCTGAGGACGACGGCCGGGCCTTGCCAGACCAGCGGCCAGGTGCCGTGGGTCGCCAGTCCGATGGCCGCCCCAGCCAGGCCGATCGCCAGCGTCCAGGCGACGGCCGGGCCCAGTCGGCGGGCAAACAGCATGGCGGTCGCCCCCGGCAGGATCAAGAGGGCCGTCATCAATACGCTACCGACCAGTTGCACGCCCAGCACAACGGAGGCGGCGATCAGCAGGATCATGAGATAGTGGATGAACCCCGCACGCACGCCGCTGACCTGGGCCAGCGTCGGCTCCAGACACCACGCGAGAATCTCTTTGCGAAGAACTGTCATGAGCACAACACACACACACGCCATGGCCACGCAGAGGTGCGCATGGCTGGAACCCAGCAATTCGGTGTGGCCGAAGAGCAGCGCCTGGAAGCCGGCGGGGGATCTGGCGTATTTGGCAAAATACGCCTGCTGGCCGACGAATCCCCATGCCAGCGACGCGACCAGGAATATGCCGATCGCCGTTTCGGAATGCACCGTCTCATCGCGATGCACGATGCCGATCACGATCGCCGTGACGAAACAGAACAGCGTGATCGCCAGCATGATATAGCCCGGCTGGTCGAGCCACGGCAGCACGCACGCCAGCAGCCAGGCCGTGCCCGCGCCGCCGAATCCGGCATGGGCGATGCCTTCGCCGAGGAACGCCCATCGGCGCCAGACCACCACCAGGCTAAGTAGTGCGCACGACACCGTGAGCGACAGGATCGCGACCGATCCTGAAGAGGTCATCGTGTCGACGATGTTGGCCAGGCAGAACGCCACAGTTCCCATACTCCAGATTGAACGACGAACACGTGGAAAAGGCAAAGGGTTATGCCCGCGGATGAAACTTCTTGTGCACGTCCTTGAGGCGCACCTGGTCGACATGCGTGTAGATCTGCGTGGTGACCACATTGCTGTGCCCAAGCAGTTCCTGCACCAGACGCAGGTCGGCCCCGCCGCTGAGCAGATGGCTGGCGAAGCAGTGCCGCAGCACGTGCGGATGGACCTCGGCCGCCACGCCGCTGGCGATCGCGTGGCGGCGGATGATCTTCCAGAGCGCCACCCGCTCCAGCGGCTTACCCGTTCGCGAGAGGAATACGTTGGACACTCCGTGGAGGTCCAGCCCCCGGCGGGTGTTATTCAGGTAGTTCTCGATTGCCTCCATCGCCGCCTGGCCGATGGGCACCACCCGCTGCTTGGATCGTTTGCCCAGCACACGGACGCAGCCGAGGTTCAGGTTCAGGTCCGTCAGCGTCAGGTCGCACAGTTCAGTGGCGCGCAGCCCGGCGGCATACAGCAGTTCCAGGATCGCCACATCGCGGAAGAAAAACGGCGAGGCCGGATCGGGTGCGGAGATCAGTCGGTTGATCTGGTCATGGCCCAGGACGTGGGGCAGCGGCCGCTCGGGCTTGGGCGCGTCAAGCTGCTGAAGGATGCTATCGGTGTCGTGCCCGCCGATCTGCAGGTATTGCAGGAATGCCCGGATACACGCCAGCCGCCGGGCCAGGGTATGGGTGCTCTTGTGGTCCAGCGTCTGCTGCTGCAGGTAACTGCGCCAGTCCAGGGCATCGGCCTTGAGCAGCGAACTGCCGTGGCCCTCAAGATAGTCCTCGGCGCTCTCCAGGTCGCGGCGATAGGCATTGAGCGAATTGGCAACCAGCCCGCGCTCGGTGGCGAGGTAAACCAGGAAGGCCCGCACCTGGGGCGCGCGGGCCCGCGTCTTAAAGGGAGACCGCTTTCCGCCGTCGCTCTGCTGCATGCGTGAAACCATAGCCGCAGCCCATCGTACCACACCGGCCGGCCGGAAACGCCGGAGCGGGAAATCCGAAATGCGAATATCGAAACTCGAAACAACGGGAGAAACGACGAGAGGGTGAATATCGAAACCCGAGACATCGGCGGCCGGGCGAGAGACTGGCGCGGGCGCTGCGGGTTGATGGCGGGTGAGG
>JBBQTU010000227.1:0-6724 GCA_038213005.1 Tepidisphaerales bacterium | reverse complement strand
GCGACCCCTCGCCTCGCCGACGATTTATGCCTACGCCAGTACCCACCCGGATCATGCGGGGCTGCTGAAGGTCGGCTACACCGAACGGGTCGCCGCCGATCGGATCGCGGAGCAGTTTCCGCCCGGAATGATGCCCTACCGCATCGAGTTGATCGAGCCCGCGATGCGGGCCGACGGGTCCGCCTTTACCGACTGGGACGTACACCGGCATTTGCGGGTCAAGGGAATCAAGAACCCCACGAACGAGTGGTTCAAGTGTACCGTGCAGCAAGTGCGGGCGGCGGTCGTCGCCGTGCGCGAGCGGACGGCCAACATCGAAGACCGCACGCTGAGCTTCGGCCTGCGCCCCGAGCAGCGCGAAGCGGTGCAGCGGACGGCCGAGTATTTCAGCAAGGCCAAAACCGAACAGCCGGGCCACACGCCGCACTTCTTGTGGAACGCGAAGATGCGTTTCGGCAAGACTTTTGCCTCGTACCAGTTGGCGAAGGAGATGGGCTGGACCAAGGTGCTGGTGCTGACGTTCAAGCCGGCGGTGGTCTACGCGTGGTCGGAAGACCTATTGCGGCACATCGACTTCGAGGGGTGGCAGTTCATCTCGCGGGACGGGGAATTGACATACGAAACGGCGAACAAGAAGAGACCGATCGTCTGTTTCGGAAGCTTTCAGGACTATTTGCAGCGCACTGCATCGGGCGCAATCAAGCCGCGTAACGAGTGGGTCCACGAAACAGAGTGGGACTGCGTCATTTTGGATGAGTATCACTACGGCGCGTGGCGAGAGAACGCCAAAGGCTTGTTCGGGGCGGACGAGGAAGACGCCGGGGAAGTGGATGCGGAGGTGAGCAAGGAGGAGCAGGCGTTTGACGAGTCGATCCTGCCCATTAAGACGGGGCACTATCTGTACTTGTCGGGCACGCCGTTCCGGGCGCTGGCGTCGGGCGAGTTCATCGAGGAGCAGATCTACAACTGGACCTACAGCGACGAGCAGCGGGCGAAACGCGATTGGAAAGGACCGGGGCCGAATCCGTACGCATCGTTGCCGAGGCTGGTTTTGATGACCTACACGCTGCCGGACGATATCCGCCAGGTGGCGGAAGACGGAGAGTTCAACGAGTTTGATCTGAATGAGTTCTTCATGGCCGAAGGGGACGGCGAAGATGCGAAATTCGAGCACATAGATGAAGTGCAGAAGTGGCTGGACTTAATCCGCGGCGCGTACCGCGGGACCACGGTGGACGATTTGAAGCTGGGGAAGGACAAGCCGCCGTTGCCCTTCGGTGATTCGAGGCTTTTAGGCGTGTTGCAGCACTCGTTCTGGTTCCTGCCAAGCGTGGCATCCTGTCACGCGATGGCGAACTTGCTGAAGGCCAGGAACAACACGTTCTATCACGATTACAACGTGGTGGTAGCGGCAGGCGCCATCGCGGGCATTGGCGCGGCAGCGCTGCCGCCGGTGCTGGAGGCGATGGAGGAACCGCTGTCGAGTAAATCGATCACGCTGTCATGCGGGAAGCTCACCACCGGCGTGACCGTGCGCCCGTGGGCGGGGATGTTGATGCTCCGCAAGTGCAGCAGCCCAGAGACATATTTCCAATCGGCGTTCCGCGTGCAGTCGCCGTGGACGGTGTCGGACGAGGCAGGCAATGAAGTGGTCGTTAAGCCGGAGTGTTACGTCTTCGACTTCGCGCCCAATCGGGCGCTCCGGCAGATCGCCGACTACGGGTCGAGACTGGCGACCGACGACACCACGCCCGAACAGCGGGTGGCGGAACTGGTGGGATTCTTGCCGGTTCTGGCCTACGACGGCAGCGCCATGCGCCAACTGGACGCCGAGGCGATTTTGGACATCGCCACGGCCGGCACGAGCGCGACGCTGCTCGCCAAACGGTGGGAAAGCGTACTGCTGGTGAACGTGGACGACAGCACACTGACCCGGCTGATGAACGACCCGGCAGCGATGGCGGCGCTGGAAGCGATAGAAGGTTTTCGCAACCTCAACGCCGACCTGGAAATGATCATCAACCGCTCGGAGCAAATCAAGGACGCCAAACGCAAGGCGGGCGAAGGCGAGGAGCCAAACGCGAAAGAGAAAAGGGAACTGACCGAAGCTGAGAAGGAACGGAAAAGCCTGCGCAAACAGGTGCAGGAAAAGCTGATCAAATTCGCGGCTCGCGTGCCGGTGTTCATGTATCTGACCGACTTTCGGGAGCAGAGACTAAAGGACGTCATCACGAAACTGGAGCCAAAGCTGTTCAAGCGAGTTACTGGGCTGACGACGGCGGATTTCGAGCGATTAGTGAGCCTCGGCGTGTTCAACAGTGCACTGATGAACGACGCGGTGTGGAAGTTCCGCCGATATGAAGACGCCAGCTTGCGTTACATGGGGGTTAGCCGACACACGGGGCTGGATGTCGGATTGTTCGACACGGCACTGACAGAAGAGGATTTTCAACGGACTTTTGAGGGGCTCGCGAGTGAGTAGCGGCTGTATGTTCGCCCTGCAATCGCTGCCGCATGAACATGCTGCTGCACGGCGTGAAGGACTCGGAATTCGACATCTACCCCGCCGACGGCAAGTATGCGCCACAAATCCCAAAACTCGCCTTTTCCATTGAAATCCCGCTCAAAAAAATCCAGAAAGATTCTTGAAGATTCTTAACCCCATGCCAATCCAACACTTGCCATTTTCACACCCCCTCCAAACCACCCAGATAGTAGAGGGACTATGTTTTTGGATGTGCTGATCCGCTTTCATCATTCATAATTCTTTCGAGATTCGAGTTTCCCTCCCAGTGGAGGAGTGCCAGGGTGAGGGTCGCAGGACTCTGCGATGGCACTAAAATTGCTGATGCATGTAGTTCCGCAGCGTCGCCAGGTCGGTGTACCCGATTTCGGTCGTCGTCGACGCCTTGGGGTTCATGATCACCCGCAGGTCGCTCAGGTCGTTCATCACCAGGAAGTCGGCCGGCACGTGAATGCATTGCAACGGCAGCAGTTCGGAAAACTCGGTGCTGTGAATGAATGCCGAGGCGTGTTCCGACGACGAGAAGATCGGCAGGATTCGCGATGGACCGTCCTCATACTGCAGAAAATGCACGTCCCGTTCGTTCTGGCTTTCGTCCAGCCGGACAATCGCCCAGATCCCGTGCTCAATCATCAACTGCAGGAAGTGTGGCCGATGCTGGCGATCGTTCGCGGCCCCGGCCACTGCGTCGGCATACGAGCCCGGCGCGTTGTCCAGCCGGTCGCCCTCGGTCATCGAGAAGGCGACCACGTCGTCAGGATCCACCGCGAAAAATCGTCTGAAAAACGAAAGCATGATTAGCCGTTCACCCCCGTCACGGGCAGCGCAGTATACCAAGCCCCCGTCAACTTTCGAGCCAATGTGAAAACGATTCAGCCTCGACTGAGCCAAACAAGGAGCCGCCGGCGTCAGCCGTCGGGTTAGCCACTGCCATTGCCTCACCCAAATCCCCGGCTAGCCGCCCGGCACGCCTCGCTCCCTTTGGCTCTGCCGCAGCTCGCGCCGGCCGCCCACCCGCAGCGCCTCACTCAAACCGGCAATCCTTCTGAATCGCCTTCGCCAGCCGACGCAGATATTCCCTGGCCGGCATCTCAATCCCGCCCAGGCTTTGCAGGTGCGGCGTCACCGCCTGCGTGTCCAGCAGCTCAAACCCTCGCTCGCGCAGGCGATCCACCAGGTGATACAACGCCACCTTGCTCGCGTCGGTCTTCCGGTGAAACATGCTCTCTCCAAAGAACGCCCCGCCCAGCGACACCCCGTACAGTCCCCCGGTGAGTTCGCCCCCCGCCCATGACTCCACGCTATGGGCAAACCCCAGCCGATGCAGGCCCCGATACGCGTCGATCAGCTCCTGGTTGATCCACGTCTTCTCCGCCCGCGTTTCCATACACGCCCGCATCGTGGCCTCAAAGGCGCTGTTGAAGCGAACGTCAAACCGCTCCTGTCGCACCGCCGCCCGCAACGACCGGCTCGGGCAAAACCCCTCCAGCGGCATCACCCCGCGCGGGTCGGCCGTGTACCACCCGATCGACCCATCCGCATCGGCCATCGGGAAGACCCCTTGCGAGTAGGCCTTCAGCAGCGTCGGAGGATCAAGCATCACCCGTTGTCTCATACGATCGCGCCATTCTACGTAAGGCACCACGACAGAACAGGGTGACTGAGATTGCGCCGAGATTGAGGTCGTGATCGAGGCGCGAGTGAGGAGCATATTCGTAATCTGTAACGAGCGAGCAACGAAGAGCACGTCCTCAAGATCAAGCAAGATCGGTCACCCTGTTCTGTCGTGGTGCCTCACACCGTGGCATTTGCGCAATCATCGGTTTAACATCCCGAGCATGGCCGTCTGTATCGCGGGAATGCACCGCTCCGGAACCTCGATGATCGCGCAGATGCTGCATCGCGCCGGCGTCTGGCTCGGTGCGCCCCAGGACCTCATTCCCGCCGCCTCCGACAATCCCGAAGGTTTCTGGGAGCACTGCAAGATCGTCTCCATCAACGACCGTCTCCTCCAATCCATGGGCGGCGCCTGGGATGTCGTCCCGCCCATTCAGACCGCCGCCGCGCCGGACCCCGCGCTGGCCGCCGAAGCGCGTCAGGTCATCAGCGAATTCTCGGCCGTCCGCATCTGGGCCTTCAAAGACCCCCGCGGCAGTATCCTGCTCCCCTTCTGGCAATCGCTGCTGCCCGGCCTGAAGGTGATCATCTGTCTCCGCAACCCGCTGGAGGTCGCCCAGTCGCTCTACAACCGCAACCAGAGCAGCCTGCTGTTCGGCATGAAGCTGTGGGAAGCCTACAACCGCCGCCTCCTGGACACCTCCGACGCCGCCACGCGACTGGTGGTCCACTTCGAACTGGTTCTGGCTAACCCGCGAGCCGAGCTGACGCGCATGCTCGACTGGATTGGCCTGCCCGCCGAAGGCTCGACCCTCGACGCCGCCTGCGCCGCCGTCACGCCCCGGCTGCGGCATAACTACACCGACTTCGCCACCATGCGGGCAGGCGGAGCTCCTCCCGATGTGCTGGACCTCTACGCGCAACTGCTCCAGGAGTCCGGCCCCCGCATCGCCTCCTTGCTAAGCACTGGCGCATCAATAACTGGCAGGACCGGCGCGATGGCCTCTTCTTACTCGTCCCCCATGGGGGAGGCTGGGAGGGGGGTGGCGTCTCTGAGCCGGACGGCTGTTGATGTACCGATCCTGACCCCCGCTCCCGCGCCCACCCCGCCGGCCGCCACCCCAACCACGCCGGCGATCGCGGCATCTTCTCCCTCTGCCTCGCCCACTCAATCCCCCGAGCCCACCAGCGGCCTGGCCTACCTCGCCAGGCAGGTCCGGATCGTCGCCAGGAAAGAGGGCATCGCCGGCGTCATCCGCGCCGCCCGTCGCCGCCAGGCCGCCGCCCGCCTGCTGCGTCCTGAAAGGCCGCCGGCCACCCCACCCCCCACCGTCAGCATCATCATCCCCGTCTATAACAACCTGGCGCTCACCCGAGCCTGCCTGGAAAGCATCCTCCGTCACAGCGGCAGCACCCTTATCGAGATCATCGTCGTCGACAACGGCTCGCTCGACGACACGCCGGTCTACCTGCGGCAACAAGCCCGGAAGAACCCGCAGTTCCGACCGGTCCGCAGCCAGACCAATCTCGGCTTCGCCGGCGGTGTGAACCTCGGCGCGTCCCGCGCCCGCGGTGAGTACCTCCTGGTCGCCAACAACGACCTGATCATGACCTCGCACTGGCTGGAGCCGCTCCTGGAGTTGCTGCAGGCCGACAACCAGCTCGCAGTGGTCAGTCCCACCACCAACTATGTGGGTGAGGGCCCGCAGAAGCTCGATGCACTGGCGGAGGTCACCGCCGATCAGGCCGAAACCGCCGCCGACCAGCTCCGTGCCATGCACCTGCCAACGGAGCAAGTGTCGCATCGCCTGGTCTTCTTCTGTGTGCTGATTCGCCGAAGCGTGTGGGATGAGTTGGGAGGATTGCTCAACGACTACGGCCCGGGCAATTACGAGGATGATGACTTCTGCATGCACGCCCGGTTCGCCGGCTATCGTCTGGCGATCTCGCGGCAGAGCTTCGTATTCCATCACGGAAGTGAGACCTTCAAGTCCAGCGGCATCGACCACACCGCCCTGATGGTGCGCAACGCCGGCATCTTCGCCGGCCGCCTGGCCGACCTGGCCACGAAGCCGGCGCCGACCCCCTGGCGGACATCCGCATCCGCCCAGCCGCGAATCAGCGTCATCGTCCGCACCCAGAATCGCCCGGCCGAGCTGCGCAACGCCCTGCAGAGCCTCGCCAACCAGCTCTTCAATGACTTTGAGGTCGTTCTCGTCAACGACGGCGGACCCGATATCCCGTCCCTGCTGGCGGGCTTCCCCACGCTCCGGATCAACTACATCCGTCATGACAAACCGCTCGGCCGGACCGCCGCCCTGAACGCCGGCGTCCGCGCGGCCGCCAGCGACTGGGTTTGTTACCTCGACGACGACGACATCGTCTATCCCAATCATCTGGCTGCGTTCGCCGCGGCGATCGACGCCGACCCCGCCGCGAGCGTCTTCTCCACCCGTGCGGTCAAGGCGATTGTCATGCCGGACAAGGGCAACCTGCGCGCCATCCTCCGCCAGCCCGACCCGCCGTACGAGTTCAGCCGGGCGCGGATGCTCGTGCAGAACAGCCTGCCGATCCAGTCGTACA
>JBBQTU010000226.1:0-6730 GCA_038213005.1 Tepidisphaerales bacterium | reverse complement strand
CCGCCGTAGTGGGTCGGGATGCCGAACTCTTCGATCTTCGCGCCGACGTGGAATGCCTGGAGAAGTATCTCCGTGTCAAAGTGAAACTCGTTGGTGTTGATCTCGAACGGCACCTTGCGGAGGAACGCCGTCGAGTAGGCGCGGTAGCCGGTGTGGTACTCGGACAGGTGTCGCCCGGTGGCCGCGTTCTGGAATCTGGTCAGCACCTGGTTGCCGATCATCTTGTACCAGGGCATTCCACCTTGCCGTGCCGACTTGAGGTCGGTCATGCGTGAACCCAGCACCACATCGCTCTGCGTCTTTTCCCAGGTCTCGATAAAGTGAGGCAGCAATTCCGGGGCGTATTGCCCGTCGCCGTGAAGGAGGATCACGAAATCAAACCCTGCCTCGATGGCGATACGATAGCCCAGCTTCTGGTTGCCGCCGTAGCCCTGGTTCACCGTGTTGCGGAGGATTGTGACGTTCTTGGCGTCGTGCGCTTCGGCCCAGGCTCGTCCGCGTTCCGGTCCCTCGTCGGCCGAGCCGTCGTCGATGATGAGAATTTCAATCTGCGGGTTGTTGATCAGGGTCTTAGGAATGCGATCCATCACGGAGCAAAGATGCTTCGCGGCGTGATACGCGACGATGAAGATCAGGATTCTCCCGCTGCTGGGCATGTCAGTGATCATACCGCATCAGCGTCAGATGCAGAATAAATCAGTCATGCTGCGGCGACAGGAGTAGCGCCGTGAAGCCCGCCTGCTGAAAATGCCTGTCACCGGTCAAGGCATCGGCGAGTCCATGCTCCCGCATTACTGCAAAGGAGATGCAGTCGGTTAGCGACCACTCCTTGTCCCCTCGCGCCTCGTAGAGTTGCGCACCCAGGTCAAACCAGCGGCTCGTGGCCGGGACCAACACGCAGCTTGGATCGTCGCGGAACTGCCGCAGGATGCGGAGAAACGCCGGTCGGCTCCTGGGCTGGCAGAGCCCGTCGCCCAGTTCAGTGAGTATCCATGCGGTCGTGACAATCACGCCGGTATAGTGATCGGAAAAGGCAACAGCATTGACATGATATGGATCGCCCGGATTCAGTAGGGCGAAGAAGTAGAAACTGTCGGCAAAGACGGCGGTCACAGGCGTGGTCTTCCATGCACGTAGTGATCGTGGTTTTCGGACATGTCTTTGGGCAAATGGGGGCATGAGCCGATGAGGCTGGCGAAACGCTGGCTCAGCGTACGCTGCGGAGGTTGAGACGCCACCTCGATACTTACCGCCGCGCCCTCGGGCAAGATTGCGCCCTGTTCAGGCACCACGACGCCATTTTTTATATAGCCGCGAATCATGATGACCACCTACGAACATTATAGGGCCAATCACGCATTTCCGCGAATCGGGTGAACTATCACCTCAATGATCATACCGCATCAGCGTCAGATGCAGAATCTCGGCCGGGGCGTTGATGCGCAGCGGCAGCCAGTTGCCTGTGCCGTTGGACACCACCAGCAGGTTGTCGCCCTTTCGATAGATGCCCGAGATGTAGTGAAACAGGATATCGCCAGCACCGAACTGTCTGGTCAGCATGAGCTGCCCGCCGTGGCTGTGGCCGGAGAGCGTGAGGGGGAAATCGGCCTCGGCGGCGGTGTCAAACGCGTGCGGGTGATGCGCCAGCAGGATTGGAAACGCATCAGCTCGGCGAAGTCGATCGATCCGCTCAACCTCCATGCGCATCATGGCCGGGCTTCGCGACCAGGGGATTCCCAGTAGTTGGACGGCGGCGCCGTTGTGATTGAAGACGGTCTGCTGGCCGATGAGCATGTTCAGCCCTGCCTCGCGCGTCATGCGGCGAAAGGCCGACGGGTCTTCGATCAGGTCGTGATTGCCCTCGCAGAGATAGACGCCGTGCGGGGCGCGCAGTCGGCGCATCATCTCGATGCCTCTGGGCAGGTCGGCGATGGCGAAGTCGATCAGGTCGCCGGTCATAAGCGTGAGATCGGTGCCAAGTCCGTTGGCGGCATCCGTGACCTCCCGAAGGAAGGCGTCGGTCGTCCACTGGCCGACATGGACGTCCGAAATCTGGGCGATCGTGAACCCATCAAGCTCGCGAGGCAGTGACGCGATCGGCAGCGTCAGTCGGCGGATGCGGAACTTGCGGCTCTCGATCAGTCCATAGCCGCTGGCGCCGATGGCCAGTAGTGGCGGCAGCACCGCCACGGCGGCGACAAACTGGCGACGGGATAGTCCTTCGCCCGCGTGCGACCCAGGAGCGCCAGCCGTCCCTGCTGCGCCGCGGCGAAGCCGTTTTGCCACGGATGCGAGCCCGGCCGCTGCGCCGCCGATGATCCATGCCAGCAGCGTCAGTGGCAGCACGACGAGGTGCCAGACGTAGATCACGGCGACTACCACTGTCGGCACCACGCTCATGGCACTGCGCCCGGCCGGGCCGCGCAGGGCCATCACTGCGAACATCGTCACCATGTAGCCCAGCATCAGGGCCATGAAGAGGGCGAGACTCCATCGGAGTGCTCGCCCGTTGCCGCGGCGGCGGATCCAGCGGTCGGCCAGCCACCAGGTGACCGCGTCGCCCAGAAAGACCGAGCAGAGGATGACAGAGATCACCATTGACGGGGCCTCAGAAACCGCCGGCGGTTGTCACCGCCTGGACAAAATCCGCGAGAGCCAGCGGCCAGGGGCGCATGGGTCGGCCGATGGCTTGGTGGAGAGTTGAGCAGTCCAGGACGCTGTACATCGGGCGGATGGCTTGTTTGGGCCTTGCCTTGAGATACTCGGCGGTGGTGGTTGGCGCGAGGTCGCCATCGATGCCGAACTGGCGGAGGGTCTCGACGGCGAAATCATACCAGTTGGTTGGCTGGGAGTTGGTGGCGTGGAAGATGCCGGCGGCATCGCCCAGGCCGATGTCGACCATTGCCTCGGCGAGATCCTGGGTGTAGGTCGGGCAGCCCCACTGGTCGCTCACGACACGAAGCGGCTGGCGAGCCCGGCCACGTTCGACCATGGTGCGGGGGAAACTCGCGCCGCGCGGGCCGTAGAGCCATGCCGTGCGCAAGATCGCCCAGCGGCGTGGATTGACCTCCTGCAGGAGCGTTTCACCCAACAGTTTGGTCCGGCCGTAGGCTGACAGCGGGCGGGGCGTGTCGGCTGGCTTGTAGGGCGTCTGCGACTGCCCGTCGAAGACGAAGTCGGTGCTGATGTGGATGAACTTCGCGCCGGCCGCTGCGGCGGCTCGGGCCAGGTGGCCGACGGCGTGGCCGTTGATGGCGGCGGCCTTGGGTTCTTCATCCTCGCAGGCATCCACGCGGGTGTAGGCGGCGCAGTTGAAGACCACGGTCGGTTGACTACGGTCGAAGGCGGTCTTGACCTGATCGGGGCAGGTGATGTCGCAGTCGGGCAGATCCACACCGACAGCGTGGACGCCACGGCGTGCCAGGACATCAGCGACGGCGTTAGCCAACATGCCGCGGCATCCGATAATCAACGCATTGGGCACAATCCAACTCCCGGTTCAGTCTTTGGCGAACGGTTCAGAAAAAGGACCCGCCGCGATCAATAGACCGACTGCGGGAAGTAGTAGTCCTTGGCGTTCTCCGGCGTGATCAGTTCGACGTCGATCATCATGTGCTTGGGAAGAAACTGGCTGATGCCTTTGCGGTTGCCATCACGCAGCGCCGAGATGCAGAGGTGCATGCCGGTGGCGATCATGCTGGGGGGATAGGTGATGTCGGCGGGGATCATGGGGTCTTTGTCCATGACCATCTTTATGACTTCCTTCATGCCGGCGCCGGGGAAGACGAACAGTTGCTCGTTGCGGCCGGCCTCGCGGATCGCCTGGAGAATGCCCAGGGCCATGTCATCGTCCTGAGCCCAGACGGCGTCGATCTTCTTGTGCTGAGCCAGGAAGTTCTGCATGACGGCGAGGGCCTTCTCGCGGTTCCACATGCCTGGCTGCTGGCCCAGGATTTTGATCTCCGGGTGCTGCTTGAGGACTTCCATAAACCCGTTGACGCGGTCGGTGTTCACGGTGCAGGGGATGCCTTCGAGGATGACGATATTGCCCTTGCCGCCGAGTTTCTGGACCATGAACTCCGCGGACTTTCGGCCGAATGACTTGTTATCGCCTTCGATGAAGACATCGGCGACGGGCTTGGTGAAGCCGCGATCGACGTTGACGATATAGATGCCCTGCTGGTGGGCCTTCTCGGCGATCGGGGTCAGCGGGGCGCTTTCGGTGGCGAGGATGACCAGCCCATCCACCTTGCGGGCCATCAGATCCTCGATATCGGCGATCTGCTTCTCGGGCGTGAGCGCGGTGACGATCTTCCAGTCGACGTCGGGATAGAGGGCGGCGGCGCGCTTGGCCCACCAGTAGACGCCGGCGGTCCAGCCGTGGTCGGCGGCGGGGATGGAAACGCCGATGGTCAGACGTTTGGGGGCGGGGGCGAGGGCTTGGGCTGGCCCCTGGGCGGCGGCGGTCGCGGGCGCCATCGCGAAACACGCAGCGATCATCACCAGAATCGAGGCGACAACGGATGTCAGAAGATGCGGGCGAGCGAACATGATGGGATGTCCTTTCCTATGCCTACTTTGTCAGTTCCTGTTGCAACTTCGTAAAGACCAACTGGGGATTGGCGCTCAGTGCGCTCTGGCCTCCAAGCTGGCTGACGGTCACGCGGGTGGCTCCTGATGTCTCGGCCTGAATGAGGATGCCAATCTCCGGGCCGGTAGCGCCCTGGACGACCATGGTGCCGTCGATGGCGGTCAGCTTGGACTGCTTCACCTCAAGCTGCATCGCCTTGGCGGTGGCCTCGATCCGCTGTCCGGCGTCCGCCACCGACAGGGTGGTGGTGAAACTGGCCGAACCATTCCGCCAGCCGGCGGGAACTGCCGCAACCGTCGGGATGGCGGGACTTGCCGGGGTGCCTGGAGTCGCCTGGGCCGCATTGATTGCCGGAGTTGTCGGAACTGCGGTAGCAACAGGCGCCACGCTGACGGGCTGGCCGGCCGCGATTGAGACCTTCGTCCCCGCGGGCAACTGCTTTTCGATCTGGGCGACCACCTCGTCGCAGCGCTCGGGGCGGTAGGTGTCGATGTTCGGCCGCCACTCGCCGCGGGGGTTGGAGCGCTCCTGGGTGTCTTCGCTCACCTCAACGCGGCACAGGGTCTGGGGGTTCTGCCAGTCGGGGATGATGCTGATGCGGAACTGCGTCCGCTCCTGCCAGTAGCGGGTGATGTGGAAGTTGCCTTGGTAGCCTTCGCGCCAGGTGGTGGTGATGACGCTGCCTTCGTCCTTCGTGATGCCGAGTTTCAGTGGCTCGGCCGCGATCGCCTGCTTGACCAGCGCGACCATGTCCTTCGGGGCGACGTCGTACACGCGCGCTGGAGCCAGGTGCGTGGTTGCCATCTGGGTGGCGCAGGAGCAGAGCCCCAGCACTACGAGGACCATTGCGGGATGTAGTATTCGCTTCATTGATTGCATGACGATTCACCTTTCTTTTGTTTGCGACAGGATAGCAGGCGGGGCGATAGACACAATGCGGCGGGCGAAGGATGGGAGGGGGCGGGAGGGCGAGAGGGTGAGAGGGCGGGACGCACAGGCGGGAGGATGGGGCAGATGCGCGAGTTTTTGGGGAGGGGGTGGGGTGGGGCGGAGCGCCGTGTGGCATAAGGAGTTGCGCGCTGGAGAGGGGGTCAGATGCGCGAGTTTCGCCGGGAGGTAAGAACGAGAAGCGTAGAGGCCGGGGATGGGCAGGTTGTGGAGTTCATCGGCCCGGGTGACGTAGAAGGTGGTGCGGGGCTTGAGGGCGAGGGGGGGCTGGAATTCCATGGCGGTCTCCCTTGGGTGAGAGGATGTGGCCGGGGGTCCGGCGGCGATCCACGTTGGATGGCTTGGCCGGTGGGGCGGGCGCAGTGCCTCTCTACCTTTCCTGTGTTGTTGCGTTTTTAACGCGTTGAAAACGCAACGTCGGGAGGGGATTTGCGATTGTCCTGGGAAATTTGGGAAAGAATCTTTATGGAAGAGCAAGAAAAGTGAAATATGCGTGAGGCGTTTTCAACGTGGGAAAAACGCAAAAGACCTAACAACGCGGCAACGCACGAGGGCGAGCTGGGATACAACCAGGAATATGGAAGCGGTTTGGCTGGGGGCGGGGGCTACGAAGAAGAGTTGCCACAAGAAGGACAAAAAGCACAAGAACAGAGAGCCAGCGTGTGGAGTCCGTTGCTCCTCGGTCTTTTTTGAGCCTTCTGTGCTTTTTGCGGCCAATCCTGTCTTTCAACTTGTGGGCGAAGGCCGGCTTGGCGTCCGTCACATAGGCTCAACGGCAGAGCGGGCGATCTAGTTGATCCGCGTCCTCTTTGTCCTCTATTCAACCGGGCGGATAAAAAGTCTTCTGTCTTCTTAGACCGAAAAGAACGCGCGAGTTGGTTTGCTTTCCCGTTCTAAATCAGGAATCAGGACAGGCTGTCGCCTGACGATCAGTGCTACGGCCGAGGACGGCTCGTGCTACTTTATCTGCCGGATGCAATCCGTGGCCCAAGCGATTCTCTGCGCGTCCTGTTCTCTAGCCCCGATGGTAGAATGCCGGCCCGATCCAAGGGTTGGGTTTCGCCAGAGTCCCGGCGAGCGGGCCTCATAGGGCAACGGCCTCCTTGCTCAAATGCTCGCGAAACCGGGGCGCATCTGTTCTTCGTCGATGACGTCAACCTTGGTCTGGAGAAGATGCTGAAGGTCCAATAG
>JBBQTU010000225.1:0-6749 GCA_038213005.1 Tepidisphaerales bacterium | reverse complement strand
ACGTGCTCTGTCAGCCGTTCCCCACGTTCCCGCTGATCGGCCCGCGCGCCATCTGGGAGACTCGCAGCAGTCTCAGGGCGCTGGATATCCAACTGACGCCGCAGGAACTGGCGTGGCTGAGCCTGGACGCGTAATCGCCGTGCGATGGCCGCCATGCGGTCACGGAGCACAACACACGCCCGTCGCCACTGCGGCGGGCGTGCGTTGACGTCTGCATCATGCGGGATGCCGTGGCCGTGCTGTGGCGGATCTGCGCCGCCTCAGGCCGGCTCGGTCAGCAGCCGCTCGGCGGTGGTGACCAGCTTGTCCATCTTCACCGGCTTGTTGAAGTAGTCGGCGACGCCCAGGCTCTCGGCGTACATCTTGTGACGGGCGCCGGGGTTGCCGGTGATCATGATCACCACGGGCTTGGCACCTTTGGGTTTGCGGGCCTTGACCTTTTCCAGGACGAGAAAGCCGCTGCGGCCGGGCAGCATCATGTCCAGGATCATCAGGTCCGGCACATTCTTCTCGCAGAGCTCGACGGCCTGGTTGCCGTTGGTGGCCGTCTCGACGGCCGCTCCTGTGGGCTCAAATGCAGCTTCAATACTGGAGATAATATCCGGGTCATCGTCCACCAGGAGGATCCGCTTACCTTCGAGGGTCTTGGCCATAATCTAGCTCCCATTTCGTTTTGCCGTCGGGGCGTCGCTGGCGGAAGAAACATATATCCGCATAGGACTGACAGCAGCAGGCAGGCACTGCGTCAGAGAGTGTCAAGCTGGCCGAGCGTCCTGTCAAGTCGGCTCTCACACAGCACGTCCTTTCATAGGGGATGATAGCGCTGTTTTCCGCTGGGACATAATCGTCGTTTGGCGGTACAATACGGAATTGATGGCAGGCTGTTGGCAATGGATGGCAATTCCGAGGTTGGTGATGGCTATAGAAAAAGATCAGAATGCGGATGGCACGGCAGGCGGCGCTGCAACGGCGGAGCCTAAGCGACGTGCAGTTCCCAAGCGGCAGCCGCCCAAGCCACTGCCACCGTGGAAGGTGCTGCTGCACAACGACGACAAGAACGATACCGTCTACGTCGTTCATACCATCATGGAACTGACACCCCTGAAGCAACCCGAGGCGGTACAGCGTATGGAAGAGGCCAACAAGTCCGGCCTGTCGCTGCTGCTGACAACGCATCGCGAACGGGCCGAGCTGTATCAGGAGCAGTTCCAGTCCAAGGACCTGACCGTGACGATCGAGCCGGCCGAGGCCTGATCATCCCTTCCTGGCTTCGAGTTCCTGCCACCGGGCGTAGAGGGTGTGGACCAGTTGCTGTGCCTTGGAGAGTTGCTCGTAGTGTTCGTGGCCCTTGCGGTGGTCGGCCATGATCTGTGGGTCGACGGATTGCTTTTCCAGGCGCGTCACTTCCTCCTCGGCGGCCAGGACGCTACCTTCCATCTGCTCCAGTTCCCGCTGTTCCTTCCAGCTCAGCTTCTTTGCGCCTGGCGGCTTTGTCCCCGGCGATGAGCGAACTGCTTCCGGCCTGGCCGTCTCCGGGGCGCTCGCGGGCTTCTGCCGGGCTCGACGCCACGCGGATTCCCACTGGGCGAAGTCGGCATACATGCCCCAGCCGCCGCGGCCGTCCAGGCCGAGTATCTGGCTACAAAGTCGGCCGATCATGAACCGGTCGTGCGTCACCAGCACCAGGGCGCCGGGGAACTCGTCCATGCTCTCTTCCAGCACTTCCAGCGACGGGATATCCAGATCGTTGGTTGGCTCATCCAGCACCAGCACGTCGGCCGAGAGCAGCATCATCCGCGCGATCAGCACCCTGGACTGCTCGCCGCCAGAGAGCAGCGAGACCGGCTGGTCCAACTGCTCGGTTCGAAACAGAAACTTCTTGGCCCAGCTCGTGACATGCAGGGGCTGGTCGTGGTAGATGACCGTGTCGCCGATGGCGCCCAGGGCTTTGCGGAGCGTTTCATCCTTGTTCAGCGTCGAGCGGTCCTGGTGGAACAGCACAATCCGCAGGGCATCGGCGCGGCGGATCAGGCCCGTATCCGGTTCCATCTCGCGGGCCAGGAGGCGCAGGAGGGTGGTCTTGCCACTGCCGTTGGGGCCGACGATTCCCAGTTTGGTCCCCGGCGCCAGGACGACATTGAGGTCGGAGAAAAGCGACCGGCCGCCGAGGCTCTTGTTGACCTGCTGGAGTGAAATAAGCTTGCGTGTCTGTCGGCCGGTGGCGGCGAAATCGACCTGCAGGGTGCCGCTCTGGTTATTGCGGAGCTGCACCTCAGCGAGGTCTTGGATCATCCCCTTGGCCTCCTGGATGCGGCCCTTGGCTTTGGTGGTCCTGGCTTTGGCACCGCGATGGAACCAGGCGAGTTCGCGGCGCACCCGTCCGGCGAGCGCCTGCTGCTGGCTTTGCTGGCCTTCCATGAACTCGGCCTGCCGCTGGAGGAATTCGCTGTACGGGCCGCTGATGCTGAGGAACCCGTCGGGATAGGCGCCGCTGAGTTCGGTCACCCGACTGACAGCGTTTTCCAGGATGTAGCGATCGTGGCTGATCATCAGGAATGAGAAGGGGGCATCGACCAGCAGTTTCTCTAGCCAGAGGATGCCCTCGAGATCCAGATGATTGGTGGGTTCGTCCAGCAGCAGCAGCTCAGGATCGGTGATCAGCGCCCGTGCGATGGAGAGTCGCTTCTTCCAGCCGCCAGAGAGCTGGCTGACGGGCTTGTCCGGGTCGGGGAATTCCAGTCGGCCCAGCAGAATGGCGGCCTGCGTCTGGCGGTCGTGATCATCCTGATGATTGTCCGCGAGGGTGTCGACCAGCACCTGCTGCACCGTGGTGCCGGGTGTGAAGACATCTTCCTGAGCGACATAGGCCAGGCGGAGCTGGCGTTTGCTGGTCAGTTCTCCCTCATCGGGGTGGTCCAGGCCGGCGAGGATCTTGAGGAGGGTGGACTTACCCGAGCCATTGGGCCCGATCATGCCGACCTTCTCGCCTTCGGAGATGGACAGGCTGATGCCGCGAAAGAGCGTTCGCGCGCCAAAGGATCGGGAGAGGTTTTCACAACTCAGAAGCAGCGCCATCGGTCAGGGATTCCTTTCGAGGTGGGGAGTGTAACGCCAGAGGCGTGGATGTCACGGCGGCAGAGATTCCCAAAGCAGGAAGAATCCTCCTTGCGGGCCCTGCAGAGGCTGCCTAAGGCATCGCGACAACCTAAGGTAACTGAGATTGCGCCGACATTGAAGGCGTGATCGAGGCGCGAGCGAGGAGCATATCAGTGATCTGTAACGAGCGAGCAACGAAGAGCACGGCCTCAAGGTCAAGCAACATCGGTCGACTTATTTTGTCGCGGTGCCTAACATCTGCTATGCCTTGTCTCTTGGGTATTCTTGCGTATTCGTTCCCCCGCGTGGTGATCGTGCTCGTCTGGCTGTTCAGCGGGTATCTTGGACGCGCCTATCAGACAACCCTCTGGCCGGTTCTGGGCTTCATATTCATGCCGCTGACGACGCTGGCATATGCCTTGGCGATCAACCAGCAGGGCAGCCTGAGCGGCTTTTACCTCGTCATCTTTGTCATCGCCGTGCTCCTGGATCTTGGCACGCACGGGATGGGCCCGCGGTCCAGGCGGCGCAAGCAAACGTGATGCGGATTCGACCCGAAACAGGCGCGTTCGCGGAAGTAGTACTGCGCGGCGTCCCCGCCCGCACAGGACCATCCCACGCCTCCTCGGCAGATCACGGCAAGTACGTCGGCTGCTGTCAACGCCGTTCCTGGTGGAATCCGTATCGGCCATGGCCGGGGCGCGGGCTGGGGGAGCCTTGAGGTGTTCGTGTGCGGGCGAGGACGCCTCGCACTACTGCGGCGGGCACGGAGGTAGTAGTGCGAGGCGTCCCCGCCCGCACAGGACCGCCCCACGCCTCCTCGGCAGATCACGGCCAGTACGTCGGCTGCAAACATTCCTGTTGGAATCTGGATGATCCATGCCAGGGCGGTTCAAATCCATCTTGGCGCTGCGCGGTTGATGCGGCCCGGCGAAACTACGCCCCGGTGGTGGGCTGGGTGACGGCGGGCTGCGTGGTCGAGCGGCGGATTTCGACTTCGATGGTGTTAATCGCTTCCTGGTAGAGCGGCGCCAGCGCGGGGCTCATCTTGCGGATCTGCTCAATCAGGGCCAGGCTTTCCGGATTGCGGCCGAGCTGGCGCAGGCGGTCAATTTCCGAGCGGAAGCTGGCCCCGGCCGTCTGCTGGTAGGAGATGCGGGTCTTCACCAGTTCGCCGCACAGGCTCACGGCCTCGGCATACTGTCGGCCGCGAAGCAGCGACTTGAGGTATTGGTCGATCAGGTTCTCGGTGACCATGTGTTCAGGGTTCTTGGCCTGCCAGTAGTCCAGGGCGGGCTTGAACGCTTTGGCGGCGTCGGCCGGCTGGTTGGTCTCCATCAGCGCAACGCCCAGGCGCTGCTGTGCCGACGCCAGTTGGTCAGCGTCTTGGAGCTTCTGGTATCGGTTGATCATCGCACGAAGGACGACAATCTGGCGGGCCTGATCTTTTTCGAACCGGTCCGCCCATGTGGGCAACTGCTCTGTGGCAATCCCCGAGAATGCCGGCTGGAGAACGATCCACGCCTCCTCGCGGACGCTGGGGTCGGTCTCTTTCGTCGGGTCCATGCGCTTGTAGATTTCTTCCGCGTGATCGGCCGCCGGCGCCTCGCGCGAAGGGCTTTCGCCTTTGAGGTTGCCCAGTGCACGCAGGGCCTCAAGCCGCACTCCGTTTTCACGGTCCTCAAGGTAGCCGGCGACGGTATCGGCCGACTTCGGATCGCCGATCTCGCCCACGCCGCGCATGGCGGCCCAGCGCACCCGCACTGAAGTGGTCTCGCGGAGCAGGCGGTAGAACGTGGGCATCAGTGTCGCCTCGCGAAGCGGGACCATCGCGTCGACGATCGCTTCGCGCAGCGCCAGTGTGCCCGGCCCAGGCGCCAGGTCCTCGAGGGTGCCCTTGAGTTCCATCGCGACTTCCTGCGCCGTCTGGGGAGCGTCCTTCTGGATAATTGGGCCGAGTTCCTTGAGCGCCGCGGCCGCGGCCGCCGCCGTGGTCGTGTAGGGATCGTGCAGCAGCGTGCGCAGGGCCGGAACGGCCCGCAGGTCACCGATGGAGGCCAGCGGCGCCGCCAGGGCGGCGCGGACTTCCGGATCCTGCTCCAGGGCGAGCTGCTTCAGCAGCGCATCAAGCGCCTGCGGATCGTTGATGGCGCGCAGAGCTGTCGCCGCCGCGATCCGCACATCGCGGTCGCTGTCGGCGATCATTTTGCGCAGATATTCTCGAGCGCCGGGCGGAACTCGCCGGGCGGCCATCGCCTCATCGTGGATGATCTTAGCGCCCACGCGGCGCACTTGGGCGTTGGCCGAGCCGAGGTATCGCAGAAGCAGATCTGCCTGGCTCTTTTCCTTCGCCTCTGTCTCTTCTTTTGTCTTCCCCTGGTCGGCCGCAGCGGCGAGGTATCGCTCGGTCAGCAGCAACTCGGTCTCGCGCACCAGCTCCTCATACTGGCCGCGAAACTGCGCGAATCGTGAGGCCTGGTTGGCCAGCAGCTCGGCTTTCCATTCGCTCTCAGATCGCTTGACGTTAGCCGACCACCATCGAAGCCACTGCTGCGGGTCGCGACCGAATTCCGTGTGCCCGGTCATGTCCGTCAGCGCATCGATCGCGGCGCTGTGGATCCGCTGGTTTTCGTCTTCACTGGCCAGCAGCGATATGAGGAACTCGGCCGCCGGCTTCTGCGCCACATTGGCGATGCCGCGTATGGCTAGCAGTCGTATCGCTTCTCGCTGCTGTCGAGCGCCGGCCAGGGTGGTCAGCAGGTGCAGTGCGCCGGGGGTGTCTTTGAAATTCGACAAAGCGTCGATGGCGGCTTCGGTCATAGCGCGATCCGCGCCGATCATCCCTTCCAGTGGCGCCACCAGTGCCGTGTCGGGATTGGCCTGCATGGCGATGGCGCGGGCAACCGCCAATTGGCCTCGCGGGTTGGCCGGGTCTTCCATGACCGACCGCAGCGCAGTAAGCGACGGTTCACCTGGGCGTTGCAGGAGCCGGCGTGCGGCCTCCTCGCGCTGCGCCACCGCGGCGTCGGGATCCTTCAGACGGCTCACCAGCGCTTGGGTATCCTCATCGGTCCGCACCAGCGGAGGCGATGCCGGAGCGGCGCAGGTGGGCCGTGCCGCGGCGATCGCGGCCGAAAGGATCAGAATCGTAGTCCATCGGCGATTCGTCAAGAAACCGTCCCTCTAAAGCCCATCCATGGCTCCGGTATACTTGAATCTACAGCATTTGGAGCGATCCGCAACACGCCGGGGCCGGAGAAATCCGTCGGGGCGTGGCCGTCTTTCCAGGAGTTCTGTTTTTCTTGCGGCCTCGGTCAGGGGCGAATTGCGGCAGACAAACACCCGGAACCCGCTAGCAGTGACTCTGCAGTTGCTTCGGTTCGGCCGCGAAAGTGGCACCGACTCCCGTCGGCCGGCGGCCTACCGACTGGTCTCTCGACTATTGCTCGTCACGCCGATGCGCTCTCATCCTCACGCCGCGTGCCGCGCGTGCCTTCGATGACTTACGTGCGATCGGAGAGGCAAGGTGCGCAGGTTATTCCGAAGATGCAGCTCGTCAATATTTTTCTGACGAGATAGAAATAGTTGAGTGTAAATCGTTCCGGAGTGTTTGTGAGTTCATTGATGCTGATAAGGTCGATTACGCAGTGATG
>JBBQTU010000224.1:0-6838 GCA_038213005.1 Tepidisphaerales bacterium | reverse complement strand
GCGGCATCTTGCTTTGCGGCCGCTACGGCGTAGATTTGACTATCAATGCGAGTCTATGCGTGGGTCATGCTGTTGGGCGTTCTCCTCTCGGGCGTGGTCTGGGGCCAGGCTGAGGGGGAGGTCGAGAGCGTCGGCTTTCAGGGGTACTACCGGCCGGAGTGCTGGACGCCGATGCTGATCCGTCTGCGGTCCAAGACCGATACGGCGGTGACGGTGCAGATTCGCGTGTATCAGGAAGACATGGACCGCGACCGGGTTGTGGCGGTTAAGAACATCAGCCTGACGCCGTCGGTCGACGGCCGGGGCGGTGACCAGCGATTCTGGATGTATTTCCGTCCGCAGCCGGTGGAGGGGGGACTGTCGGATCCAGCCAACGGCGGCGACATGAAGACCCTGCAACAGCAACTCAAGGTGGTGCTGTGCGACTCGGGCGGGCGGGCGATCTCACATCTTCCGATCACGCAGGCGCCTCGGCGCGTGGATACCGAGCCCCAAAGCGGCCGGCCGCTGGGCACGCGGATGGTGCTGTGCATCAACGACGGCATGCAGCAGCCGACCTGGCGTGAATATGAAACGGTCGAGGGGCTGAACCAGACGCCTTCGTTCATCCCGATGCGGTCGCGGGACCTGCCCGAAGATGTCCGGGGATACGAGGCGGTGGACGCGATCGTGTGGCTCAGCGCGGTGGCTCCCGATCCGCGAAAGCCGGCCGAGGAACTGAAGTACCGGGCGATAGAGGACTATGTTCGCCATGGCGGAATGCTGGTGGTGTGCCAGGGGAGCGAGGTGAGTCAGCTCAAGGGGTTTGAGGGCATTCTGCCGGTGACCGACATGCAGACACGGGAGACCGACGACCTGAGTCCGTTGCCGGAGATGGCGCGGATGTCGCCGCCGTCGACAACGCGGAGCGATCTGAAATATCGAATGGGATTTGCTCGTGCCCGGTCCAAGGCCCAGGTGGAGATCAAGAAACGATGGCCTGCCGGGGCGGACTCGCCGGCCGCCGAGGCGCCGTACGTGGCGAGGTGGGCGCTGGGGATGGGCTGCGTCACATGGGTTGCGCAGGATCTGTCTGAGCCATCACTGACGCGCGCGGTGCGAGGCGGCTGGGTGTATGTGTGGGATACCGTGCTGGGGTGGCGGAATGATCCGCAGCGTGCTGGCCCCAACGCACAGGAGGTGACGGCCTACGGTCGCTCGGGTTCGGCGGTGGACGTGGGCGCTGCGGTGTTGCGCGGGCAGAGCATGAGTTTGCGGGTATCGGCCTATGTGCTGTTGGCGGTGGGGTTTTTCGTGGTGTATTGGGTGCTGGCCGGGCCGGTAATGACCATGGTGCTGGGGGCGCGCAAGCTGGCGATGCTGAACTGGTTTGCCTTCGGGGCGATCGCGCTGGTGGCCGCGGGATTGAGTCTTGTCGTGACGCGGATCATCCAGAGTCAATCGCCCAAGCTGGATCATATCACGCTGGTGCGCGTGGCGGCGGATGGGCCGGTGACGGTGCAGAGCCGCGTTGGTCTTTATGTTCCCAGCGACGGGACCAAGCGTCTGGAGATCAGGGATTTCGAGCCGCGGACGGTCAACTGGATTACGCCATTTCCGATCCATCCCTGGACGCTGGCAAAGAAGGGCGGGGCGAGATTTCTGGCGATGAAGGAATATGACCTGCCGATTGAAGATGGCGCGACGGTGGCGCCGGTGCGACTGGACATGCCATGGCGAAGCACGCAAAAACAGCTTGAGACGAACTGGACGGGGCGACTGGAATGCCGCATCGACGGCAAGCTGACTTTCACGATGGGGGTGTTGCCGGAACTGTACGGCGTGCTGACCAATCAGAGCGGGGTGGACCTCAAGGACATCTATCTGGTGTACTGCGCGCCCAGCCCTGCGTATATCCGCAATGTGGAGGTGCCTTATATGGACCGCGTGGTGTATGTGCCCAAGTGGGCCAAGGGCGAGAGCCTGGAGCTTTCCAAGCGTCTGGACTCGCGGGAATCGCTGCGGATCGGAAAGCCGGACCAGTTTGGCAGCGGGGTCCCCGGCGGGTCGGACAAGGTGATTGACGGACTGATCGAGCCGTCGCATGGGCCGGCCGATCGGCTCCGCCTGCGTGAGGGGTGGGCCAACTACTGGTATTCTGATGGCGGCCTGGCGGGCGGCATGCAGGACATTACCGGGCTGAACGACTCGGCCGCGGGGTATCGAACATCGCTGCCGCTGCTGAGCATGTCGGCGCGGATTCCGCCGATGCGGAACACCCAGCTTCAGGATGATGGTAACCGCAAGCGGTTCAGGCCCGATCGCCGGGAACTGCTGGCGCTCAACGGGCGGGCGTTTGATGTGTCGTCGGCGGTGGCGGCCGGACATATGGTGATCCTGGCACACTCGGATGGTCCGATGCCGGTGCCGCTGGAGCTAGACGGCAACAAGATCACGGGCAACGGCGTGGTGTTCTATCAGTTTGTGCTGCCGCTGGAGCGGAAGTGATTCCTGCGTGTGTTTGACCCAAGAGGCGTTCAATGGCTGCGGTAATCAAGACGATCAACCTGACCAAGCGATACGGCTCACTGGTGGCGCTGTCGAACCTGAACCTTGAGATCGCCGAGGGCGATTGCTTCGGGTTCATCGGGCCCAACGGTGCAGGCAAGACCACGACGATCAAGATCCTGGCGACCCTGCTGCAGCCCACTTGGGGCGAGGCGCGGGTGTGCGACCAGGTGGTGGGGTTCCAGTCGCGGCAGATCCGCCCGCTGATCGGCTATGTGCCGGACTATTTCGGCGCTTACGAAGATATGGTGGTGCAGGAGTACCTGGAATTTTTCGCGGCGGCCTATGGCATTCACGGGTCAACCCGAAACAAGATTGTCGCGGATGTGCTTGAGTTGACGGATCTGGGACACAAGCGGGATGCGATGGTCGATTCGCTGTCGCGCGGGATGAAGCAGCGTTTGTCAGTGGCTCGGGTGCTGGTGCATGACCCCAAGGTGCTGCTTCTGGACGAGCCGGCCGGCAACCTGGATCCGCGGGCCCGCATCGAGATGCGGGAGCTGCTGAAGGAACTGCGCCGGATGGGCAAGACGATCCTGATTTCATCGCACATTCTGCCGGAACTGGCAGACCTGTGTAACACGGTGGGGATCATCGAGCAGGGCGAACTGCTCTACAGCGGTCCGGTGGCCGACATCGTGCGGCGGGCGCGCACGGCGAGGATCATGCACGTCTCGGTGGCAGGGGATCCGACCAAGGCGGAGCAACTGCTTTCGCAACTGCCGCAGATCGCCCATGTCGAGCAGATCGACGGTTACATGGCCGTCTCGCTGAACGATGATGTGGTGGATGTGAGCTTTATCCCGCAGCAGCTCATGTCGGCCGGTATGAAGCTGACGATGTTCAAGGAAGAACCGGTGAACCTGGAAACGGCGTTCATGCGGCTGACCAAAGGAATCGTGCAGTAGCCCGACTGCCTAAGGCCGACTGGAGTCGGCCCCACTGTCACGGCTGGCGAGAGTGGAGACGACTTCAGTCGGCTGTTTCAAAGAGCCAGGCTCCAGTATCGCTTCAACAGGTCGCAGACTCGCCGTGGAGAGAAGCGATCCACTCTACCGGCGTAATTCCGGCCGGCGGAGGATATCGAGGATGCCTCGGAGCGAGGGATAGGGCGAGACGTAGTGGGCGGCTTTCTTGACGTCCGGCGTTGCGTTGGCGGGGCAGGCGAAGAATGCGACGGCATCGCGCAGGGGCAGATCGCCTTCGGTATCGCCGATGCCGGCCGCCTCGTCGCGGCCGATCTTCAGGTCGCCCAGGACTTTGCGGATGGCGCTACCTTTGTCCACGCCGGCCAGCGAGATATTCAGGTAGAAATGCGAAGCGCTGATGACCACCTGCACGTCGGAGTGGGCGGAGACGAAAGCATCCAACTGCCCCCGCATGGCAGGGAAGATGGAGGGGTCTTTTGAGAAGACTGATAGCTGCGCCTCTTTGCCGAACTGGAGGACGGAGCCGGTAAATGCGGGCGCGGGGAGGATGGCCTCTTCGATGAACTGCCGCAGGTGGCGCAGGCCGGCGATCTTACCTGCCGTCACGTTGGGGGCGTACTGGGCAAGGTTCTCCGGCAGGTCGTAGATCACGGCCCCGTTTTCGCAGATCGCCGGCAGGCGGATGTCCATGATCTTCATGAGGGCCTCGACATAGGGCTGAGGCCGCCCGGTGCAGAGGGTCATCGGCGGCAGGAAAGAAGTGCCGGCCGAGGCAGCCCGGGAAAGCCTCGCGAGTTCGGCGAAGCCATCGAGATCCCAGGCAACTGATTCCTCGGGGCTGATGCAGCCGTCAATGTCGCTGACGATGATGCGGATAGACATAAGGGGCGAGATTGTGGCGACTGGGCGTGCCGGGGGCAAGGTATCCGGAGGTCCGGTTGTGGTGATCCCCACCCCGTCCAGTTCACGGTGAGGTTTGCGCGGTCCAAGTGGCCGGGTCTGCACGCCCAGACACTCAGGTTTCAGCGAGGGGGGAGGGGGGGGGCGGGAGCGTTGGTGGAATAACTGGACACCCGGTTAGTCCCCTCCCCAAAATAAGCTCGGATGTGCCCTTCACCAAACGGTAAACAGGTATTAAAACGCTCCAAATAAAAAATAACCAAAAAAAGATTGACAATGGTTTTTATCGGCGTATTTTGTTCTTCAGAGATAAGATGATTGAAGCACCTCCTGTAATTCGGCGATCGCGACGGCACCATGCCTCTCAGGTGATACGCCAGTGGATTGACCGTGGGATTCTTGTCGGCGGACAACCTGTACCTTCGGAACGTGCCTTGAGCGATAGCGTTGGCGTCAGTCGGACGGTAGTCCGCGAAGTCATCCGTTCCTTTGTTGAGGAAGGGTTGATTGTCGAAAATGAGGCCGGAAAGTACCACGTGCGTGTATCGGGTGGCGGGACCGAAGCCGGTCATATGGCGGTTCTTGCCTCCACCATCGCGATATTGACTCCCCATATCGAGTCTTACAAAGGTCATGAGCAACCCGGCTGGTCCGATCACGTGACACAAGGCGCCATGCGTGGGGCACGCGATTCCGGCCGCGATGTGCTGGCAATTCATCCGGATCGTTTACTGGATGGTGGCTTAAAGCGGTTGCTTGCGGTGTCGCCGCTTGGGGTGATTGTTCCAGAGCCGGATCGTCCTGTCCAGGATCAAGAGCCTCGGCTCCGTCAGATCCGATCGTCGGGGATTCCCGTGGTGGTATTCGGCGATGCGCCCCAACTGGCGGATTTTGACCGCGTCATGTCTGATCATGAGCAAGGCTCCTACGACCTGACTCGTTGGCTGATTTCTCGCGGATGCAAACGGATGCTGAACTTTTGGGGTCGGCCTGACAATCATTACTCCTACTGGTATGCGAGCCGACGCAGGGGTTACGAGCGGGCAATAAAAGAGGCGGGGTTGGAGGTTTTGCCTACGGTTATCTTTACCCCGTTTCCACCGACAGCGGATCAAGATGCCAAGGATGAGTTTGATATCAAGGTCCACCAGTTCGTGGGGCATCTGAGTTCCTGGATGAGTGGCAACGAGCCTGTCGATGCGATCATGATGAGCAACGACTCGGAGATACCGGCGGCCACGTCGGCAGTGCGGATGATGGGTAAGGAATCGGGCCGTGATGTGTTTCTGGCTGGATATGACAATCACTGGGCCGGTTCAGATGAACGGGCATGGGAAGCCACTCCACCGGCAGTCACCGTGGACAAACATAATTTTGAGATGGGCCAGGAAATGGTTCGGCTCCTGCTGGACCGGGTGGCCGGGCGGCTGCCTGAAGGCCCGCAGTGTCGAAAGGTGAAGTCCAAACTGGTCTTTTTTGATGGAGTTAATGCCGACGGCGTGTAGCCGGCGGCGAATTGATGGTTCCGTTCTCTACTTTAAGGAGGCTCAAAATGAGCGCTCGTAATGTTTCTTGTCTGATGGCGGCGGCGTTGGCGGTTCTGGCTAACGGAGCGATGGTTTCGGCGGCACCGGTTGTTGTGCCGACACTCCCAAGTGATTCGGTGTGGAGATACTCTACGGTTCCTGCCACCCTTGGGAAGGCCAAGTTAGAGAATCTCACCGGCGACCAGGACTCAAGCTTTGCAGGTGACTGGTATGGAAACTCCGGTTTTACTGCTGTATACCAGTTGCCAACCTTGGGCGCTGGTGAAACATTCAGCAGCGTGGCGGTTAACTTCAAGCTACGGGGTAATAATCCGGTTAGCAACGCGACGCTGTATTTTGGAGGCGTTTACGATTCGCTTGGCGTCAACAATTCAATACTTAACGGTGCTGCACCCATGGCCCTTCAGACAGACTTTATGACCCCGGCCGATGGGGCAAAAGTTCCGGGACCTGGCTGGGATTATATTGTTAAGAATTCTTCGGCTGCCGGCAATGCGGCGTTACTTGCTGCTCTGAATGGCGCTACAGCTACCGCACTGGATGGCAGTGCGGCAGTCGGCCCCGACAGGTATCTGTATGTAATGCTTGGCTACGACCCGGTCGCACCCGCCGGCTCGAATCAGCGTTATCAGGTATTGTCCATTGAAACCGGGGCAGGTAATGCTTCGAAACTTACTTACGAGACCGCCGCAGTTCCTGAGCCTGCCTCGCTGGGATTGATTGGCTTGGGCGCGATCGCGCTGTTGGGGCGTAAGCGGAATCGCTAGGCATCGGGTTGTTTTCGGATTTGGTTCCGGGGCGGCTTGAAAAGAGTCGCCCCGGAACTGTGTATGAATCTCGTTTCTCTAACGAAGCTTCATCGTTGCCGTGCTACCGCCCGTTGCCTGGGCCGCGTTGGGTATGACTGGGCACGAG
>JBBQTU010000223.1:0-6902 GCA_038213005.1 Tepidisphaerales bacterium | reverse complement strand
TCGAGGTCGCGAGGGTTGCCTGGAACCACTGCAGAAGGGAACCGACTTGGAGAGGGACGGGAGGCAGCGCCCTAGGCGGCCGTGCCACGAGTGGCCCGGCCGCCTCGGCCGGAGCCTTCGGGGAAGTCGAGGTCGCGAGGGTTGCCTGGAACCACTGCAGAAGGGAACCGACTTGGCGAGGGGCGAGAGGCAGCGCCCGGGGCGGGCGTGCCACGAGTGGCCCGGCCGCCTCGGCCGGGGGGACGGAAAATAGGACGCAATTCGCCGTCAGTTGTCTTTTATCCATTATCCATTGTCAGTCGGTTTCGGCTTTGGCAGCGTCTTCATCCGGTCATCAAGTTCCCTTCATCCCCTGAACTTCTAACTGCTCCCGCCGACGCGCGGCGAACTGCTCGTACTCGCCTTCGGCCTTCTCGTCCGCCGTTTCGCGGCTGACCTTCCCTGCATCCGCCAGCACGTTACGATCATTGAAACGCAGGAACTCGTCCAGCCGGGTCTGCCAGTCGGCAAAAAACACCTGCTTGCGCCGGCGGGCCTGGTCCTCGGCGAAAACCGACGGTGAGGATAGCAGGCAGGCTGTAGTGCCGCAGCATGCGGCGCACCTCACGTCCGCCCTCGGATCGAACTTGTATGCGATTCTGCCCCTTGGCATCGGACCGGCTTTCGACTGTCTACTGTCCACCCCCTCTACTGTTCTCGGCGTGCCCAGAAATCCGGGCAGCGTGCCCCACGTCCACGCCGCTCCGCATTTGCTGTTTCTAACTTCCTCCGTTCCCGCGTTTGTTTCGTATCTCGTGCTTCGCACTTCGTGCTTGCCCAGATTTCTGGGCACACCATACCCGTGTGTGATGCCGCCAACTCCGTTAGAATCCGTCCCAGCATGAACGGGCTCAGCACCACCATCAAGATCGAGCCTGACTCCGCAGCCATCTTCGCCCAGTCAGGCCTGGACGCGCAGACCGTCTTCACCGACCCACGGATCCACCTCTGGCGAAACCTCCCCGAACGCCAGAACGCCACCTTCGATTTCGTCTCCCCAGACGGCATACCCCATCGCTGGCACATAAAACGTTACCTCACCGGCCACGCCGCCGACGTGGAGCGTGAAGTCCGCGGCATCCACCTCCTCCGCGACCACGGCATCCCCACCGTCCCCCTCATCGCCCACGGCAAGCTCCCCGACGGCCGGGCGTTCCTCATCACCGACGACCTCGCCGGCCGCGTCCCGGCCGACAAGCTCCCCCCCGCCACCATCCCCACCGCCCTGCCTCCCATCGTGCAGCTCGCCGCCCGCCTCCACGCCCAGGGGCTCCACCACCAGGACCTCTACCTCTGCCACTTCTTCGTCCGCCCGGGCGGTCCCGCCCACCAGGGGCCCGTGCACCTCATCGACGCCGGCCGCGTCCACCCGCTCCCCTCCTGGCCATTCCGCTTCCGCTGGGTCGTCAAGGATCTCGCCCAGCTTCTCTTCAGCCTCCGCCGCCTGAATCTCCATGCCGACGCGGATCGCGCCCTCGCCCACTACTGCCAACTCCGCCACCCCACCTTCCCCCGCCTCCTCCGCTTCTGCATCAACTACAAAATCCGCCGCATCGCCGCCCACGACCGCCGCCTCCGCCAAACCCAACCCGGCCGCGATGTCTCGCTGCAAACCCCGCCCATGTAATACCACCCCATGCACACCAACAACCCGCGGGAAGCCGTGGGTAAGCTCGCTCAATTACCTGCGGGATCACCCAACGCCATGCCACCATTCGTGGCGCACGTCTTTGACGTGCGATGGGCGACTTCCGTCCGCCGACATAACCTGCTTCAATAGCTCCCGCCGAATCGTCGCCCCCCGCCCCTGCTTCACCTCATACACCTTCAGATGACCCCTTTACTCCTACCCCGATCCGTCACCCGCACCGCCCGTAGAAGCGGCTTTGTAGTCGCTTCCGCTCCGCTTAAGTGACGCCGGGCTTGCTCATCACAGTGAAGACGGCAACCGGCCAGACGATGTCGAGGCGGGAGCGGGATAGGGAAATGCGGGTCATGCGGTTTGTGCTCATCTAATGATGCCGAATCCGGTTGATCACTTCCTGCTTGTGGGACTATTCACGTGCGTCCCGTTTAGAGTTTTGCCGCCATTTCATCCTCATCCGTATCCCGTGGCACGCACTCGACGCCCATAACTGGGGCGTTTTCTCATGCGGCGGGTTACCGCGCCTGGACCGGTTCGGGGGCACAGATGATCACGCTTGGGCCTGACCCCGAGGTCGCTCGTCGCGTATCCGGCGCGGCGACTTGCCGTAGGCGGCGCGGAACACGCGGTTGAACTGGGAAAGCGACTGGAACCCGGACTCGTAGGCAATTTGGGTGATGGGCCGATCGCCCTCCACAAGAAGATGGTAAGCGTGTTCGGCCCGCCAGCGGGCGATGTACTCCCGGGAGGTCAGCCCGGTGGCGTGATGAAAAATACGTGAAAGGTGGCTGACACTGACGCGGCACTCACGGGCGACATCCGCAAGATGAAGGTCTTCGGTCAGGGCCCGACGGCGGATCGCCCGGCAAGCCTGCTCCACAATATGCGGGAGCGAGGTGGTCGGGGCAGCCAAATGGGCCGTCATGCGCAGCGCCAGTTGCTGAGCCGCGATGGCGAGGATGCGCAGATAGGCCTGCAATAACGCCAGCGGCACGACTCGTGTTTGGGCAAGGCCTTTCTCCATATCCAACAGGGCGAGGGGAACATCGGCCTTGCGGAGCAGGTGTTCGATGCGGTGAAGGTCCGGGCCGCGGTAGTCCTGGGTGGTGACGCCGCCGAACTTGAGATACCCCACAACAATGCCACTCACGCGAACAGGCACGGCGGCGAGGTGAAGGCCCGCGTCGCAGGTCACCCAGGCCGGATGGTCTTTGGCGGCCGCGAGGAGTTGGCTATGTGCCCGCTGGCAAAGGCGTTTGCCAGGATCGGAACTCTGGAGGCTATGGCACAGCGGGGAGGGGTTGATGGCATCCACGGGGGACTGGCCCAAGTCATCCACAAACTCCAGTTTCAGGCCGGTGGTCAGCATGAAGTCGTCTCTAAACTGCTGCAAGTCCTTCAGTTGAGAGACTTTCTGATACAGCGCGTGTCGGATGACCTTTGGCATATAACGTCAGCATAATCGATGCGTCATTTACTGGCCACATAAACTGCGCAGTCAGTACACCTCTTGCGGAGCAGTCCCGCACGTACCCCGTTATCATACCAAATAGAGATTCGGCAGCGATCCAGAGACTCCATGATGGCCGTATGCCATCGGCCTGAGTCGCTCATCAAGCATCGCTTGCGATGAAGAAGGGAAATCCTGTGACAAACACTGAAAAAACCTCTGGCACTCGCATGTGTCGTCATCTTTCTTTTCCGGTTCCGATAGAGACGGCCGACCTGCTGGATGCGGCACCGTCGGTCATCGTGGCCGAAACCACGGAGGAACTGGTCAAGTTGGCGGTACGCGACGAGGTCGACGGGTGGCACGAGGTGGCCTTCGAGGTGCCCGGCAAGGGACGTATCGTCGAGGCCAGCGTTTGCCGGGTAAAGAACGGCATTGCCGCCAACTACCCCGAGCCTTACATGCGCCGCCGGGACCCTGACTGCTTGGTCATCGGCGACAAGCGGCCGACCGACAAGCCGACCTATCAGGAGCGATTCGCAACGGACTTCGACACCGTGCGTCAGGAGACCCTGAACTGGCTCAAGACCCAGCGGCTCGCGGTTTTCCCGTTCTACGCCGGACGTGCGGGCAAGGGAACCCACGCCTTGGTCATCGCGCCTGATAACTGCGGGTTTTTCGCGCTGGGCCTGGCCTTGCTTCAGGGCATTCTGCGCCGTGATGAACTTCCGCCCGATTTTGCGCCGCGGGCCATCATTTACGTCGCCCCCACTTTCCGGCACACGCACTTCGATGGCAAACAGATCGTTGTGCATAACCGCATGGACGGCATGCACGAGTTGTTCAGCTACAACCTCTATCCCGGTCCCAGCGCCAAGAAGGGCATCTATGGCGTGCTGCTGAACATCGGCGAGGCAGAAAAGTGGGTCACCATGCACTGCTCCACGGTTCAGGTGATCACACCCTACGACAACCAGATCGTCATCTCCCACGAGGGTGCCAGCGGAGGTGGCAAGAGCGAAATGCTCGAGCACATCCACCGTCAGCCCGATGGCTCGCTGCTGATCGGGCGCAACCTCATCAGCGGAGACACACGCACGCTGATTCTGCCACGCGGCTGCGCGCTGCGCCCTGTCACCGACGACATGGCGTTGTGTCACCCCAGTCTCGAAAAGGGTCGCGGCAAGCTCACGCTTATGGACGCCGAGCAAGCTTGGTTCGTGCGCGTCAACCATATCACCCAATACGGCATCGACCCGCACCTGGAGGGCTTGGCGGCTCACCCGCCCAAGCCGCTGCTATTTCTGAGCATCGATGCGCACCCGGGCGCAACGGCGCTCATCTGGGAGCATGTGCAGGATGCGCCGGGCAAGCCCTGTCCCAACCCGCGCGTCGTCGTGCCCCGTGAGATCGTGCCGGATGTGATCCAAGGCGCAGTGGACGTTGATGTACGCAGCTTCGGCATCCGCACGCCCCCATGCACCGATCAACTGCCCAGCTACGGCATCATCGGGATCTTCCATCTGCTGCCCCCAGCGCTAGCCTGGCTGTGGCGACTGGTCGCCCCCCGCGGGCATGACAATCCCAGCATCGTACAGACCGAAGGCATGTCGTCCGAAGGCGTCGGCTCGTACTGGCCCTTTGCTACCGGGCGACGGGTGGACCATGCGAACCTGCTGCTCAACCAGATCATCGAAACACCCAAGGTCCGCTACATCCTGTGCCCCAACCAGCATATCGGAGCGTGGGAAGTCGGCTTCATGCCACAGTGGATCATGCGCGAGTACCTGGCCCGCCGTGGCGGGGCTCGCTTCAGCAGTGGGCAGATGAAGCCCTCGCGGTGCCCGCTGCTAGGCTACACCCCGGGCAAACTGGTCATCGAAGGCAGCACGATTACCCCGTGGTTCTTCGAGGTCGATCAGCAACCGGAGGTTGGACCGGCAGCCTACGATCGGGGCGCGGAGATCCTCGAGCAGTTCTTCTACCGCGAGTTGCGGCAGTTCCTCGCGCCCGACCTGTTACCCACGGGACGCAAAATCATCGAGTGCTGCCTGTCAGGCGGCACGCTGGCCGATTACGAGTCGCTGCTGGAACTGCCCACGTTTGAACAAGAAGGAGCTTGAGGCCCATGGAAGGCTACGACTGGACCTTCAATCGAGGTCGAAGGCTGACCTTCGACGAGGTGCCGGCCCAGCACCGCCTGCGGCTGTTCGGCGTGGATTACGTCCACCTGCGCGGGATGCAATCCGGCGACCTGTTTGTAACGCGGATGGGCTGGCCGATGGTCGAATGTCTCGTGCCCGGGCGATGGTTCGTCGGGCAGCGTTTCAGCCGCGTCGGTCGCGCCCTGGCCGGGGCGACCGGCGCGGTCTATCGCGTTCCGGTCGAGCATCCGCGCACCAGGGATTTCGCCTTGGTCGTTAAGTTCTGCCGCTTCGGCCAGGACACCCTCGTGACGGCCATCGACCCCGTTGCGCTAAGCGATCCCGCTCTGCGTCGGCAGTTCGCGGGGCCTGAATTTCTCTCGCCGTTCGAGGAGTTCGGCAATCTGATGCTCTTGCGCGCTGCGCCGGGACCAGGAATTCGCACCAAGCGGCCGCTGGCAATTTACTCGCCCGCAACGCGCTATCTGGATTGGGAACTGGGGCGTAAATCGTCTTTGCGAGACATCTACAACGCCCGCTTGATAGAAAGTCAATCTCACCAGCCACCAAGCATGCGGCTCGATTATGGATGGGAGCGCATGTACATCCTGCTCTATCACTGGATCGACGGGCTGGACGCCGTGCAGGCTTCCCAGGCAGGAATGCTGAGCTCGCACACAGTGCAGCGGATGACGGAGCTGGCGCGAGACACCCTGTTCGCGATGGGATGGGTCGTGCTCGATCACAAGCCGCGTCACCTTATTGTCCGCCCTTCGCATGACGGCGCTGGCGTCCTGAGCCGCCAGGGGCAACCCGTGTGGGCACTGGTCGACTATGAAATGCTGTTCCCGGTATAAGGTGCTGTTTCCCGCGTCTTGAGAGACCGATGCTGAACAATCTCGACCCCATCATCTTGTTCTTCCTGCTCGGGCTGGTCGCCGGACTGCTGCGTTCCGAACTGCGCATGCCTGCCGCCGTCTACGACTTGGTGAGCATACTGCTGCTGCTGGCCATCGGTTTGAAGGGCGGCATCGAACTTGCCAGGCAGCCTTTCAGCGGTCTGTTGCAGCAAATGCTTGCGGTCGTGGCCCTTGGGTTCCTGTTGCCCCTGGTCGCCTATCCGGTGCTGCGTTTCGCCGGCCGGTTCAAGCGGGCGGATTCAGCGTCCATCGCCGCGCATTACGGCTCCGTGAGCGTCGGCACCTATGCCGTGGCGGCCACCTATCTCTCCAGCCGGCAGATTGCTTTCGAGGAGCACATGCCGCTGCTGCTGGCCATGATGGAGGTTCCGTCCATTTTGGTGGGCATCCTGCTCGCCCGCGGATTCTCGCGAGAGACGCGACTGGGTGGGGGCCAGAAAAGGGGACACCGGACATTGGGCCAGAAAAGGGGACACCGGACATTGTCCGCTCATGCTACGGCTCCAAATGATAGCAGGATACCCCTTGCCGCCGTTATTTGTCCCGTGTCCACCTTTCATGCGCGCCGTTATTTGTCCAGTGTCTGGGTGGCCCCGGCCGATTACTCGGCCGGGGCTCCCGCGGACCCGTACGTGCGCACATTAGCGCATACGGTTCTTCTGACCGTGGCTTCATCGCGTGGGCGGTCACGTGCGCCACTCACG
>JBBQTU010000222.1:0-6931 GCA_038213005.1 Tepidisphaerales bacterium | reverse complement strand
GTGGAGATGCTCGAGCGGTATCTTCAATACTCCGCATACGTCGCCGCAGTCAAAGAATACCAGGCCCGGGCATCGTCGGTCTGGTATCTCCGCTGGCTCGACGACGATGCCCCGCAACTGGACCAGTTCAAGGTCACCGTCAGCGAGCAGCATGAGCCGCATGCCATCCTGCCGGCCATCTCGGCCGAACTGGCGAATTACCTGGGCAAGAACCTTGACCACATGCCGGGTCTGGTGCTGCGTCCGGGACAGAATCGCGACTATCCCTACGGCAGCGCCGCCAGTCATGTGATCGGCTATCTCAACCGCGTCCCGGCGGGCGATAAGCCCGACCCGACCGATCCGGACGACAAACTCAAGCGATACCTGCCCAACGACCTGATCGGCAAAGGCGGAGTCGAGGCGTTGGGCGAGGCGCTACTCCGCGGCCAGCGTGGGCGAAGCGTCCGTCGCCTGGCGGACGACACGATTGTCGAGACCAAAGACGCCATCCCCGGGGAGGACGTGCGGCTGACCATCGACATCGACCTGCAGAAGCGCATCGAGGACCGTTTCGCCCATCCGCTGACGCTTGACGAAAAGCCCGACCCCAACCCGATGTACGGTGGCGCAGTGGTGATCGACATACCCACCGGGCAGATTCGCGCCCTGGTTTCTTACCCAACCTATGACCTGAACGCATTCAATCAGATCTATGCCAAGCTCGTGAAGGACGGCATCAACCGCCCGCTGATGAACCGGGCGACGCAGTTTGCGATGGTGCCGGGTTCGACCATCAAGCCGATGGTGGGCATCGCCGGGCTGGCCGAGGGAGTCATCAGCCCGTTTGAGGGCATCGAATGCACCGGCTACCTCGTGCTGAACGGGCGCAGATACCTCGACGGCAAGTGCTGGACGGCAGCGAGGTCGTCCAATCCGGCGCACCATGCCGTGCCCTGGGCCGCTCCGCACCGCGGCACCCATGGCAACCCCGACGGCTTCCTCACGTTCGCCGAGGCGCTGGAGCGAAGCTGCAACGTCTATTTCGAGACCGTCGCCGACCGGCTGGGCAGGGATCGGCTTTCACCGTGGCTGCGTCGCTTCGGGCTGGGCAAGCCGGTCGGCATCGGGCTGACCGAGGCTGCGGGCTGCCTGCCCGATGAGTATCAGGGGCCTGTGTCGTTGCGCCGGCAGACAAACTGGAGCGCCGGCATCGGCCAGGGCCACGTCAATGCGACGCCGCTTCAGATGGCCAACGCCGCGGCCACCATCGCACGCGATGGGCTATGGATCCGCCCGACGCTGACGACCAGCGCTGTGACGATCGACGCCTCCGGTCCCGATCGATACCAGTTGCCGGCCCAGGCGAGTTTCTTCGCGCAGGCGAAAGAAGGCATGATGGCCGTCGTGAACAACGCGGCCGGTACCGGGCATGTCCTGCAGCGCAACAAGGGCGGCATCGTGGTTGCGGGCAAGACCGGCACTGCCCAGGCCGGGCAGTTCAGTACGCCCCGGCGCGATGTGTCCGGCAAGCTGGTTCGGGTTGACGGCAGGGTTCAGAGAGACTTCCTTGAACCGTCCACCAGCACACGGGTCAACCCCGCAGCGCCTTGGTATCGCGCCAGCGGCAAAGATGACAAAGATTTGGATCACGCATGGTTCATCGGCTTCGCGCCGGCCGATCATCCGCAGATCGCGTTTGCCGTTTTCGTTGAGTATGGCGGCAGCGGCGGTGCGGTGGCCGGAAGTATTGCGCGCGAAATCCTTGATGCGGCTATTGATGCCGGATACCTTGGGCCGCAGAATCACTGACATGAACCAATCGACGCCGCCTATATCCGACGCCGCCAAGCCGACCGACTCGCTGCCCAGCGTGCCGCGAGCGATGACACCACGCGCCCGCCGCCGTGCGTGGCAGGAGCCGATTGTCCGTTTCCTGTGGCTGTCGGCAATCGTCATCTGCGCCGCAGCGCTGTATTTTCTGGGCACCCGCTTCTATGAGTGGCGTGCGGAACAGTCGCTGATCCTCAGCGGCACCGAGGTCACGGCCAAGCTGATGCACGTGGGCCAGAAGATCACCGGAAGGCCCATCAGGCTCGGAGACACGATTGAGGTTTTTTTTGACTGGAACGGGAAAGAGATGCAGGTGCCGGGCGATCTGATGGACACCAACGAAGCGTTTGTTGAGGGCCAGAAACTGGTCATCCGCGTCGACCCCACCAACCCGCAGCACTGGACAAATCGGCTTCAGCCGACGCCACTGCGCACGCGCCTGATCGGGGCCTATTTTATGGGTGCGGCGGCGGTGCTGTCGCTGCTGCTTTCGGTGATCGTGCGGATGAAGTATGTCGGGCTCTGGAAGCGTGGTGAACTCCGCGAAGGGGTCGTCTCCTCGCATAGCATGAGCGCCATGGCGCCGCGGTCTGTGACGCTGCGATGCCAGGTGCCCTATCGCCGCACCCGGCTGATCGCGGCGGTGACCATCCCGCAAAACCTGGCCGTCCCCAAGGAGGGGGCGCCCATCCAGTTGCTCTGCGACCCTGAGAACCTGCAACAGGTGATCCCGGTCATGACTTACCACGGGCAATGAACGCCGGCCGGGCGTACAAAGCGTTGCACACCGGTGATGCTGCGGCTATCACGGATCGGCTGGAAGCCTCAGATGCTGCGATCAATCACTCGACAACTCGCGCTAGGCTACACATGGCCGATTTTTCTGGCGGTGAGCGTGCTGGCGGTCTTTGGGGTGGTGAGCATCCAGGCCTATTCGCCTGGTGAGGCGAATAAGCAACTCGCGTTCATCGGCGTCTCGCTGGTGCTGCTGCTGATCGTCCAGGGGTTTCACTATCAGCAGACCGCCCGCTATGCGTGGGGCGTTTATCTACTGAGCCTTCTGCCGGTCATCTACACGATTGGCGGCCGGTTTCTCCACCTGCCACTGGCTCCCCCGATTAATGGTCAGTGCAACTGGATCGACCTGGGCGCGTTCAAAATACAGCCGTCTGAGCTGACCAAGCTATCGATGGTCCTGCTCCTGGCCCGCACCCTGCGGATGGGGGTGCAGAGACCCAGCCTGCGGACGCTGATCAAGCCGTTTGCCATCACGTTCCTGACGATCGGTCTGATCATGATGCAGCCGGATCTGGGATCGGCACTGACGCTGCTGCCGCCGCTGTTTGTGATGCTCTACGTGGCCGGGCAACGAGCACGGGATTTGATCATGGTGATCGTCCTGGGCCTACTGATCTCGCCGGTGCTCTGGTTCAGCGGCACCTGCCACGTGGACGGCTGCACGATCTGTCCGCATGTTCCGGTGCTGCGGCAGTTGCCTCAGTTCGTCAACCACTACCAGCGCGGGCGAGTCTATTCCCTGTTCTCGAATGATTCTCGCTTCCTTCAGGGAGAAGGCTATCAGCAGCAACGTGCCCTGGAGGCCTTCGGGTCCGGCGGCCTGACGGGCAAAGGCGCGGGCAATATTCCGATCGGACGCGGCGTGCCGGAGCCACACACCGACATGGTCTACGCGCTGATCGGCGAGCAGTTTGGTCTGGTGGGGGCGGCGGCCACCCTGCTGGCTTACACGATCCTGTACTGCGGCGGCTTTGGCATCGCGTTTGCCAACCGCGACCCAACCGGGCGACTGCTGGCGGTCGGGCTGGTGACGCTGCTGGCGGGGCAGACGATTCTCAACCTGACGGTGGCGATGCGACTGATGCCGGTGACGGGGGTCACGCTGCCGTTTGTGAGTTATGGCGGATCGAGCCTGGTGACCAGTTTTGTCGCGGTGGGACTGCTGGTGAACATCGCGAAGAATCGGCCAAGCTTTATGGGGCGACGGGCGCTTTAGACCGTTGCCTGCTGCAGGACCAGGACAGGTCGCCGGCGACGGATCGCCAGGACGGCCCAGACGGTGGCCATGGTTCCGCCGACATATCCGCCGAGGTGGATGCCGTAGACGGTCATGAATCGCGCGGGGCGGAAGAGGCCTTCGTGCCAGAGGGATGCGAAGTCCTCGCTGAGGATGTTCAGCAGGCCATAGTGGCCCAGGCAACCAAAGATCGCGGCGGTGGCGATGGTGATCGCCAGCATCCATCGCATCAGGCCGAAGAGTTCTCCAAAGGGCAGTGGCGGGCGGTCCTTGCGGGGGTTGTTGGCCATCAGCATGGCAACGCCCAGGAGCAGGCCGGCCGACCAGGTTGCCTTGAGGCCGACCTTGGCGGCTTCCCAGCGAAGGGGCCACTCGGGCGGCGGGGTTTGGCCGCCCATGACCTGGTCGATGCCTTTGCCGTAGAAGAAATACTCCCATGAGATGCCGACGGTGAGCTGGTCGTTGATGGCTCCATAGGCCAGTGCGAGCGCGACGCAGGCGAGCAGGAAGAGGTATTCGCGCCAGCGCCGGGCCTGGCGGCCGTTGCGCCGACAGTCGATGATGGCCAGGACGGCGAAGATGGCAGCGCCCAAGGCGATACGCAGCCACAGTCCGGCTTCGCTGTGAATCAACCAGTCGATGTGTTGGCCCATTGGAGTCTCTCCGCAGACAGGATACTCGCTGTGGCGCAGCGCGAGCAATAGAGTGGATATGCGGTCTGAGGGCTCGCTGCACGCGAACGGCACGTGGTATTCATGTGCGGGCGATCCCACAAGGTTACGGGTTTGTGAGACTGATAGCGCCCGGCCCAGCGGCTCCGCCCGCGAACTTGGGATTATTACCCCATGGGTCCGCTTGAGTGGGCGGCGCGGGGGCGCTTATTGTCTTACGAGTGGGGTCAGGAAAGTGAGCGGGGGTTCGGCATCGGCGTGTCAGGGCTCACCCGGTCAGGCACTAACAAACAGGGAGGCATCTAATGTTATATTGGGCAGCAGTTTTCTTCGTCGTCGCGCTGGTCGCGGCGGTTCTCGGGTTTGGCGGGCTGGCGGCTGGCGCTGCCGGGATCGCCAAAGTCCTTTTCTTCATCTTCCTCATACTGTTCATCGTTTCACTACTGAGTGGGATGTTCCGCGGACGTCACGCGTGATGAATTTCATATGACAATGATAAGGCCTTGTCCGCCGGGCGACGTTCGTCTGGCAGGCGCGGTCTGTCTTCTAACAGGGGAGTCGTTATGTCTACGCAGTTGTATCGAACCGTGTTGGCCTCGCTGGTTTTGCCGCTGGCGGTGGCAGGTGTTTCACTGGCGGCCGATCCGCCTCAGCCGGCCGATCCTGGCATTCATCAGGACTTGACCGACCAGATGAAGCGGGAGACCGCCGTGCCCGTGCGGGCCAGCAAGTTGATCGGGATGAACGTCTACAACCACCAGGATAAGGAACTGGGGAAGATCAAGGACGTGGTGCTTGACCAGAATGGGCGGAACATCGGGTATGCCGTGGTGTCCTATGGCGGATTCCTCGGCGTAGGCGACAAGCTGTTTGCCATCCCATACCGCTCGCTGGAGTACTCCAGCGTGAAGGATTCGAAGGTTTATCTGTCAATGGACGAGAACGCGATCAAGAATGCCCCAGGCTTCAACCAGGACGCTTGGCCAGATAAGGCTGATTCGGCCGCTTATTACAAGCAGGCCGACCAGTATTACGACAAGAACAGCACAGCCCGGCCGGCCGCGGGACGGATGGAGGGGACCACCGCGACGCCGATGAGTGAAGGGCTGAACTGGGACCGCCGTCTGAGTTCCCTGATTGGCGCGGATGTGAAGTCGCCCACCGGTGAGAACCTCGGCGACATCAAAGACGTGGTCATCGACTGGAAGACGGGCAAGGTGCAATATGATGTGCTGTCCTTCGGCGGCATCATGGGAATCGGCGACAAACTCTTTGCTGTCCCGGCGACGGCACTGCAGAGCAAGCCCGACTCCAAGGAGCTGGTCTTGGGAATCGACAAGCAGCGACTGAAGGATGCCCCGGGATTCGACAAGGACAACTGGCCGAACTTCACCGACGCGAACTGGCAAAAGACCAATGACCAGTTCTATACGGCGCAGCCCGGAATGGTCGTGCCCGCGACCAGGTAAGGCGCGCAACCATCAGGTTGAAGGGTTTCTATCAGCACGCCGGCCAGATTGGCCGGCGTGTTTTCTCTTGTAACGGCGACGGCGGGTTTGGCATGCGGCGGGCGAGAGATAAAATTCAGGCCGCTGATCATCGGTTTCTGGCGCATGGACCCAGTTCGCGTGCCGCCCAAGACTCCACTCGGGGCGAGTGGGCCACGGAGACCAGCGGCGAGACGCCGCTGCCACTATCTATTCTGTGGAACTTTTCGCGGGGGTTTGCATCTCACTTCTGATGCTGGCCGCTTCGGCTGGCACAGGAGCGTTGGTATCCATGCGATTCATCCTGAGTTTACTGGCGGCGATGATGTGTCTGGTGAGTCCGGTGCTGGCGGACGGGCTGATTATTGTGCCGCATCCGCCGCGGCCGATTCCGGGACCCTATCCGTATGCGCCACTGGAAGTGGCGTATCACCGGGTGAACGTCGTCATCACCGATCAGGCAGCGGTCACGACGGTGGATCAGGAGTTTTACAACCCCACCGGGATGCGGCTGGAGGGGACGTATATCTTCCCGCTGCCGCCGGGGGCGCATATCGACAAGTTCGCGATGGACATCAACGGGACGATGGCCGAGGCGGAGCTGCTGCCGGCGGACAAGGCCCGGGGGATCTATGAGGACATCGTGCGGCGGTTGAAGGATCCGGCGCTCCTGGAATACATGGGGCGGGATGCGTTCAAGGTAAGGATATTCCCGATCGAGCCAAACTCGCGGAAGAAGATCACGATCAAATACACGCAGCTCATCAAGTCCGACGCGGGGCTGATGGAGTATGTGTATCCGCTGAATACGGAGAAGTTCAGTGCCAAGGCGCTGGGCGATGTGTCGGTGAAGGTGAAGATCGAAACCAAACGGCCGCTGAAGAGCGTATATTGCCCGAGTCACCCGGCCGAGGTGAAGCGGGATG
>JBBQTU010000221.1:0-6998 GCA_038213005.1 Tepidisphaerales bacterium | reverse complement strand
TGACGCACAGGACGAACCACGATGCGTCGGCCGTGGCTTCGTTGCGGGTCGAGACCGTGATGGCGCCTCCCTCGGGCGTGAACTTCACCGCGTTCTTGATCAGGTTCCAGAAGACCTGCTCGAGTCGAGGTGGGTCGCCGTCGACGTGCTGCTGCTCGGCCTGAAAATCGGTGGTGAACACAATCCGACGCGCAGCAATATCACCCTTGCAGACAGCGACGGCGGCCGCCAGTAGCGAATGCACGTCGCATATCTGGGTCTGAAGTGCCAGCTTGCCTCGCGAGATGCGAGTGAGATCCAACAGGTCGTCGATCAGGCGGGCTTCCAGTTGCACGTTGCGCCGGATGGCCTGGACATCTTCATGTATCTCGGCGGGCAGATTCGTGTTGGCTTCAAGTGCCTCGGCGGCGAGCAGCACCGGCGTCAACGGCGTTCGCAGTTCATGGCTCAGCGCGGCAAGAAACTGATCCTTTGCGGCACTGGACTCGTCGGCAGCCTCTTTGGCCTCCTGCACATGGTCAATCGTTGTCTGCTGCTGCTGCAGTGTTTCGGTCAGCCGGTTGGAAAGGCTGTTGAACGTCTTGGCCAGCAGGCTCAGTTCACCCGACGCAGCCGGCTCCGCGCGCGCAGTCAGGTCCCCGTCGTATTGACGATGAGCCGCAGCCACCAGTGCGCGCAGCGGCCGGATGACCGACGAACGCAGGAACACGGCCAGCACCATGATCCCACAGGCTGCGGCAGCCGCGGCCAACAGCACGTTGGTGACAAGACTCCGGCGCAGGTCTGCGAGTATCCCCTCACGCGATCGAGATATCTCGATCAGGCCCAGGATCTGCCCGTTATAGCCACGCAGTGGGGCGACGAGGGTTGAGAACGCCTGGCCGCTGCGCTCGCTGAACTGCATGACTTCCCCGCCGGCCAGCACCTTGTCATAGGCTGCGCGAGGCAGCGGCGCGCCCACAAAGGTTGCAGCATAAAAGAAAAGCTCAGGTGCGGAACACCGTAGCGGGCTGTCTTTGGGCCAAAGGCCCGTAGGCCCGGCCGCGTCATAGCTTACCCAGACTCGAAAATCGGCGTCACGGCGTTTCTTAAGCTCGTTAAGCCAAGCCTGGTCATAGTTGCGACCAATTTCCAGCAGTCCAATGACGGCAGCGCCCTCCATGATGGGGATTACCGTGCGCAGGCTCATGCGACTGTCGATTTCGATACCCGTCACGGTCTTGCGGTCGCGCAGGGCATCGAGAACCATCTGGCGGTGGCCGGCATAGCTGTCGCCACGGCCCGCAGGGTCGTGCACCCGCAGCAAGACCATGCCGTCGGGCGAATGGACGTAGAACTGGACGATGCTGAATGTCTCGGTCAGGCGCTCGTAGGTTGGCAGGAGCCGGGCCATGAGTTCGTCACGATCGCGCGAGAGCAGCGCGCGACGCACATCTGGTCGCTGAGCGATGGTCTGCAGGATCGACTCGCAGCCTTGCTGGATGATCCAAACGGTGTCGTTATGCGACCGATAGACCCGCTTGAGACTCTCGAACTCGGCCGCTTCGGTCCTTCGCTGATCCGAGATGATCGTGAACGTCGCAAACGTCACCATGCACGCCAGCAGGCTGGCGATGGCGATGAAGAGGATCTTGGTGCGGACGCTGAGCATGATGGCTCTACTTCGACCTCCGCTCGCCTTGGGGAGCCTGATTCGCCCACAGCCTCGGATCGTCCACGTTATCCTTCGTGACCAGCGTGGTCCGGAGCTGCAGTTGCATGCCGTTGGGACCGTCGATCAACTCGGCCGGAGCCCACAGTGCCTCACCGTCCACTACTCGGCCGGGCTTAGGGGCTTCGCCGTGAAATCGCTTGTCGATCCAATCAGCGACAATGCCATATTCGGTCAGCGGCTGCGCGGCGACGCAGTCGACGAAGCCCTGGCGGATGGCCTCCAGGGCGCTGGCCCCGCCATCGACGCCGCCGATGCAGATGTGTCCGGCCTGGCCAATGGGCTGCAGCTTGCCCAGGCGTTTGAGTACGGGCAGGATCTCGGGCACTCCGATCACGTCGGACTGGAGATAGATGCCGTCGAGCTGGGTCTCTTGGAGCACCTTCTGGGCCTCTTCGCCGAACAGGTTAGGGCGCCAATGCGTCTGGCGGCGGATAATCCTCAGTCCGGGATACTGCGCCACAACCCGGTTGAACCCGTCGTCTCGTTGCTGGGCAACGGTCTGGGTCTGTTCGCCCTGAAGCACAAGAATCGTGCCTGTCTCGGTGCCCTTCCGCTGCCGAATATAGTGGACCATGGCCTCGCCCACCTGCTGGCCGGCCAGGAGATTGTCGGCTTGGATGATCAGGTCGGCGCGGCCTTCACTGGGCGCCCGGTCGATGGTGTAGAAGCCGATACCCTGCGCCTGCGCCTTGGTCATGCGCGAGGCGATCTTCTGGCTGTGCAGCGGAACGCAGACGATGGCGTTGACACGATGCTCGATGAGGTAGTCGATCTGCCGCAACTGCGTCTCCACGTCGAAGTTGGCGTTGACGACCAGCACTTTCCAGCCGCGAGCCTCCGCCCGCTTTCGCAGGCCGTCCATGATGAAAAATTGTGCTCCGCCCCATTCCGGGGCGGAGTATCCGATCGTAATGGCCGACTGGGTAGCCGGTTGCGTGTATGGCGTTGCCTCTTCCCGGCCACAGCCGATGGCCAGGGTCATCAGCAGAACCAGCATAGCCAGACATTGCCGACTGGGTCTGAGCATTTCCCTTCCCGGTCCAAAGTCTCAAAATCGCGCTATCCCGTATTGTAGGCCGCAGATCGTACGTTAACATGCGATTTATTGAACAGGCCGGTCTTTCCAGGAGATGCACGTGGACCCATCAGTTGTCGTGAAGATCAAGCGCGTAGGTAAGTGCGCCGATGTACCGCTACCGAGGCGCATGACGGAGCACGCGGCGGGGTTTGACGTAGCTGCTGCCGTCAGCGAACCGGTCACTCTGGCGTGCGGGGAAATCCGCCTGATTCCATGCGGTTTCGCCATGGCGATCCCCCCGGGCTACGAGGCGCAGATCCGGCCCCGTAGCGGACTGGCAAGCAAGCACGGCGTGTCGATGATCAACACGCCAGGAACAATCGACGCCGACTACCGTGGCGAGGTTCACGTGGCCCTGGTCAACCACGGCTCCCTGCCTTTCACGGTGGAGCGTGGCATGCGGATCGCCCAGATGGTGATCCAGCGCCTTCCCGCCGTCGAATTGGTCGAGGTCGGGGAACTGGACGACACAGACCGCGGCGCCGGTGGGTTCGGGCACACGGGGCACTAGCAAGACAACGCATCGTGGCCTTCGCCTTCTTCCCCATTTCATCCGAAGGCTCTAAGATTGCGCCCAAGAGCAGTTATGACGAGCAAACGGTTGTACATGGACAATGCGGCCACCAGCTTTCCCAAGCCGCCGGAGGTGCTTGCCGCCATGAATCACTACGCCACATCGATCGGCGCCAGTGCCGGGCGAGGCGCGTATGAGGAGGCGATGCAGTCGGCCGGGGCTTTGGCTGAGTGCCGCCGGCGGTTGCAGCGGCTTTTCAACGGCGAAAAGGCCGAGCACTTCCTCTTCACCCTGAACTGTTCGGACAGCCTGAACCTGGCGCTCAAAGGCTTGGTGCTGCATCAGTTGCAGCAGGGCAATCGCAGCGTCCATGCCATCTGCAGCGACATCGACCACAACTCCATCCTTCGGCCGCTTAACGCCATGCAGGACATGGGATGGGTCAGCCAGACGCGTCTGCCGATCGATCCCATAACAGGCCTCCTGGACCCCGATGCGGTTCGCCGCGCGATCCGGCCGGACACAAAACTCATTGCCGTGACCCACACCTCAAACGTGACCGGAACGGTCCAGCCGATCCGCGAGATCGGAGCCATCGCCCGCGAGCACGGAATCCCGTTCGTGGTCGATGCCGCGCAGTCGGTCGGACACCTCGCCATCGACGTCCAGGCCGACTACATCGACCTGATGGCGGCCCCCGGCCATAAGGGCCTGCTCGGGCCGCTCGGCACCGGCATCCTCTACGTCCGCCCTGGAATCGAACGCATCATGGCGACGCTCAAGGAAGGCGGCACAGGATCGGTCAGCGAGCAGGACACGCAGCCGCAGTTCATGCCCGACAAGTATGAAGCCGGCTCGCACAACGCAATCGGCCTGGCAGGGCTATCAGCCGGTGTGCAGTGGATACTGGATCGCGGCATCGAGTCGCTGGCGCAGCACGATCTGTTGCTGGTCAAGACATTTGTCGACGCGATGACGAAAGTTGAGGGCGTGCGCTATTTCGGCCCGCAGGGGGTGGAAAACCGTGCCGGCGTGTTCTCCGTACGGATCGGGGAACTCTCCCCGCACGAACTGGCGACGATCCTGGAGATGCAATATGGCATCCTGACACGCCCGGGGATTCACTGTGCCCCCAGGGCGCATGAGTCCATCGGCACGACGCCCTTTGGCGGCACGACGCGCCTGAGCTTTGGCGCCTTTGTGATGCCGGCCGATGTGAAACGTGCGGTCGATGCCCTGGCGGAGATCGCCCAGCAGTGTGCGGCTGCGGTGCGGTAAACCAGCGAGGACGTGAACGCCCGTGAACGTGACGCTTGCCGACATCGCCCAGCAGACGACCACTTCGATCAGCACCGTATCGCGCGTGCTGGCCGGCGGGCCGGCCAGCCACCGCATCAGCCAGCAGACGCGCCAGCGCGTCGAGGAAGCCGCCTCACGCATGGGGTATCGGCCGAATCTTGTCGCCCGATCGCTGCGCACCCGGCGTACGCAGACCGTGGCCCTGATGGTCTCCGATATCGCCAATCCATGGTTCGGCCGACTGGCGAGCCAGATCGAGCAGCATCTGCACCGTGGTGGATACTCGCTGATGCTCTGCAATAGCTGCGAAGACGGCGAACTGGAACGTGAGTACCTGCGCTTGATGCCGCTGAAGGGGATCGATGGCCTGATCCTGGTTCCGCTGGCGACGACACGAGCGGCGTTGTCGACAGCCATGGGCCGTATGCTCCCCCTGGTCATCGTGGACCGGCCGATCCAAGGGGCGCCCAGCGTCAGCAGCGACAGTCAGCAATCGGCGGCCATCCTGTGCGATCGCCTCGCGGCGACCGGGGTTCGCAAGATCGGCCTGGTCCAGGGTCCGAGCCTCGTGGTGACCCATCGCCAGCGAGCCGAGGTCATCTCCAGACATTTTGAAGTGCTCTGTGTGCATGAAGGCCCCGCCCAGCCTGAGACCGGCCGCCAGGCATGGGAGAAAGCCCGCCTGCTACCGGTGGACGCCATGGTCTGCACGAACAATTTTCTTGGCCAGGGCGTGATCGAAGCGATGACCGACCAGCGTGACTTTCACCCCGTGGGGTGTTTCGACGAGATCCCGATGATGCACCTGCTGCCGCTGCCGATTGTGTGCAGTGTGCAGGATGTGGCAAAGCTGGCGGAAGAATCCGTGCGGCTCATGATCGCGCAGTTGTCTGGTGAAGAGGTGCCCGCATCGCACATGGTCGTGCCATCCAGCACCGTCGCCAATGCGCTGTTTGACCGTCTCGCGGAGTCCACGCGATGACCAGGGCGCTGGACCACGAACGCCCCACGCCTGCCTCGGGACTGGGCATCATCTTCCTGATCGTCGTGATCGACCTGCTCGGCTTCGGGCTGATCATCCCCCTGCTGCCGTTCTACGCCACGCGTTTCAACGCGTCGGCGCTGATGGTGACGCTGCTGTTCTCGATCTTTTCGATCTGCCAGTTCGTGGCAGCCCCGATCCTGGGCCTGGTCAGCGACCGCTGGGGCCGCAAGCCAGTGCTGGTCTTCTCCCAGCTCGGCAGTGTGGCAGGCTATATCCTGCTGGGATGGGCCTCCATCCACCACTGGGACAACCTCACCCTCGGCCTGCTGGTGATCTACCTGTCTCGCGTTATCGATGGGCTTAGCGGCGGCAATATCTCAACTGCCCAGGCATATATCGCCGATGTCACCACCGCCAGAGACCGTGCCAAGGGCATGGGAATGCTCGGCGCCGCCTTCGGCATCGGATTCTCGCTCGGGCCGGCGATGGGCGGCTTGATGACACGCTGGCAGGGACCCGCCGCCCCCGCATTCGCCGCCGCGGTCATGTCGCTGCTGGCCGCCGTGCTGACCGCCGTGCGACTGCGAGAGGTTCGTCCCGAGGCCGAAGTGGAATTGGTCGCGTGGCTTCACCCGCGGCAGTTTCTGCCGGTGCTGCGGAATTCACTACTGGTCCAGATCAACCTCGTGTGGTTCATCGCGATGACCGCCTTTGTAATGATGGACAGCGCCGTCGCCCTGTTTCTGAAAGACATTTTCAATTTTCATGAGGCTCAGGTCGGCTTTTACTTTCTGTTTGTCGGCGCCATCATCGTCGTGGTCCAGGGCGGGCTGGTGGGCCGATTCAGCCGTCTCATCGGCGAAGGCCCCCTGTGCGTCATCGGGTTGTTTTGCGTGGCAACCGGTGCTCTGGTGACGGCCGGTTCGGCGTGGCTTCCGCTGCTGACGATCCTTGTCGTCGGCGGGGCAATTCATGCGCTTGGGCGCAGCCTGTTCCAGCCGTCCATCTCGGCCATGGTCAGTCGCAACAGCCCCGAGGACCTCCAGGGCACGAGCCTGGGCCTGTACCAGGGCGTGGGGACGCTGGGCCGCGTGGTAGGGCCGGTCATCGCCGGCCTGGTATACGCCAGTCATAGGACATTGCCGTGGATCGTCGGGGCGCTGCTGCTGGTTATCGCGGCCATCTGGATGCTACGGCTGCGTCCCCCGGCCGATATCTCCGTGGGCCTCAACGACCATCCGGATGAGGTATGAGCCGAGCATGAACCCGCTGCGCGTTGGCATCATCGGATTCGGACGCATTGGCGCAGAGCACGCCGGCTGGATCGCGGCGAGCGATACCGCCGAGGTCGTGGCCGTGTGCGATCCCACGCCTTTGCGCCTGGCGAAGGCCGCTGCCCATCCGACGC
>JBBQTU010000220.1:0-7015 GCA_038213005.1 Tepidisphaerales bacterium | reverse complement strand
TGATTTGTCCCAGTGCGCCGGCGCGAGATTATTATTACCGCCTCAGTTATGCCTTTTATACCGGGAGCCATTTCCCCACCGCGGCGGCCAGCGATGGCAAGATGCATCCGCTGGCGATGAAACTCTCGCGTCTGGGAACGGCAGGCAGGGCGCCACGGGACTGGGGCATCGGCGCGATCCCGGGCGGGATTCCCGCCTTGTGGGGCGACCGCTGCAACACTTTTGAGGGCGGTAACAATGGCGGCATGGTGGAGACGGGTCACTGGGATATGAAGAAGAATCTTCCGGCCGGGGGCCATGTGGTCCACCTGGACGGCTCGGTGGCCTGGATGGACTACCGCCCATGGGCCAACACGCCTGCGTGGGGTATTGCGGGGAATGTCTTCACCATCTGTGGAGACGGAGATCATCCCCATTTCGCGGTTCCCTGCGATTCCATTTACGTGCAGCCGGACCCCAACGACAACGTCGATATCAGTTCCCGGCCGTACAAGGTCTACATGGGGCAGGGGATCGGCGACGCGCGGAAGATATTTGGCGTGCAGTAGGCCGCAGCAGACCCAGTGCGCAGCCGGCGTTGCCGGCGCGGGCTGCGGGCGGGTGCGAGAGTCAGAGGATGTCGAAGGGGCGTGCACGCTCATCGGGCGGGCGATGTGGCGGCCGCGGAGCCAGTTGCGGGCGAAGTGGACTGGCGGGGTTGACGGATATCGGTAGAGGTCTGAGAGTCTGGCTTGAGAAAGGCTGGTGTGTATGCGGATCCCATCCTGGAAGCGGAGACGGTTGGATGATAGTGCGGCGGGGGAACGCGCGCGTGGCGTGCGGCGTGTTGGGACTGCGGTGCGAGGGGTTGAGCGTCTTGAGGCTCGAATGTTGCTGGCCGCCACGTTCGCCAGTCTTGCGTACACGGATCCGTTTCCAGCGGCCGCCCAGTTGGGGCAACCATCGCAGGTCGCGGGAAGCGTGGTATATAGTGAGTCATTTACCGACCAGAGCGGCACTTCCAGCGGAGTCTTGGGCGCTGCCGACCGATATTGGAAAGACCAGACGACGCTGACACGGAGTTTGCCGAGCTCGATGCAGAACGGGCTTGCCCAGATGAGCGTGGAGTTCTGGCTCAATGTGCCGGTTGGTAGTGCGATGGGTAACGGCACTGCGATCAGAATGCCGGGGTTTGAGGCCGGCGGCAACTCGACTTGGGGCCGGACCCCATCGGGCGTGATATCTCTGAAATTCTCGACGACGAGGTCGGGTGAACCGCTGGCAAACCTGGGCCAGGTATTGGGCGTCATCGCAGACGGCCAGTGGCACCAGTACGTCGCGACGTTTGACGGGCGGAATGCGTATCTTTACAGCGACGGAGAGTTGGTGGGTCAGGACTGGGTCACCAACACGGCGGACAAGGCTGGCCCGCAGATCTTCTCGGGCGCGACCGTGAGCACGCCAACGGCGATCACCTATTCGCCGCTCGCACACAACACCGCGGCAACGTTTGATGAGGTGCGCGTTTCCAACATCGCCCTGACGCCGGCGCAGGTGAGGCGCAACTTCGAGAACTGTCACAGGTACGGCAGCATCTGGTATGTGTCACCCGCAGGCCTGGCGACCAACAGCGGGACGCGCACCAGTCCTCTAGACCTGACGACAGGTCTGACGCATGTCGCGGCCGACAATAAGATCGTCCTGCTGGCAGGCACCTATAGCGGCTCGCAATTTCAGCTCACCGGCTCCGGCGCCGGCGCTCTACATAACGCGCTGATCACCGGGGATGAAGGCACCGGCCAGGCGATCATCCAGACCACGGGGTCCGGCACGGGGCCCACCGTCTCAGGCGGGGCGAAGTACGTCACGCTGCGCAATCTGACGTTCAGTTCGGACCAGCAGGCGGGCCTGTCTTTTTCCAGTTCCGGCTATGGCAACGTGATCGACGGCTGCCGCCTGACGAGCAATGTCGATGCGCTCAGCGTCGTCAACTCGTCGGGTTACCAGGACCCGATGTCCTGGGATGCCGCCCACTACATCATCGTGCCCGGGGTCATGCTGGAGAACAGCGTGCTGGCGGCCGGGACGACCGCGGCGGGGGTTCGGTACAACAATTCCAAGGTGGTCATTGCCCGCAACAATACGTTCACGGGCGGCCAATACGGTGCTTATCTCACCGGCGGCTCGACCAATGTGACGCTGCTGAACAATATCTTCACCCAGCAGACCGGCGCGGGCGTCTATTTCAACAGTGACAGCCTGATGGATGTGGACGGGGCGTATAGCGTGGTGAGCTACTTCGGCGATGGCAACGTCTACGACCCATCGGGGGCCGGCTATGTTGCAACCGTCGTAGACGGCGCCACCAACAACTACGCCGCAGTGAGGGACTATGCCAAATACTGGTACACCAAGCAGTACGGCACGGCGATTCTCACCAACTACGGCGACAGTGGGAGCGGCATCGGCACCCGCAGTGAACAGCGCAGCGTCCGCGGGGTACCGGCGTTCGTTTCCCGCGGCAGCGGGGATTTCCGCCTGGCGGGCACGGCCCCGAACCTGATCGATACCGGGGCTGATCGGGTCTACGGCAGACGGCGGGCCGGGGTGGGGGCGGTCGTATGGGATGCCCAGGGCAACCTCCGGGTTCAGGGAAATGCGGTGGACGCTGGCGCTTACGAGACCGGCGGGGCCGTCAACCAGACTTTCACCCTCGCCACCGCCGCCACCACCAGTGCCGGCGTCTACGACAGCAATGGCAAACTGATCCGCACCCTGTGGAGCGGCAAGAAGTATCCTGCGGGTGTGGTGACGGCCAACTGGAACGGCCTGAATGATAACAACGTCGCGGTGAACAATGGCAACTACACCATCAAGCTGCTGAGCAATAACGTCCAGTACAGTTGGGATGGAGCGATGAACAACTCCAACCCCCTCAATGGTCCCACGGTCCAAGGCAACTTCCTGCCCATCCAGTCGATGGTGGTCATTGGCAGCACGGCCTACTACACGCCTGGCTATAACGAAGGCCGCTACATGCTCAACGCCTTCGATCTGGCCAATCCCTACGCCACCACCGCGAGGGGCGTCTACCTCGGCGACTTCAATGCCGACGCCTTGCAGTCTCTCGCCACCGACGGCTCTACGCTCTTCACGGTCAGCGAGCATACAACGAATCATCAGATTCTATTGCGGGCCTATGCCCCGTCCATCCTGGATAACGTGTTGCGCCAGCGGACCGTAACCGCGTCCGGCGGTGCGCCTGGCGGGGCCGCTGGCATTGCCGTCCAGCCAGCCGGCAAGCAGGAGCTGGTGTTTGTCACGCAGAGGAACGAAAATAGGGTATACCTCTACAATAAGAACACCTTCGCGCCCTACAGCACCGCGTTCCTTGATGGCAATGCACTCGGATGGAACACGCCCCAGGCACTGGCGATAAATTCCGACGGCGACCTGTGGATCGCCTGTAAGAATACTGCTTCAGGCCAATGGCAGGTTTTGCGCTACACCAACTTCGACGGCACGCCTACGCTGGCGGCCACCGTCAGCGGTGGGCTGGTGAATCCCGTCGGGATCGCCGTCTCCGTCGATGGCAACAAGACGCTTTTGGTGGCCGACAGCGAAGATGCCGCCGGCTCGGTCCATCAGCAGATCAGGGCCTACGCCAATACGGGTGGATCGACGCTATGGACCTTGGGCCAGGCTGGCGGCTACGCAACCAACGGCCCGACCATCACCAACGACAAGTTCATCCTGCAGGGCATGATCTGTCCGCAGTCCGATGGATCGTTCTGGATCACCGATCTGGCGACCGAAAACCGCACCATGCACTTTAGTGCGGCTCGGGCGTTCATCTCGGATATCCAGTATGCCCGCTCCTATAACGCTGCGGCAGATCAGAACAACGCTACGCGTGTGTTCCAGAATTTCGTGGAATACCAGATCGACTACAGCAAAGCCTTTACACAGAATCAAGGCTGGACGCCCGTCAGGAACTGGAACTATCTGGGCACGAAGAACCTTCTGCCAACGGCCAGCTATGGCGGGTTTGATGGCTTGTCGGTTGTTTCCACCTTGAGCAACGGCCGCACCTATTCCCTGGTCAACGCCCAGACGGTGACCGGCAGCTCCACCGATGCCGGCAGGATGAGCCTCGTTGAGCTCACGGCCAGCGGCATGCGCAATACCGGATACAAGACGGCGCAGAATGCGGGCTACTGGATGGACAAGGATGGTTCGCTGATCACCAGCAGCGTCATCAATAACAACACCAAAGCCCAGTTCACCCGATTGGCCCTGACGAGCTTTGACGGCTCGGGCAACCCGCAGTATGCGTCCGCCACCGTTCTTGCGACCGCGCCCAGGCTTCCGACATGGGATGCGGGCACTCCCTATCCCGATGGTACTCCCTATTACGCCCCAAGGTTTTTGCAATTGGATAACGGTCTGCTGGTGACCTACAACGCAGAGGGGCACGCGGCAGGCATGCACCTGGGGGCGGTGAATCCAGCCACCAACCAGTGGCAATGGCAGAGCATGCCTGGGGCCGGTCCATTCGACGGCAAGGGCAACTATGACACCGCCAACTGGTACGGCGGAAATCGAGTCATGGCCAGCGGGACCAATGTCGTTGTCGGCTACAACGGCGAAGGCTGGGGCGCCAACATGGGCCAGGGCCAGGCGAACCAGTTCATGCATTACAGTGACGATGGGCTGTTCGTCGGCCAGTTCGGCATGGGCCAACTCAATGGCGGAGGCACGTGGCCTGGCGCCTATGGCTCGGGCGGCAATTCCTTCAGCCCGTTCCTGACCAGCAACGGTGGAATCCTCTATCTCTATGCCAATGACGAGAGCGATCGCAGCCTCAATCGCTGGCGTGCCACTGGACTTGACACGATTCAGGAGACCTCGCTGGCGGTGGCGCTGGGAGCGCCGACCGCTCCCAGTCGCCTGACCGCCACAGCGGCCTCTGGGACTCAGGTCAACCTGGTCTGGACTGACAACTCGACCAATGAGACAGGCTTCAAGATTGAGCGTGCCACCGATAGCGGCTTCACGCAAAATCTGACGCTGGTGACCACGACCGCCGCCGGTGTCACCAGCTACAGCAACACCGCCCTGGCGGCCAATACGACTTACTACTACCGCGTTCGAGCGACCAACGCCGGGACGGACTCCACGAATTCCAACACGGCCGGACCCGTCATGCCACTGCTCCAGGTTAGCGGCGATCAGGGGTCGGCCGGCCAGAGCGATCAGATTCGCGTGGTGCGCAATGCGACCGACTCGTCGCTGCTGGATGTCTTCCTCAATAGCATCACGCGGACGTATGCGGTGAACTTTGCGGCACTGAATACGATCGCCATCAATGGGCTGGGCGGCGACGATACCCTCACCCTCGATCTGGCCAATGGGCCGGTGATTCCGGCCGGGGGCATCAGCTACGATGGCGGCACACAGACTACTGGCGATAGCCTGATCATCGCCGGTTCTTCGAGTAATGATGCGGTCACATTTGCTGCCAATCAGGTGAGCATTGGCTCGGGCATTGTGACGCTCACCAACGTCGAGAATCGATCGTTCAAAGGCGGTGCGGGCAACGATAGCCTCACGCTGGGCGCTGGTAGCTACACCTTTGCCAGTGATTTGGGCGTGTACAGCACGCGCCTGAGTCTGTCCCTCGCCGATGGGGCACAGGTTGCATTCAACGGCCCGCAGCATCTGGGCAGCCTGGCTCTTTCAGGAAGTTCCAAGGTCACGCTGGCCGACGGAGGCCGAAGCACGCTGGTGGTGCAGAGCCTCACGCTCGGTGGCACCAGCTCGCTGGATTTGGCCGACAACGCGGTGATCGTGGACTACACCGGCAGCAGTCCATTCGCGGCGATCTACCCGCTGCTCGCCGGTTCGGCGGCCAATCATTGGGCCGGTGGCGGAATCGTGAGCCACACGGCCGCGGGCGGAGGGTCGCAGTATGCGATCGGCCTGGCCGACAACGGTGTCGCGAATCTCGCGAGCTTCGCGGGACAGAGTGTGGATGGGACCAGCGTGCTGATTCGGTTTACGTATTCCGGCGACGCGAATCTCGATGGTCAGGTGGATCTGACGGACCTGTCGGTCCTGGCCGGCAGTTGGCAGATGGCCGCGCGGCAGTGGAGTCAGGGCGAGGCCGACTACAGCGGCCTGGTTGACCTGACGGATCTGGTACTGCTGGCGAGCAACTGGCAGAAGGTGCTGCCGACGCCGGTCGTGGCGGGAGTAGTCATTCCCACCAGCGAAGTGGCGTCGGTGTCGCAAACTGTCGATGCTGCAGCACCCGTCGTGGCGGAGGTGGTCGGTGTGACCAGCGAGCCGGCGGTTGTTTCACAACCGGTGGATGCCGCTCCATCGGCCAGCGAGGCGGTGGTGGTCGAGCCGGCCCTGTCGGCGACCACAGTATACTCCGAGGTGATTGAGACTCCCGAGGCGCCACAACCGGCCGACGCCGCCGCAACGGATCCGACGCCCCAGACGACTTCGCCGATGGTGAGGGTGACATCCTCCACGCCGGGCGCGGGCAGCGAAAGGCTGGTTACGTCGTTGGCGGAATCGAGTCCAGCGGCTCAGCCCGCGGCCGTGGCGGCGGCCACCCCGGTGGCGACCGCCCGGGTTCGCAAGCTGCATGCCGTGCCGACTACGGTGACAGGAAGGCATCCGGCCGGCATCTCGCAGGTGACGACAGCCGTCCGACATGCCGGGGTGTTCTCAAATCGGCCGCTGCCGGTGCCCACGGCACTGGCGCCGTGGCCGATCACGAGTCACGGCACGCGGACGCTGCTGGGCAGTGACAGGCTTGGGGTGGATGACCGCAAGGATGTCCTGCCCAGGGATGTCTATCCCAGCCGCGCCCCGGCACGCCGACGTTGACGACCCTGAACGTGGCGACGGCCCGGCTGGCTGAGTGTTAGACGATATCAGATTATTCCTATTTCGGCTTTGTCCGGCACGCAGACTTCCGCCAAGACAGAACTGGCGACACTTTGCGCGCCGTCTCAGCCCC
>JBBQTU010000219.1:0-7145 GCA_038213005.1 Tepidisphaerales bacterium | reverse complement strand
AGTGTGCCATGGAAGGTGGAACCTGATGCAGAGTATCGATGGCGACACGCTGGACCTGCCTCGCAAGCCCCTGGACCGAATGCTCGACCCCGTCGTGCGATTCATGCACATCGAGGCTTCCAGCGGCATCGTGCTGCTGCTGGTGACCGCGGCCGCCCTCGTGCTGGCCAACTCCGCGGCCTCGGAAGCATTTCTCCACTTCTGGCACACGCCGCTGGTGTTGCAGATCGGCAGCCTGCGGTTCGCCGGCTCGCTTGAATACCTCATCAATGACGGCCTGATGGCCGCGTTCTTCTTCGTCGTCGGCATGGAGGTCAAACGCGAGTTTGCCGTCGGAGAATTGACCACGATTCGGCGCGCGGCCCTGCCCATCGCGGCCGCCATCGGCGGCATGCTGGTGCCGGCGGCCATCTACCTCTCGATGCAGTGGGGCAAGCCCGGGTCACCCGGCTGGGGCATCCCCATGGCCACCGACATCGCATTCGTGGTCGGCTGCATGGCGATCCTGGGGCGACGGGTGCCGCACGGGCTGCGGGTCATGCTGCTCACCCTCGCCATCGCCGACGACATCGGCGCCATCCTCGTGATCGCACTGGGCTATTCGCGCGGGATCAACTGGGGCTGGCTGGGCCTGGCTGCGGGATTCATGGCACTGGTCATCGTCCTGCTCAGGGCCGGCATGCGAAGCCTGATCGCCTTCGGGATGTTTGGCCTGATGGTATGGTTCGCGGTGCTGCAGTCGGGCGTCCACGCGACAATTGCCGGCGTCATCATGGGCCTGCTTACACCCGCGCGGCCCCGGCTGGACACCTCGGTACTCAGTCGCGTGATGGACCGTGCACAAACGACAGCCGCCGGCGAGCAGGAACTCAGCACCGCTCACCTCGCCCAGCGAATTCACCGTTTCCGCGAACTCTCGCGAGAGGCCATGTCGCCGCTGGACTACCTCGTTCACGCGCTGCACCCGTGGGTGAGTTTCGGAATCATGCCCCTGTTCGCCCTCGCCAATGCCGGAGTGCCCTTCCATTTCAGTGATGCGCGATCCTCAATCTCCATCGCCGTGGTCCTGGCACTGGTCATCGGCAAGCCGGTGGGCGTGGTCCTGACCAGTCTTCTCGTCGTCAGACTGCGAATTGCCCAGTTACCCGCCGGCGTCTCTTGGGCGCGGCTGGCGGGCGGCGGCCTGTTGTGCGGCATCGGCTTCACCATGGCCCTGTTCATTGATGGGCTCGCTCTGAAAGGCGATTCACTGGACATGGCAAAGATCGGCGTGCTGGCAGGCTCCGCGATCAGCGCGATCCTCGGAATGCTATTGCTCGTTTTCCTGCCCGCGCCCACCCTAGGTCGCTGCTGACGCAGCGCCTCCACAACCTTGCCATGATCGTGTTTGGCTCAAGGGCGCGGGGCGGACGCTGACTCGGACTTGGATGTGTTAGTCCTCAGCGATGAACCGGAGAGTGCGGCCATCCGCACATTTGGCAGCGCCTGCGCTTGGGAAGCAGCCTTGGGCTTTGGCGTGGTTATCGCCCCACTGCTCATAGGCCAGGACCAATGGCACCACGGGCTGGAGAGCGCTTCGCTTCTGGCTCAGACGGTGCGCCGCGAGGGAGTCCCGGTATAAGTATTGGTTCGGATCAGATCAGGACGCTGATCGCGCCTCGCCTTAAGATGCTCGTATGCTCGACATGGTCACAGCCCCATCCTCGCTCGCACGATGTGTTCAGTGCGGATACTGGTGTGCGGCGGATCGGCCTGAAGACCGTCGCATCACCGGCTCATCCATTGAAGCGGAAGTTGGCGATGCGAGTTAGCGCCTCCTCGACGTTTGCCCGGCTGTTGAAGGCGCTGAGGCGGAAATAACCTTCGCCGGAGACGCCAAAACCGGAACCTGGCGTGCCGACAACGTGGGCCTTGCCCAGCAGTTCATCGAAGAACTGCCAACTGGTCATCTTGCCCGGCGTCTTGAGCCAGACATAGGGGGCATTGACGCCGCCGAAGACGGTGAAGCCGCAGGCGGCGAGACGCTGGCGGATGATCCTGGCGTTGTCCAGGTAGAAGGCGATGGTCTGGCGGGTCTGGGCGTGGCCTTCGGGGGTGTAGATGGCGGCGGCCCCGCACTGCGTGATATAGGAGACGCCGTTGAACTTGGTGGTGTGCCGGCGCATCCAGACGCGGTGCAGATCCACTTCGGTGCCGTCGGTTGCCCGGGTGGTCAGGGTCTTGGGGATCACGACAAAGGCGCAGCGCACGCCGGTAAAGCCAGCAGTCTTGGAGAAACTGCGGAACTCGATGGCGCACTGCCGGGCACCGGGGATTTCATAGATCGAGTGCGGAATCCCCTCCTCGGTGATGAATGCCTCGTATGCGGCATCAAAGAGGATGATCGACTTGTTGGCCAGGGCGTAGTTTACCCACGCGGTGAGCTGCGCCCGGTTCATGGCGCTGCCGGTGGGATTATTGGGAGAGCAGAGGTAGACGATGTCGGCCTTCTCACCGGGCGGGGTGGGCACGAAATTGTCGGCGGCGCTGGTGCGGACGTAGATCAGGCCGGGATACTCGCCCTGCTCGCTGGCGGGGCCGGTTAGGCCGGCCATGACGTTGGTGTCGACATAGACCGGATAGACGGGATCGGTGACGGCGACGACGTTATCGAGGCCGAGGATATCGAGGATGTTGCCGCAGTCACACTTGGAGCCGTCGGAGATGAATATCTCGTCGGGCGAGACCTCGCAGCCGCGTGCGGCGAAGTCGTGCTTTGCGATAGCCTCGCGTAGGAAGCCGTAGCCCTGCTCATCACCATAGCCCTTGAACGTGGCGCGATCGCCCATCTCATCGACGGCCTTGTGCATGGCGGCGATGATGGCCGGGGCGAGGGGCTCGGTCACGTCGCCGATGCCCATACGGATGATCTTCGCCTGGGGATGCTGGGCGGCGTATGCCTTGACGCGCCGGCCGATTTCAGGAAACAGATACCCCGCCCGCAACTTCAGAAAGTTTTCATTGACATAAGCCATGTTGGGCGGGGATTGTAGCGAAAACGTCGGCGAGGTCTAAGTCCTGGCATGGCTTGCTGACGCGGTGCACACGTTTCGCTGCGCGTGCCCGTTGCTCCAGGAGGTCTCGTTCCACCGGCAATCCTTTCGGATTCTTTGCGAAGGCTTGAGGAATGGGCGCAACGGTATGGAGTGCGGCGAGCTTCTCGCCGCTCTTGTCTGTGCGAGCTTCTCACACAGCACCGTAGATTTCCATTCGGCAATCGTCGCGATCCATGACGTGATATATCTCGGCGCCCACGACACTTCTCGCTCGTCTAGCCATGCCGACAACATATCGCGCCCAGAGCTGAACGCTAATGTGGGATGTCACCTTTACCTTTCCAACACAATCTCGTTGCTTCCGGGTCCCCTTCATTTCCCTGCGTCAGTTCCTGCAAATGTCCATGCGCCGTGACTCTGTTTGAATATCGTAGTTGGTGAACCGGCGACACGCTTGTCGGTGACCTTCGCTGACCAAAGCCCGTCTTTGGGTGGAATGAGAGATACCTCGACCTCGCCCGGCTTGAGCGGTGTTCGTGTTGCGAGCCGCGATGGAGCGATGAGAGTCCATCCACTTGGCTTAGGACTGAGGCCGATATTTGCCGATATCCTCCAAAAGCCAACCAAGTCATATACTGAACAGGCAACAACGATATCGCCTTCAGCACTGGCAACATCAAGTACATGGAAGCCGTTTCTGAAATCGTCAAATTCAGCAACAACGCTGGCACCCAGCACTGCCTGCTTGCCATTACGATGCACTTCGACGCTGATTGAAGCGAGCCGCCCCCGATCCTGCACCACAAATGGGGCAATCGACTCCATAAGGCTTGAGTCAAATGCCGACCGTTTGACAATGATGAATGTCTCTGGTGCGATCTCCTTTCTGAACAACAGTCCCTCCGCGTGAGGCTCCGCGCCGAATACGGAGGTGGACAATAGAGCCAAGAGAAGCACGACGTATATTCTATTCGCCATCGTTCTACCTCAATATGCCGGTTGACCAATCAATTGAGCCGATCAAGAGGTCCTCGCTGGAGACATCCTGTGCCCACGTCGTCCCATTCCACACCTCTGTCAGGTACTTGTTCTCGTAAATTGTCAGCGCACTTAGCCCACCTGCTGCATCTGCTGTTCCTCCGTACGATGGGTCATAGAGCCGATCGGGAAAGACGGACACACGAACGATCTGGTGGAACCTAAAGGCTGTAGCTCTGGTTGTTCCCATATAGGTGTAATCTGCGCGGGGGCTGCCCTGCGCTGGCATCGCTTGCACGACAAAGGCTGACGCATTGACATTGGCATCTGAAGCGACGTCCGCCTTGGTGGCCGTCACGCCTTGGGCAACCAGCGTCTGCACCAGCAAATCCGCCCATGCCGTGCATTGACCATAGCCATTTGTATATTCTGTATATTTCAGCATGTCCGCAGCATCAATACCTGTTCCAGCCAGATGAGTATAAGTCATTACCGTCCGGTCAACTCGGCTGGTCGAGTTTCCCGAGAATTTCCCCCAAACGCCATTCACCACTGCCTTATCATCATCAAGCACGCCATTCGTATTGGCATCTTCGCCGGAGTCCAACAACCCATTGCCGTTGGCATCCTCACTGCCACCAGGAGCCAGCCCCTTGGCTCCTTCACAACCCAGATTGAGCACTGTCTCGAACGCCCCGCTGGCCGCTGCACCGGTGACATATAGGTGGTTCTGAGTCTGGCCGACGTCAATCCAATTCTGTCCGCCGTCGGTGGAGAGTTCCCATGCGATTGTCAGCGTGTCACTGCTGATGGCCTCGGGGAGGGCTTCACAACTCTCCAGCGTTGACCAGACCCAGGTGCCGCCCACCTGTGCCGACACCGCTGTGAAGTGGTAGCCACTGGCCTCCCCCTGTATCTCCCAATTGGAACCGATGCTCCCGCCATAGAAGAAGTTAGGGCTGGCGCTCAGACGCGACTCAGTGGCGATAGTGCGGACGTAACTGATGGGGAATCGCCAATCGGAATAGGGCACCAGCGCATCAATAGTGCCGTTGCTGTAGGTCGAGACGCCAGGGGCGGGATTGATCGTGCCGTTGAGATTCCCATCTTCCCACTGCGGGCTGCCGTAGACGGCCGATCCGCTGTCGCGCATGATTGTCTGGAAGCCTGTGCCGCCGAACGTGACGCTTCGGAGCGCTACGCCCGATGCGGTAGTCTGAGCGTAGTCGGAGTTTCCACCGCTGTTGTAGGCGCAGATACGCACGCTATAGGTCTTGCCAGCGTAGTTGGCGGGCAGAGTGAATTCTTTCGTTGAGACGTCCGCACCTATCGTGCCGCCACCTGCCCATGGATCGGCCCAGGCGGTATCCGGCGCAGTGCTTTCCTTGATCTGCACGTGGAAGCCGGATTCCGTGTTCGGGAAATTGTCCCAGACCAAGCGTACCTTGTCGCGCCCGTCACCCAGATAGGCCCTGAAATCGGTTGGAGCGGCTGGTACCGCACCGGTACGATCAGCGGACGCCGGGGGGGCCATGGGAGAGATAGCGCCTGGCCCGCCCTGCGCCATGACCGTGAACGTCCACACGTGATTGGTCAGCACGCTGGGGTCCACGTGGTAGGTGAGGACTGTCCCAGCCACCGATGCATCGACGGTGGTGCCGAGGGCGTTGCCGCCCATAATGAAGTACCTGGAGATCGTACCCCCTTGGACCGCCGACCAACTTAGGTCAACGCCCCCATCAACGGCAGCGGTTGCCGTGAGATTGGTCGGCGCGGCCGTGGGAGTGCCGCTGGGGCTGAACGTGCCCGCATTGGACCATGGGGACGTGCTGCCGCCGCTCATGGTGAAGCCTTTCACGCTGTAGTTCAGTCCAACGCCGCCAAAGAAATCCCACGAGCCCGACGGCGCGGCCGAAGTCCACCACTGCCCCATGGTGCCCATATAGGCACTCACGGGGTCCAGAACTGTCCAGATGGGACCGCCCACGAAGTCGGGGCGGTCATTCCAACGCCGATATAGGATGGCGGAGGACGGCTGCGGGCCGGAGTAGGTGTATGAAGAGCCACTGAGAACGGGTGCCGGAAGCGCCAGATCGCCGAATGGCGCAGCGACGGTTTCCTGCGTCCGGATGCTCGCGTCCGTATAGGCGACCACTCCCTCGATTTCGCTGCGGAGCCGCAGTGAGTATTGGCGATTGGGCGTGAGGTTCGAGAGCGCGTAGTTGCCGCTGGTGGTTCCCAGTGTGGCGTAAAGGTGATAGTTCAGATCCGTTGGACCTTTCTCTTCCAACTTCACTGATGAGCCGTCGGGGCTTACCCATGCGAAACTGATCGCCGTGTCGGTGCTGGCCAGGGCGCTGATGGTTGGACTTGCCGGCGTCACCGCCAGGAGGCAGCGTGCCTCAAGTATCTCGATTAGTCCACCCGATCGAACATGAGATGGGCGAGCCTTGCCCTTTGTCATCTGACGCATGATGCGATTCTCCCTTCCCCGAAAAGGCAACAATCGACGCGTTCGCAACGGTAGCAGACTAAGCAATGGTGTGCAATACAAATCTAATAATATTCCGAACCCGCGGTGAACTAAAGGTGACATCGCACACTGTGAATGCCTACGTCGGGTTGTGGGATGACCCGACAAAATGGTCAAAGCATATTCCTGTGACGCCCGAATCGCCCGGAATGCCCCTCTCAGTTGGCGGCCCAGGGTGAGGGGACAGCCCTTCTAAAATGCGAAAATAGACTTGAACAACCACCACTCTCAAGCGTATACTACGCCCGAAGCCTCTAGCTCCGCGCGCTGGCGGCTTTCGGCCAGGTGCTAGGCCTGTCTGGGTGCTCATTGACAAGTGAATAACCACCCCTGTTAGGTGCGTTGGCCGCCCGGCCGCGCCCTCTCCCTTTCAGCATTTAGCATTCAGCATTCAGCATTTCCGACACCCCTAACAAAAGTCCTATAATGGTACCGTTCTCCCCCGAATGACTTATGACTGACAACCACTCCCGACATAAACTTGATCATCTGCCCCCCAGAATTGCACGTAACGTGTTGTCATTACTGCTCTCCCGACCCCCTCCCCCCTCCCATGAAAAACATGCGCACCTTGCCACTCGAATCGCACGTAAGTCATC
>JBBQTU010000218.1:0-7259 GCA_038213005.1 Tepidisphaerales bacterium | reverse complement strand
ACTCGCTTCCGGCTGCGCCGCTACGCTCTGCCGGGTGGACTTTGAAGCCCACAGGGTCTGCTATAAAAGGTTTCAGCTACATGTTCAGTTCACATAACATTCTCCTTTCGCGAGCTTATCTTGACGCAATGCCCGTTTTTCTGGGCACGCGATTTCTTAACCCCAACAGGGCGGCATTCTTAAGCCCAGGGTAAGCGTACTCGCGCAGCCTTGGGTATGAACCATTCACCCTGAATGAGCCCTGAAAGGGCGACACCTCTTTCAGCACCGTATTCGCTCCAACCACCCCCTGACGCGCAACTTGCACCTGCCCGGAAAAATGGGCACGCCCAGCAGCGGTCGCGGATACAGCGAATCTGGACTGTGATGGTTAGGTGCGATAGGCTATTTAGAGGATGCAGCGCACCGGAAACAGGTACATGAACCAGAAGATTTCGATCAACCCGAATGTCTGTCACGGGAAACCCGTCATTAAGGGCACCCGGGTCCTCATCGGGAACATCCTGGGCGCGCTCGGTTCCGGAGACAGCATCCAGGACGTGCTGGAAGACTACCCCAACATCACACGCCAGGACGTGCTGGCCGCCATGGAATTTGGGGGCGAGCTATCCCGGTTTGAAGAGGCCCCTTACGAGTCCTCCACTCCGTGACCTTCTTGCTTTGACGAAAACTTTCCGAAGACAGCACATGCGTTGCTTGTCGCTCGTGGACACGCTGTCATTGATATTCGAGGGACTGCTGACGAGGGGGCGGAGGATTCCGGCGTCTTCGCGATGGCGCAGGAGAGACAGGCTGCCATCCTCTCCACGGATCGGGACTTCTTCCACACCATTCCGCACCTGTTCCCCGCCCATTGCGGGATCGTGGTCATCGCACTGCGGCAACCCAACCGGCAAGCCATTCTCGACCGACTCACGTGGTGGCTGGATCATTTGGGCGACCGACCGGTCATCGGCAAGGCATACCTGCTGCGCGATCGCACGTATGTGGTCTATCCCTTCGACTAAATCGCCACCGCCGCCTTGCCCAGCGTCAGCTTCAAAATCTCCCAGCGGCTCTGCGTATGGGCCTTGAGCTGCTGATCGACGGCGGCCGATCCCGCCTGCTTGTCCACCAGGTTGAAGTACGCCAGTTCGATCCGCGCCGAGATCGCCTGGCTCTGCCCCACAAACCCCGTCGCCTTGAACTGCGCCCCCGCCGGCGTGTCCTTCATGAACTCGACATCCACCTTCAGCACATCCCCCGGCGAGACAAAATGCCCGTACTTCACGTTGCGGGCCTCCTTCAGCACGACCATCGAACAGGAAAACTGACGTCGATGCTGCAGCAGCCACCCGGCCGCCTGTGTCACCGCCTCGATCATCATGACCCCCGGCAGCACCGGAAACGTCGGAAAATGGTCCGCGAGATACTCCTCCGCCAGCGAGACCTGCTTCACCGCCACGATGCGCGTGTCGGTCAGCAGGTCGATTCTGTCAATCAGGTTAAACTTCATGGTGTCGGGATTTTGTACTCACCACGCCCGCATAAGGCAAACCTGCACGGCTCGGCCGGCGTATCGTCTCCTGCCGGACAAATTGGGATGGTGGGCTCCCTGCGCGTGTGGCGGCAGGGTTATGTTGAAGCCCAACGGTGTTGAAGTCCGACCGTGTTGAAGTCCGACCGCTTGCCAACTGTGCCCGAGCATGCGATGCTCTATCAACCACCAAGGAGTTGTGCTGTGGCTGAGTATATCTGGCTGAATGGGCAGGTCCTTCCCATGGAAGAGGCCCGCATCGGCGTTGAAGATCGCGGTTTCCAGTTCGCCGATGGCGTCTATGAAGTCGTCCGTTTCTACAGCGGCAAGTGCTTCACCCTCGATCAGCACCTCGATCGGCTCGAAAAGTCCGCCGCGGCGCTTCGTATTCCCCTGCCGCTCCCGCTGCCCGCCTTGAAGTCCGCCATCCGGGACCTGGTCCGCCGCAACGGCGAACTCGAAGGCATGGTCTACCTGCAACTCACCCGCGGCGAGGCCGAGCGTTCTCATCCATTCCCCAAGCACCCCAAGCCCACCCTCCTCTTCTATACCCGCGCCCTCGGGCCGGTCTGGCAACCGGGCGAAGGTGACGGCCTGAAGATCCTCAGCATCGCCGATGAGCGATGGAACCGATGCTGGGTCAAGAGCCTGGCCCTGCTTCCCAACATCATGGCCAAGCAGGAGGCCATTGAAGCCGACTGCGACGAAGCCGTCTTCATCCTCGATGGCACCGTCACCGAGTGTTCCGCCAGCAACATCTTCTTCGTAGCAGGCTCGAAAGTTTACACCCACCCGGCCGGCAGCCGGGTCCTCCCAGGAATCACGCGCCAGGTGCTCGCTCAGATCTGTACCGATCTCGGCATTGAACTGGTCGAAGAAGGCATGCCGGCCGACCAGGCCCGCCTCGCCGACGAGATTTTCATCACCTCCACCACCCGCGAAGTCAACTGGGTCCGCCAGTGGGATGGCCAGACCGTGGGCGGCGGCGAGTGCGGCCGGCTCACCCACTTACTGCACAACGCCTACCGCAAGATGGTCCTGGCCCAAACGGCCCCCGCGCCCCACGAACCCGCCCGGGGCGCAGTCGCCCCAGCCCAACTGCATCTGGCCTCATAGCGACACCTCTCACCCGCAGCGCCCTGCGATTTCCCCGGCAATCTGGCGGTTCTGCCGACGGGACTTCTGATGGACCTCCCGCTTCCCACGCGGCCGCTCCCATCTTCGATAGACTTACGTGCGACTCGAGGGGCCAGAAGCGCGCGTTCTTCAGGGGTGGGGGGATGGGGTCGGGAGAGCATTGCTGATAAGGACTTACGTGCGATTCGGGGGGGAAGACGCGCATGTTTCGTGTGGCCGAGGCGATTGAATGTAAGTTTCAAAAACTCCCTCGCTCCCTAAACCCTCACCCCTGGACCGCTCCATACGCCCCCGCGAAATCAAAGTTTTTATCAGTAGTCATGCTGGGTGGGTCCAAATGGATCGACAACTAATCGAGCTTTCAGGACCGTGGATGGCGGTGAGCGATGGGGACGATAGCGGCCTGGAACTGGGCTATGCCCAAGCCGCCTTCGACGCCGCGGGCTGGCTGGCGGTCGAGCTTCCCGGCGCCTTTGAGCGGGTCGCCTCCGGCCTGGACTGTTACAGCGGCAAGGTCTGGTACCGGCGCAGCATCGAGATACCGGCCGACTGGCAGGATGGCCATGTTGTGCTGTGCTTTGAGGGTGCCAACTACCACACGCTGGTCTGGGTGAACGGCCAACCCGTCGGGGGGAACCAGACGGGGTTTCTTCCGTTCGAGTTGGCGGTGCATGGGGCATTGCGCCACGGACAGGCCAACCAGATCACCGTGTGTGTGGATGCCTTTGCCCGTCCAACCGAGAACCCTGGAACAGCGATCGGCTGGCGCAACTTCGGTGGCATTCTGCGGCGGCTGTATCTGGAGCGCCGCAATCCGGCGCACCTGATCGCAGTCCGGACAACCGCTCGGCCGACAGGCACGGGTGGCGAACTGACCGTGGAGGTGGACATCGGCCAAGCCGTCCGTGGGCGCGTGGTCGCGGTGTTGCACGAGCGAGGGGACCAGATTCTGTGCCAATGGGAAACACCGACGGATGGACTGTCGGTGCTCAGACTGGCGACCGCCCATGTTTCTGGGGTGCGCGCCTGGTCACCCGACGATCCAGCGATCTACCGCCTGTCGGTCAGCCTTGTTGACGCCAGCGGGCAACTCGACACGCGGCAACTGCAGATCGGATTCCGAACGATCCAGGCGTGCGATGGGCAGTTGCTGCTGAATGATGCACCGATCTACCTGACCGGGTTCAATCGGCACGAGGACTCAGCGTCGGCCGACATGGCCAGCGACCTACGCACGACCGAGCAGGACCTGCGGCAGATGAAGCTGGCCGGGGCCAACTTCGTTCGGCTGTGCCACTATCCGCACGATTCGCGAGAGTTGGACCTGTGCGACCGCCTGGGCCTGCTGGTGATGGACGAGATTCCGGTGTACTGGTTGTCGGTGATGGCCGGAAAGGAAGGCGACTGTGCCACCAAGGCTTCTCAGGCAGCCGACCAACTCGCCCGTATGATCGCCCGCGACCGCAACCATCCATCGGTGATCTTCTGGTCGGTCAGCAACGAAACGCACGAGCAGCACGAGCCGGTGTGGCGTGCCAATGACCAGTTGATCCAACAGGCCAGATCGCTCGATCCCACGCGGCTGGTAACGCACGTGTCGGACAAATGGCACACGTATCCCGATCACTTTGCCCTGGACGACGTGATCTGTGTGAACGGTTACCCCAACGTCTGGCCGTGGACCAAGCTGCCGCAGGCGCCGGATGCGGCCCAGACGATATGGCGAGACTCGCTGGCCCACCTGCATCAGCGGTATCCGTCCAAACCGATTCTGGTGAGCGAGTTTGGCCATCCGGGAATCGACGGTGAGAACGCGAGCCGATGGGGCCTGGACAGGCAGGCCCAAGTGCTCGCTGCGGAGTTCGCGGCATTCGATGCGCCCTATGTCTGTGGCACCACGGTTTGGTGCTGGGCCGACCACGCTTGGCCGGCTCGCGAGTTCATGAATGGCCTGTCGGTGAGTCCGTTTGGCGTGGTCAACCGCAACCGCCAGCCCAAGCCGGCGCTGAGCGCTATCGCCCGGCTGTTCCGCCAGAAACACAATCTGCCTGACGACCGGCCGATGAGCCGGCCCGTCGGCCCGGCCGACGTCATCATGGTATGCCACCGCATGGGCGTCATCGCGGATGCGCCCCTGCCGGATGGGTACAGCTTCCAGCCGATCACGCCGCAGAATGCCGCGCTCTGGACCGACATCTGGCGCGACGCCGACGCAAGCATGGACGTTGATGACGGACTTTTCAACCGTGAGTTTGGCAGCGACTGGAGCTTGATCGGCCATCGCTGCTGGCTGGTCTGCGACCGGCGTAACCGTGCTGTGGCGACTATCAGCGCGTGGCTGGACCATCGTCCGGGCCAAAGCGATAGTGGCCGGATTCACTGGGTTGCGGTGCGCCCTGCCTGGCAGGGCCGCGGCCTGGCGCGGCCCATGATGTCGCAAGCCATGCGGCTTCTGGCGGCGCATCATGATGAGGTCCACCTGTGCACACAGGCGGATCGCATCCCGGCGATCGCCCTGTACCTGCGGTACGGCTTTGTGCCCTCGATCTCCGACGCGCATTCTCGCCAGTTGTGGGCGCACGTCTCCACGCGTCTGAGCGACCCGGCCATCGAGACGGCACTGGATCGCTATAATCCACCGTCACCAACGTGACCACCCGATACAATGCGTGCTCTGGACGCCGCCAAAGTCTACACACTGCTCCCGCTGCTGGGCGGACTGCTATACGCCCGCATCACCCCGCCGTTCCGGGTGGCCGATGAACCCACTCACTTTATCCGCGCCTACCACGTCTCCGAGGGCGGGATCGTCGTGCCTTGGCGTAACAGTCGGACCGCTCCAAACGCCCCCCCGAAATCAAATGGGCGTGCCCGTTGTTCAGGGCAGATGCAAGTTGCGCGTCAGCGGGTGGTTGGAGCGAATACGGTGCTGAAAGAGGTGTCGCCCTTTCAGGGCTCGTTCGGGGTGAAAGGTTCTTACCCAGGGCTGCGCGAGTACGCTTACCCTGGGCTTAAGAATGCCGCCCCGTTGGGGCTAAGAAATCGAGAGAATACCGCCCCGTTGGGGCTAAGAAATCGCGTGCCTTGAAAAACGGGCACGCCCAATCAAATGTCCTATTGGTTTGCGTTTGATATGGCCGCGACCGGTGGTGGACTATTTGCCCGAATACGTCCTGAACGTCTTATCGGTGTCATCCGTGCAATCCGTGGTGAAAGGTCTTAGGTCTCTTGCTGGACTGCGAGTTGGGCGCTGATGGTGGCGATGATTTCCTCAAGTTTTGGGAGGCTGACGGGTTTGGTGAGGTGTGCGGCGAAGCCGACTTCGCGGCTTTGCTGGATGTCGGCCTCCTGGCCGTAGCCGCTGAGGGCGATGCCGGGGAGGTTGATGCCCTTGTTCCGCAGGGCGCGCATCAGGTCCAGGCCACTGCCATCGGGCAGGCCCAAGTCGGAGAGGAGCAGGTCAAAGGTGTGTTTCTCGGCGAGGGCCTGGGCGGTGGCGACGTCGGCGGCGTGCTGCACATGGTGGCCCTTGGCCGAGAGCAAGCGGCGCATGATGCGGGCGGTGTCGCCGTGGTCTTCCACAAGCAGGATGCGCAGGGGGCGAGGCAGCGACGGAGCGGCTGGCGCGGGCAAGTCCTCGTTTGAGCGATGGAGCGACAGAGGGATGGACGGCGCAGCATCGCCCATCATCGCTTCGCTGGCCAGAGGCAGGCGGACGGTGAAGGTCGCTCCTTTGCCTTTGCCTTCACTGTGGGCGTGGATGGTGCCGCCGTGCAGTTCGGCCATGGCTTTGCTGATGGCGAGGCCGAGGCCCAGGCCGCCGAATTGGCGGGTGATGGAGCGTTCGGCCTGTTCGAAGGCGTTGAAGATGCGGCTGAGCGCTTCGGGCTCAATGCCTTCGCCGCTGTCGTTGACTTCGACCACTACGAAGCCGTCATTATCGCGGCGGCAGCGGACGCCGACGCAACCGCCGACGGGGGTGAACTTGACGGCGTTGCGGATCAGGTTCCAGAAGACCTGCTGGAGGCGTGCGGCATCGGCGTGGAGCCAATAAGGGCCATCGTTGGCAGCGAGGTTCAGGAATTTCAGTTTTCGTGCCTGGATATCGGACATGCAGACTTCAACGGCCCGGCGGAGGACGGTAGTCAGTTCGATGTGGCGGCGGTCCAACTCAAGCTTGCCTCGCTCGATGCGGGTGACATCGAGAAGATCATCAATCAAGAGGGCTTCGAGTTCTACGTTGCGGCGGATGACCTCCAACTGCTCGCGGGTGTCGGCGTCAAAGCGCGGGTCGTTCAGGAGCATGGAGGTGGTAGCCAGGACGGGATTGAGGGGGTTTCGCAGCTCGTGGCTGAGGACGGCAATGAAGTGATCCTTGGCCTTGCTGGCATGCTCGGCGGCGGCCTGGGCCTGCTCCGCGATGAGCTTGGCGGCGCTCAATTCCGCGTCCGCCTGCTTGCGTTCGGTGATGTCGGGGCTGCTGCCCACCATACCCAGAAACTCGCCGGAAGCGGAGAATCGCGGCTGGCCGTGGGACTCAATGCATCGCCACTCCCCATCGAACCGGCGCACACGGACCTCGGCATGGAAGCGGCGGTGATCCCGC
>JBBQTU010000217.1:0-7280 GCA_038213005.1 Tepidisphaerales bacterium | reverse complement strand
CGTATTGCCCTGAATCTGCTGAAGCGGGACAAGAGCGTGAAACTGGGGATCAGCAACAAACGGAAGAAGGCCGCTCGTAACCGCGACTACATGTTCAAGCTGCTGACGCAATCATCCAATACCAAATGATTTGGCCCTGGTCCTTAGGGCGCCATGTTGCACCCACACTTGCATCCGATATTCTGTCGGCATGAGCGTGAAGGGCAAGATCATCGGCGTCGACCTCGACGGCGTCTGCGCGGATTTTTACGGCCGCATGCGGGAGATCGCCGCGGAGTGGTTTGAGCGGCCGCTGGACGAACTGCCCATCAATGTCTCCTACGGGCTGAAGGAATGGGGAGTCCGCAAGGGGCGGTATGCTGACCTGCATCGTTTTGCCGTCACGCAGCGGCGGCTGTTTGAGACCGAACCTGTCATCCCCGGTGCGCGAAAATGCCTGCGCCAGCTTTCCGACCAGGGCGCCTGCATCCGCATCATCACCCACCGGCTGTTCATCCACCATTTCCACAAGGCGGCCGTTGGACAGACCATCGACTGGCTCGACTCCAACGGCATTCCCTATTGGGACCTCTGTTTCCTCCAGCAGAAGGAGCAGGTGGGTGCCGATCTTTACGTTGAGGACAGCCCCGAGAATGTGGAGAGCCTTCGCGCCAAGAAGCTCTACACCATCTGTTTCGGCAACAGCACCAACACGCACATCGCGCAGCCTCGCGTCACGAGTTGGGAAGAAGCTCACGAACTGATCGTGCGGCGGTTTGCCGGACGATGAGTCGCCCGTGCCGGCCCTTGCACGAGTTGTTGCCCAACCGCATCGTTCTGGCGTACAGTCAGACAGCCTTAATTCGTTTCAGGGAGAAGGACATGAAATACCGCACGCTTGGCAAGACCGGTCTGAAGGTTTCTGTGATCGGTGTCGGAACATGGCAGTATGGTGGAGAGTGGGGAAAGGACTTTACCGTCAATGAGGTCCGCGACATTCTGGACACGTCCGCTGAGTTCGGGATCAACCTGATCGACACGGCCGAGTGCTACGGCGATCATCTGTCTGAGTCGCTGATCGGCCAGGCGATCGCGGGCAAACGGCAACAGTGGATCATCGCGACCAAGTTCGGGCATGAGTTTCATGGGTTCCTCAATCGTTCCGACCGCCGCAGTGCGGCGGACGTGGCGCGGCAACTGGACGACTCGCTGCGGGCTCTGCGAACCGATTACATTGATCTGTATCAATATCACTCCATCGGCGACGGCGAGTTTGATGACGAGGCTCTTCGCGGCCTGCTCGAGAAGCAGAAGAAGGCCGGAAAGATTCGGCACATCGGCAACTCGATCGCCGGCGCCAATGACGGGCTGCACCAGGGCCAGCGATCGCCGTGGGCTGATGTCGAGGCGTTGCAGGTCGTCTACAACCGACTGCAACGCGACAAGGAGCATCTGTTCCCGCTGTGCGGTGAGCTAAACCTGGGCGTGATGGCCCGCGTGCCGCTGGCGAGCGGGCTGCTGTCGGGCAAGTACTCGCCCGGAGCGAAGTTCGGCAAGACCGATGTCCGCAGTTCGCAGGACCCGGCCAAGCTGGCGGCACAACTCACCGAGGTGGAACACATCCGCGAGAGCGAGTTGCCGCCGGGGGTGAACATGGCCCAGTGGGCTTTGGCGTGGTGCCTGGAAAATCCCGTGGTCTCCTGCGTGATCCCGGGATGCAAGTCAGTGCAGCAGGCCAAAGCGAATGCCGCGGCGGCCGAACTGCTCGGGGACCTGCCAGTGTGACCGGGCGTCAACACAAAAGTCGCCGCCGCGAGGGACGCGGCGGCGACGAAAGTCAGCCGGCATGAGGGCCGATCACAAGGTCTAGCCCTGATACTGGTCGAAGATATCCCCTTCGGAGTCGGAGTCGCGGCTCCTGTTGAGCGGGCCCACATACTGGCCGGGATCCTGCTCGAAGATCTCCTTGCAGTCGGCGGAGCAGAAGTAGTGAGTCTGTCCCTCAAACTCGCTGATCCACCCCTCGGACTTGGACTTCCGTTCGTCGACGCTCTCGTTGCAAACTGGGTCCTTCGCCATCATGCATCTCCCCGTACGAGTTAGACACAACACGACACAGCCTGCCTCTATATCTGGGCCGGACCGTGCCGCCAACGGATGAAATTCGAGCAGGTCCGCGGGCACCGTGCTCGGCTGCCATCACGGGGCCGCCCGATCACTTGAACCCGCTTTGCGTGGACGTGGGTCCGCGGGCGCCGGTGAGATACATGTAGAAGCCGTCGGCGTAGGGAAGGCCGGCGGACGGCGGGCCGGGGCAGTAGAAGGTCCAGTAGTCGCCGGCCTTGCCGAATATCCTCGGGCGGCGGTTGCCGCGGTTCATCCCCGCTGCCAGCGCGGTGGTCTGGGACAGGGGGCGACTCGAGAAGAGACCGGCGAGGCGAGGCGTTGCCGTCACGGGCAAGATGGCGACAGGATGCGGCCGTGTCACAGGGACGGGCGCCGGATGCTTTCGAATCATGGCGATGAGCACTGTCGCGGGCGCCGCAGGCGGAGCCATCGGAGCCCATTCCACGGAAGACGCCTCGGTCGTCACGCTGGCCACAACCGCCGCCGCAGAAGAGATCATCACCGGTGACGTTATCTGCGTCGGGACGGCCTCGGCCGGCGGCGGGTCGACCACCACCGCATCGCGGATCGTCGACGCGGCATCGAGAGCTTGCGACACAACCGTGGCCTCGCTGGTCAGATTGACCACTTCCGCCGCGACCGGTGCCGGTAGCACCTTCTGCCAGTTGCTGGCCAGCAGCACTATATCTGTCAGGTCAACCAAACCGCTGTAGTCGATATCGGCCTGGCTCCACTGGCGTCCGGCCATCTGCCAGCTACCGGCCAGGATGGAGAGGTCTGTCAGGTCCACCTGACCATCGAGGTTGGCGTCTCCAGAGTACGTGAAGCGAACGAGCACGCTCGTTGCGTCCACTGTCTGCCCCGCGAAGCTCGCCAGATTCGCGACGCTGTTGTCGGCGGTGCCTATCGCATACTGCGAGCCCCCGCCCGCGGCCGTGTGGCTCACGATTCCGTTGCCGGCCCAATGGTTGGCCGCCGAACCGGCGACCAGCGAATAGATCGCCGCGAATGGACTGCTGCCGGTGTAGTCCACGATCACCGAGTTGTCAGCCACCTCCAGCGAACTGCTGCCACCGAGTGTAAGGCTCTGCACCACCAGCGTGCTGTGGCCCCCATCGGCCAGCGTGACCTTGGCACTGCCGGACAGAGTCAGGCTGCCCAGGTGCTGGACGGCGCTGAAGGCAACCTGCGCCCCGTCGGCCAGCGACAGAGTCAGGTGGGCTGTATCCTGCCCCAGATCACTGGCGAAGGTGTAGCTGCCAGTGCCCAGCGCGAGGCTGTCGTTGCCCGCGCTGCCCTTGAAGGAGCGGTTCTCGACACTGGTGAGCGCCACAACACCCGAGCCGATGGTCACCTGGCCGGCCGCAAACGTGACCGCATCGTTACCGGAGGAGCCGGCGATGCTCAGGCTGTCGCCAGTGGCCTGCGTGCCGCCATCGTAGCTAATGCCGCCAGATGGGATGACCGGGCCGTTGGCCAGATCGAGTGTGAGCGTATCGTCGCCGCCCAGCCCATTGATGACGATCGTATTCAGCGCCGCGAAGATCACCGAATAGGCTGGAGTGACGCCATTGCGGAACACATCGAGAAGCAAAGGATCCGCCAGATTACGCGCCACGCGAATCTGATCGTTCTGGCTCGCCGACGCCTGGTCGCCGTTGATCTGCAACAGTGGCATCACGGGTCCGGCCGTGTTGGAGTTGCTCGAGTCGACACCCGCGTTGGTTGCGCGCACGCGATAGTAATAAGTCGTGTTAGCGGCCAGACCGGCGATTGAGTAGGTAGTGATGTTGGCGCCGAGCGTGACAGTGGTCAGGCCGACGCTGAAGTTGCTGTTGGTAGCCCGATCGACCTTGAACCCAGTCTCGTTGCTGGAGTTGTCGTTCCAGGTCAGGTTGATCTGGCTGGCCGAGAAGGCTTTGGCGGTCAAGCCGGTGGGAGCGACCGGCGTTGCGTTGGTGTTCACGTCGCCGATATACTCGACAAGCGAATTCATGCCATCTATCCGGTAGCGGGCGGTGCCTCCATGGGCACTTTCATCCGGGGCATAAAGGTAGAGCGTATTGCCCACCTTCACCACGGCACTGGTCATCATGTTCGATGCCTGCCCTGGTACGGCGCTGATGTAACTGTCGTAGCCCAGGAGCGAGCTTTCGCCGAACTGGCCGATGAACAGGCCATTATCGTAGTACTGCATGATCTGGTTGCCTTGGCGGCCATTCCAGAACTCCCCGCGATAGGTGATAAAGATATTGCGATCTACCACGCCGGTAATGTGGTCGGCGCCCACCTGTGAGCCATTGCTATCCCAGGAACCCCGGCCATCGAGTCGCTCAGAGGGGAATGCCTTCCACAGCCACTGGCTACCGCCGACGGCGACAGCGCCGAGATGATAGCCACCGGTCCCGGCCCCATTGGGGTTATGCGAGATAATCAGGTTGCTGGCTGTATCCAGATATCCTTCTGTATAGACCGGATCAGAGGTCAGGGCGTTGGAACTGTAGGGTGCACTGCCAATAACGGTGGCCGCCGCCCAAGTCGGATTGCCGGTGGCCAGGTTGATGCCGGTGAAGGCTCGCTTATAAAACTTGGCCGTGGGTGACGTTGGGCTGGCCAAGGTAAGGGTTCCGTCAGTTTCCAGCCACCAGTTGTTGGTGCTGATGCCGGTCATGCGAATGCCAGTACTGGTCAATTCCACAAACTGACCGGCGCAACTGGAGATGGCGTAGGTGTGGGTGACGCCATTGAAATCCTTGAGGTCGGTGACGCCGATAAGGGCTTCGGCGAAGCCGTAGGCCGAGATCGGCGCGGCGTGTCCGTAGTAGTTGACGGCTTTCCATGACCCGTTGTTAGGAGCCAGAGACTTGGAATAGTCGATCTTGTATTCGATCCAGTGGCTAAAGACACGCGTGGGATCAGCGCGATCCACACCCAGAGCGACATAGGGGACCGAGAACTCGATATTGCCGGCTGTTTGAATGCTGCGGCTGGCATTGAACTTCATGGTACGTTCGCTGGCCGAGTCGTAGACCCAGAAGGAGCCATCGGCCTGAGTGGCGAGAAAGGTGGTGGGTGAATACGTCAGGGTGCCGGCATTGCTGCTATAGATGCCGAACTGGAACTTGTCATCAGTGATGGCGATACCGTTGCCGTAGCCTCCAGCCTGGCCGTAAGTCCAGACGGCGGCGGCGGTGTCATTGCGGAAACTCTTGACCTGCTGACTGGTGCCGCCGTCGGCCACCAGTAACGTACCGGTGCTGCCGGTCTGGCCGTATCCATAAGGGGTATATGCCAGGGCGATAGGCCCGGCCAGACCGCTGATGGTCTTGACCGCCGACGCCCAGCCATTGCTGGAACTGTACTTGTAGACGCTAGTGCCACTGATGATCCACAGATCGCCAGAGGACGTGACGGTAATGTCGCCGGGACTGGCGACATTGATCTCTGTGCTCTGCTTGGTACCGGTGGTCTTGTTATAGAGATAGACCTTATTGTCTCCGGGAACCGCAACGAAAAGCAGGGTCCCGCCGCTGTGGTACTGCACCGCCGCGCCGGAGATACCGACCGCCCCGGCTGCAACAGGATTGCCCACCTTGATGCCATAGTAGTTTCCGCCGTCGATCCGGGCCCAGTTGCCGCCGGTGACCTGGGTGTTGTTGCTGACGTTCCAAGCGGTGATGAAGCCGGCGCAGGCAGGGCCCTGGCGGGTGTTCGCGGGACTGACGAAGTAAGCGCGGGTGCCATCGGTGGCGACATCCGAAATGACCTTGCTATAAATGCCCTCAGAGAAGCCGGACTTGACGACGATCTGGTTGGGAGTGGATGCAGTCACCCGCCAGATCGGCGGGAACGCTTCCTGATAGCCCATGGCGAGGTAGGTGGTACTGCCGCCCGTGGGATCGGTGGCCATGGCATTAGGGCCGCTAAAGAACGGGCGCAAGGCGGATGGACCGGTCTGCGGATTGGGCGAGTTGTTGCCGATGGCCCCTTCCCATGTGTAGGTGATGTTGTGGGCAATGACCTTTATCTTGTAACTGCCGGCTGCCACCGACTTGTTGCTGTCGTCCAATCCGTTCCAATAAGCGACGTTAGACCCGGCGAGTAGTTTTCTCCCGCTCCACAGCGTGCGCACCAGAGTGCCGTCGGGCTTATAAACTGCAGCGCTTGTGGTGCTCGCGATACTGATGTTGAACTGATATTGGATAGGTGCGAAGGTCTCATAGGCCCCTACATCTGCGGCGTTGCCGCCACTGGCCGTAGCGCTGTCCAGCGGAAAGGGCATAGGGCGGAGCTGGCCAGTCGCATCGTAGAACGCCTGGTCTACTTTGGAGTGACCCGTACCATCTGAGAGGGTCGAGGAGGTAGCGGTGTCAATCGGGTTACCAGATACCTGCTGCAACCGCAGATCTAAGCTGCTGCTGCCGGTATTCACATACACTGGAGCCGTGAAGAAGCTATGCATCTCCGGGCCGCGAGTGGTGTTCCAGCCATTATCTCCGGGATAGTTGAGGTTGTAGAGTGCCAGTTGGAAATTATAGAGTTGAGAGGTGCTGTAGTTGATGCCATCGAGCGTGGCGAATGGCATACCGGAGTTGGGGCCGTAGGCATTGTTGTCGGCAATTATATCCCCGGTAAACGTCGAGCCGTTGAGATGACCGGCGCTGCCGTGGTCAATCAACAGGCACTTGCTGCTCTGACCAGTGATCAGGTTGTTCAGCATACTCACGTAATTAGAGGTGCCGGTAAACGAGAGGCCCACGGTGCCGTTGCGGATGGTGTTACTGCGGACAATGGCGTTAGGCGAGTTGACGAAGCTCATGCCGGTTGAGGTCACCTGCACGGCGGTATTCTGCACCGTCACCTGCGTGGATGCGTTGACCAAGAGACCATTAGTGTCGCTGGAGATCTGGCAGGCATCGATGGTGATCGGGTTGGTCACGGTATCAATGGTCAAGGCGTTTGCAGTTGTGCCTGTGGCATTGTTGAACTGGAGGTTGCGCAGGGTGATGTAACCACCGCGAAGTATCTTGGGTCCCACGCTGCCAGCGGAGACTTTAATGATCGCCGGAGCAGCGCCAGGTTCCCCCATAATCAGAGCCGCGTGCTGAGGTGACGTCCCGCCCTTGTCGGTCAGTTGGAACTGGGCACCGTCGTAGGTGTTGCCCCCTTTGAGA
>JBBQTU010000216.1:0-7333 GCA_038213005.1 Tepidisphaerales bacterium | reverse complement strand
GCGGTCACGTGGAAGGCGGGGAACCAGTGGGCGAGCGAGTAAAAGCCGGTGTGGTCGCCGAAGGGGCCTTCCATCAGTTTCTCGTGCGGATCGACGTAGCCCTCGATCACGATCTCGGAATTGGCCGGGACTTCCATGTCGATGGTCTTGCACTTGACCATCTCGATTGCCCGGCCGGCGAGGAACCCGGCAAAGAGGGCCTCATCCATCCCCGGCGGCAGAGGGGCGCTGGCGGCATAAGGCAGCACGGATTCACCACCCAAGGCAATCGCTACCGGCATCTTCTCGCCGCGCCCTCCGCTGCGCTGCTGCCAGAGGCGGAAGTGGCGGGCCCCGTCGTGGTGCATGTGCCAGTGCATGGCGGCCAGCCGCGGGCCAAAAAGCTGCACGCGGTACATGCCGATGTTGCGGTCGCCGGTCTCGGGGTTTTTGGTGTAGATGCCGCCGAGGGTGATATACCGCCCGGTCCCCCGCTGCTGCACCTGCGCCAGAGCCGTCGGATCGTTCAAGAGACCGCTGTCCAGGTTGCCATCCAGCGGCCAGCACTGGATCACCGGCAGACGGGTGAGGTCTGCACGCTCACCCTCCAGCACAACCTCCTGGCAGATGCCGCTACTGACGATTTTCGGCGGCAGCCTGCCCAGCTTGATCAGTTCGGGCAGCTTTTTCAGTTTCTCCCACAGGGTCCCGGGCATCTCCGGCCGAGCCAGTTTGCCAATCCGGTCCGCCAATTCCGACAGCCTGTCGCACCCCAAGGCCTGGCCGATTCGCCAGTAGCTGCCAAAGAGATTCATCGCCAGCGGGAAATCGCACCCCTCAACATTCTCAAACAGCACCGCCCGGCCGCCCATGTTGGCCGCATGGCTCTGGTCAGGCTCATGATGTCCATGAGGCGCCGGCTGTTTACTAAGCCTGTCTGCAATCTCGCTGACCTCCAGCAGCGGACTGACCTTCGCCGCCACGCGTGTCAGCTCGCCCTGCGTTTCCAGCAGCGTCACAAACTCTGAAAGTGTCGAAGTCGGCATGCTGGAATGTTAACACTGCCGCGCGCTGGGGCAAACTGAGCAAGCTGCACATTGCAGCAGCCTCAGCGTCGTGGTGATGGGCATCCGCGGTGGGCCTGAAAATCCGCAGTGATTTTGCGATGCCTCTTGGGGACATGTACCCGCCATGTGGCCAACAGGGCGACCCTGCCGATCCCCTGGCCCATCTTGGGATCCACACCCTTTATCTCAATCGTCAGATTCGGGTAGCTTCGGGGGAACCGTTTTACGCCTGATCTGCGGGGCGGCCGCCGCCACTTCCGACCAGGTCGGCAGCTTGGGCCTCGCGGTCAGCGTGTCGGCGATTTTCTGCATTTCCGGCGGAAGTGCCGCATCAAACGTCATTCGTTTGCCGGTTGCGGGATGGTCCAGCACCAGGCGGGTTGCCTGCAGCATCAGTCGTGGGGCTTCGGGGCCTTGGATGTTGTAGATCTTGTCACCGAGAATCGGGCAGCCCATCTCGGACAGATGGACGCGGATCTGGTGCTTCCGCCCCGTCTGAAGCTTCACCTCGACCACCGCCAACTTGCCCTTGGAACGCAGCGTGCGGTAGTCGGTCACCGCCAGTTCGCCCTTGCTGCGAACCTTGGTGCTATGCACACTGCCGTCGGCGCGCTCCACAACCCGCGAAATACGCCGGCCATCCGGGGTCTGCGGCTTCTCGGCGACGACCGCCTGATAGCAGCGCTCGACCGTGTGATGGAAAAACTGCTTCTTCAGCAACTGGAATGCACGGTCGTTTTTGGAGAACACCAGCAGGCCCGACGCGTCGCGGTCCAGGCGGTGAATCAGCCCCACGGTCGCTCGCTTTTCGCGCGGGCCAACGTACTCAATGAGCATCTGCCACAGGGTCGGGCGCTTCTCGTTGGGGTTGGTGCTGGTCAGGACTCGCGCCGGTTTGTTCACCACGATCAGGTCAGCATCCTCGTGAATAATCCAATCCTCAGCCGGCGACTTCGGCGGTGCCGGCGGCCGGGGCTTGTCCAGAAACTCGATCTTGTCGGTCGGCTTGATCGTGGCGCTCAAACGGTCCACCGCCCTGCCGCTGACCACAACCCGACGCTGCTCCACCATGTGTTTAAGCGTCTGTTTGCTGGCCTCGGGAAACTTGCGAACAAGCCACTCGAGAACCGTCGTCGGCACTTTTGCGGATTGAGCCATGGGCGATCTTTCAAGTCAGGGTTCACGGCCGCACGGCCGCCAGAACAGAGTCATTGGTCTTGTGCTTTGCCAGGACGCCCAGCAGGCTCTTCATTGCCTGCACAGGCTGGGAATCCACCAGAAGACGGCGAATCGCGCGCGACGCCGCCAGGTGCGCGGGGTCCAGCAGCAGTTCCTCTTTGCGCGTTCCCGATGCGGGAATATTGATGGCTGGGAAAACTCGCTGATCCGACAGTTTCCGATCCAGCACGATCTCCATGTTGCCGGTGCCTTTGAACTCTTCAAAGATCACCTGGTCCATCCGGCTGCCGGTGTCGACCAGGCAGGTGGCGACGATGGTGAGGCTGCCGCCATTTTCCAGCTTGCGGGCCGCCCCGAAAATGCGGCGGGGAATCTCCATCGCGCGGTTGTCCAGGCCGCCCGACAGCGTGCGCCCACCCTGCCGGCCGCCGGTATTAAACGCCCGGCCAAGACGCGTCAGCGAATCCAGGAGCACAACGATGTTGGCCCCGAACTCCACCTTGCGCTTGCACTGCTCGATCACCAGTTGCGCCAGGTCCAGATGCATCTCCACCGTGTTGTCGTTGGACGAGGCATACACCGTCCCAGGGACGTTGCGCCTCATGTCGGTCACTTCCTCAGGCCGCTCGTCCACCAGTAGCAGGACGACCTCGACATCGGGATAGTTGGCCTTCACGCCCTTGGCGATGTTCTGCAGCAGCATCGTCTTGCCGACGCGCGGCGGCGACACGATCAGCCCGCGGCTGCCAAACCCGATGGGGCAGATGAGGTCAATCACGCGCGTGGTGGTCTCCACAGGATCATGCTCCAGTTTCATCATCGGCTGGGGATCCAGCGCGGTGGCGTCGTACATGGTCTGGTGGGCGCAGTATTCATCCGGTGCCCGACCATTGATCGCGCTGACGGTCGCAAGCATCCGCCCCCTGACCGTCCCCTTCAGCAGCAGGCCCGGGCGAAGTTGCAGGTCGCGAATCATGTTGCGAGGAACCGCGACACCGCCGCGCACCGGCCGAAGCAGGTGCAGGGGATCGCGAAGGGCGCCGTCGCGGCGTTCATCGACAATCTGTAGAATACCTTCAAGTTGCTCAGTGTTCATCATGAGCGGTCGGTTGCTCCGGTCGCCTGTTCTGGCGAAAAAAATCCGCTGGCGTTACGATGGGAATCCATCGCGAGCGATGGAGTGACAATAGTGTACAGCAAATAACACGGGGTGAAAAGATGGATCTGCAAGCCAAACTTCAAGAAGACATGAAAGTCGCACTGAAAGCCGGCGAGAAAGACCGCCTCAGCGTCATCCGAATGCTGCTGAGCGACGTCAAGAATATCGACCTCATGCCCGGCAAGCCGACCGCCGAAGCCGTCGTGGACGCTTACGGAAAGAAACTCAAGAAGAGCATCGAAGAGTACCAGCGCGTCGACCGGCCCGTCGAGGCCGAGAAACTCCGGGGCGAACTCGCCATCGTCGAGAGCTATCTGCCCAAGAAGGCCTCGACCGACGACACCGCCAGGCTCATGGATGAGTTCCTCGCCGCCGGGGCCTTCACCGAGAAGCAGTTCGGCCAGGCAATGGGCCAGTTCGTGAAAAAATATGGGCAACAGGTTGACCCCGGCCTGGCAAGCAAGCTGCTGAAAGAAAAACTCGCAGGGAAATAAGCAATCAGAAGGAGCATCATGTCCATCGCACTACTCGAAAGTACCCTCCCGTTCCCGGTCCGTCGCGGCAAGGTGCGTGACGTCTATGACCTTGGCGACATGATGTTGATCGTCGCCACCGATCGCATCAGCGCATTTGATGTGGTCATGCCCAACCCCATCCCGGGTAAAGGCAAAGTCCTCACCGCCATCAGCCTCTTCTGGTTTGAGAAGTTCGGCGGACAGATCCGCAACCATCTCATCGCCAGCCAGGTGAAGAGCTATCCCGAAAAGCTCAAGCCCTATGCGGATCAGCTTGAGGGCCGCTCCATGCTCGTCTGGAAGGCCGACGTCGTGCAGATCGAATGCATCTGCCGCGGCTACCTCGCCGGATCCGGCTGGAAGGAATATCAGAAGTCCCAGACCGTCTGCGGCATCGCCCTGCCGCCCGGCCTCAAGCAGTGCGACAAACTGCCCCGGCCGCTATTCACCCCTTCCACAAAGGCCGAGACCGGCCACGACATCAATATCTCGCCGTCCCAGGCGGCAATGGTGGTCGGCGACAAGATCGCTGCGCAGCTTGAGGAAAAGACGGTCTGGCTCTACACCGCCGCCGCTGAATATGCCGCATCCCGCGGAGTGATCATCGCCGACACGAAGTTCGAGTTTGGCCTGCTGCCCGACGGTTCGATGATCCTGGTCGACGAGGTGCTCACCCCCGATTCCAGCCGTTTCTGGCCGGCCGACCAGTACAAGCCCGGCCAGGACCAGCCCAGCTATGACAAACAGTTCGTCCGCAACTGGCTGGAAGCCCAGCCATGGGACAAGACGCCCCCGTCCCCCGCTCTGCCCGCGGATGTCGTGGCCGGAACACAAAAACGCTACCTGGAAGCCTACGAACGCCTGACCGGCAAGACCCTGTCGCTGTAGAACGGGGGTTCTCCGAGCGATGACGCCAACGTCCGGTGCCGTCCTGCTGCGGCTGGCGTGATTTGTCTCCGCTCGGGCGGTGAACTAGACTCTTCTACGAGGAGCGGCAGGATGAGTTATCACTACACAGTGCTATTCGAAAAGGAGGCCGACGGCGGATATCACGCGTCGTGCCCCGCTCTTCCCGGGTGTCATTCGCAGGGCGACACTCTTGACGAGGCGATCGTCAACATCCGCGACGCCATGGGACTCTATCTTGAAAGCCTGCTCAGCCATCACGAGCCGATCCCCGCTGAGAACATGCTGATCAAGCCGGTCGAAGTGGCCATTCCAGCATGAGTAAGCTGCCCGTCATCCGCTCTCGCGACTTGGTGCGCGCAGCGCAACGACTCGGTTTCGTCTTCGACCGCCAGTCCGGCAGCCACGCGATCTACCTCCGCAAGTCCGACCGACGGCGCATCGTCGTGCCAATCCACAGTGGCTGCGATCTGAAACCCGGAACGCTCCGAGCGATCATTGCGGACATGGGAATCACGGTCGAGGAATTCACTGCGCTGCTGTGACTACTCCGCACCCGTCTCGGCCAGTTCCTCGAAGGCCTGCTCCACTTCCTTCTTGTCACACAGGCCGAGTTCTTCCAGCGCCATCAGCGCGGCCTTCTGCTCGGCCATCTTCTTGTTCGGACCCCACGCCGAAGTGAAACGCCGTCCGTTGATCGAGACGCACACCTCAAAACACTTGCTGTGATCCGGCCCCTTCTCGTCCAGCAACTCATATAACGGTCCCCCGTTCAGCGCCTTCTGGGCATGCTGCTGGAGAACGGCCTTGTAGTTCTGCTGATCAGGCGTCGCCGCCATCGCATCGATCTGCGGCGTCATCGTCCGCAGCACAAACTCCGACGCCGCCGCATAGCCGCCGTCCAGATAGATCGCGCCGGTGATCGATTCGTAAACATTGGCGATCAGCGAACTCGGAATATGCGCCCGGTCGCCAATCCCCTTGCCGATCAGCAGCAGTTCGGCCATCCCCATCGCCTGCGCCACTTCGCAGCAGGCCCGGCGCGACACAACCGCCGACTTGATCTTGGTCAGTTCGCCCTCAGCGAACTGTGGAAACCGCCGAAACAGCTCGCCGCACACGATCAGGTCCAGCACGGCATCGCCGAGAAACTCCAGGCGTTCATTGCTCTTAAGGCGATCGTCGGCAATGGACGAGTGGGTGAGCGCCTCCTTAAGCAGCGCCGTATTACCGAACGTATAGGTGAGCAGTTCTTCAGCCCGCAGACGCAATTCTTCAGTCACGATGATCTCACTGGCTTAAGGCGCACGACGAGCGATGGCCTGACACGTTGTCTGTTGCGTCAGAAATGCGGGTTTCGGCGATCGAACAAAACCTCGATCAACGAAAACAGAACTCCTGCTCAGCCTGGCTGCATGCTCGCCAACAACAATCAGAGTAGCCCGCAATCCGATATGCGTCAATGAAATTCCCCGGTGCGGGCATGCCCGGCCGTGCCCGTTTCTTCAGGAGTTCTCGTCTTTTTCGAAACGGCGCATCCGGAATCACTGAAGATCTGTGCGAATCTGTAGATAGAAACTCTCCTCCTTAACTCTTCGCAGCGTGAGAAGATTCTGACGGATTGTGGCGCGCATCAACGCCTTGTCTGATCCGCGCCGATCCGCGTTATCCGCGGTCAACTCCTCCGCTTCCGCAGTTCACCCGCTCGAAGAGTCGCCGCGGCGATCCGCGGCAGGCTGCCTCCTGTTGTTGAACGCCGGATTCGAACATGAGCAAGCGGAGATAGCAGAGCCATGCGGTGGGGCTGGGCTTGAAGGCTACGGCGCAGCTCCGCCACCCGGGTTAACAGACACCGGGGCCACAGGCCCATGGTGCAAGCGGCGCCGGCCAATGGGCATCCGCATTCCCGGCATTGGTGTGTTGTTGCTCATCATCTGCTGCCTGTCTGACCGCGCTGAGCCAGTCTTGCAACACGTCCATGGGCGAAGTCGCCATCGGTGCCACAGTGTCGCGCTCGCGGAAACATCGCTTTTGACCCCTGTGTTTGTCCTGCATCCAACATGCGGGATGTCACCTTTCCCACCTCTTCAACGCGCCCGCGGAAGACGTGGCTCGGCCGCCCCGGCCGAAGCCTTCCGTCCGCCTCACTGAGCCCGCCGTCATTCGCGGAAAACCGTAGAACCGACTCTGTAGTCGCTTGAATCAGCATGGAAGACGCCGAACTGTCAGCCGAGCGGGAGACCTCAGCCACGATCAAGCCCTCTGTATCTTGCGAGCGTGCCCGGGACCCTGTCCGGTTTTCTGCTTTGGTCGAGGCATGCGGCAGTTCCGGGCCTGAAGGCTACAGCGCAACTCCGCCACCCGGGATAACAGACACCGGGGCCACAGCAGGGCCAAATCATTTGGTATTGGATGATTGCGTCAGCAGCTTGAACATGTAGTCGCGGTTACGAGCGGCCTTCTTCCGTTTGTTGCTGATCCCCAGTTTCACGCTCTTGTCCCGCTTCAGCAGATTCAGGGCAATACGG
>JBBQTU010000215.1:0-7339 GCA_038213005.1 Tepidisphaerales bacterium | reverse complement strand
CAGATGTCCACCACGTCATCCAGCACAGGATGCACGTCCAGCGTCTCGATGTTCAGTTGAAGCTTGCCCGTGCTCACGCGCGTGAGATCCAGCAGGTCGTCGATCAACCGGGCCTGCATCTCGACATTCCGGCGGGCGAGTTCCAGCAGTTCCGCCGCCTCCGGCGGCAGATCGTCGCGGCTCTCCAGCAGAGACAGCGTCGCCAGCGCCGGCGTCAGCGGCGTACGCAACTCGTGACTCAGCACGGCCAGAAACTGATCTTTCGCATGGCTGGCGGCCTCGGCAGCCTCTTTGGCTCGCCGGGTCTCCTCTTCCACCCGCTTCATTGCCGAAATGTCCCGCAATATCCCCGCAAACATCCGCGTCCCCTCGACCCTCATCTCGCTGACACTCAGATGCAGCGGAAAGCGGCTACCGTCCTTCCGCTGGCCTTCCACATCCCGTCCGATCCCGATGATGTGGGCCTGCCCCGTCTGGAGATACCGGGCGAGATAGCCATCATGCTCCCGCCGCTGCGGCTGAGGCATGATCATGGACACGTTCTGCCCGACCATCTCCTGACGCATGTAGCCGAACAGCCGCTCGGTGGCGGGGTTGACGGTCCGCACGATGCCGCGCTCGTCGATCGTGATGATCGCATCCACGGCCGTCTCAACGACCGCGCGCAAGAACTCCGCCGTCTCGCGGAGCCGCGAAACGCTATCGGCTGCTGGTTTTGCATTGTCCTGTTCAGGCACTGCTGATCTCCCATTGCTCGCGTATTACGGTTCCCAGCGAGGCACCAACTCGTGGTTCACCCCCAGCAGATCCAGCACCTTCCCCGCAACGAAATCCGCCAACTCAGTCACGGTCTGCGGCGTATGATACCATCCCGGACACGCCGGCGCGATCACGGCCCCGGCCTGCGTAAGCAATTGGTAATGATTGATGTCCACCAGGGACAACGGCATCTCACGATGCACCAGCACCAGCCGCCGTCGCTCCTTCAGCGCCACCGCCGCGGCACGAGCGATCAGGTTATCGCCCAGCCCGGAGGCGATCTGCCCCAGCGTATTGCTGCTGCACGGAATTACCACCATGCCCTGGTGAACAAACCCGCCGCTTGCCAGTCGCGAACCGACATCCGCATAATTGTAGAGCACCACACGATCCGCATGACCGTCAGACAGCACGCCAAGGTCGACCTCGCGATAGCCAAGTTCATCGCACAGGAGGCGTCGTCCCAAGGGTGAAACAATCAGATGCACACGCACGCCGGCGACCGTCAGGCCCCGGATGCATCGCTGTGCGTACAAGGCGCCTGATGCGCCGGTGATGGCAACCACAACATCCATAGCCCTATCCTAAGTGCCCGCCGCCCCGCTATCCACGCGCCGGTGCGACGCCAACATAGCACACACAGATCCCCAGCGTCAGAACGCGATGATGAACATCGACGAATCCGGCCTCCCGCATCATCCTGGTCATCTCATCCCGGCCGATGAACGTATTGACCGACTCCGGCAGATACTTGTAGGCCCCGGTCCGATCGTGGCTGATCAGCGTCGCCGTCAATGGCAGTATTTTGCGAAAATAGAAGTTGTAGGGCCGGCGCAGCAGCGGGTTGGTCGGCAGTGAAAACTCCAGAATCACCAGCCGCCCGCCGGGCCTGAGCACTCGGGCAAACTCGCGCATCGCCGCCAGCGGGTCGATCACGTTGCGAATACCAAACGCGATCGAGACGACGTCGGCCGACTGGTCCTCCAGCGGTAGCGCCAGTGCATCCCCGTTAACCCAGAGATTAGGGAGGAAACTGAGCTGGGAGGCGGTATCGGGGTCGCTGTCCGCCAGGCGGATTGCCGGAGTCTTCCGCCGGGCCAGCGGCAGCATCTCAAAAGTGAAATCAACCCCGACCACGGGGTAGGGCGCATCGGCTGCCGGGAGTGCGTGGGTATCGCGCCCCGTGCACAGCACGCGAAGTTGCCGGGCAAACCGCAGCGCCAGATCACCGGTACCGCAGGCGACATCCACCACGCGGTCTTGCGGCCGCAGCATTGCCATCCGCACCGCCACGCGGCGCCAGCACTGATCCATCCACAGGCTGTGGAGCCGGTTGTTGATGTCATAGCTTGCGGCGATGTGGCCGAACATCCACTTGACGCGCAAGCGTTTGTCCGCCGCGGCGTGAGGGTTACGCAGCAGTTGATCATCCCACGCGGGCGAATTGGTCACGTGATCGGGCATCGTGGCGGCACTCACCCGTAGAAGGGACTCTTCGCCTGTGGCCGACGCGACTCGATCGCCCCGCTCGGAAGCATCGGCAACGGATCCTCCGTAGGAGCCGGCCGCAGCGATCCCGCCGCAGCCTCTTCATACATCCGCACCATCGCCGGCAGCACCGCCTCCATGCTGTAATAGTCACGAATCATCTGCTCGCCCGCCCGACCCAGTGGCCGAAACGCCGCGGGATCCCTGAGCACCGCCAGTGCCTTCTGGGCAAACTGCTCCGGGCTGAAGAAGTCGGCCAGCAGGCCGTTCTGCCCATCGTGGATCATCTCCATCACCGGCGGCGTCGCCGACGCCAGCACCACCGCGCCGCAGCTCAGGGCGTCCATCATGCTCCAGGACAGCACGAATGGAACCGTCAGGTAGATGTGCAAGTCGCTCGCGGCCATCACGCGTCCCAGATCCCCCGGGCTGAGCCGGCCGACAAACGTAAACTTCTCCAGGTCATACTCCTGCTGCTGGAGCACCCACTGCTTGAAGGTCGTTCCTTCGCCCAGATGCACCTGATCGCCGCCGTAAGCGATCTTGTCCTCGCCCACCACGATGAACTTCACATCCGGATACTGCTGGTAGATCAACTTGGCGGCGCGCATGAAGATGTCAAACCCGCGCATGCTCTCAAATCCGCGGGAAACATACGTGACCACGCGCGTGTCCGGCCCGATCTCCACACCGGCGATATGCCGCACGCCTCGGGCACCGATCGCTGGACGCAGGGCTTCCTGATGGCCGTGATAGGTCTGCCGGTCCACGCCGTCGAAGATCACTCGCAGCTTGGAGTAATGCTCTTTCGGGAACCGCGACTTCTGAAACAGCGTCGGCGTGTACCCGGAGTCACAGTTCTGCATATCCAGCAGGATCATCGCGTTGCGGCAACGCGATCGCAGAAACGCCATCTCCGACACCGCCCAGGGAAGATCCCGGCGAAACTCCATGTCGCTCATCTCGCCGTGCGGATGATAGTAATACTCAAAGAAATTGATGATCGGCGTGTCGGGGTAGAGTTCCCGCAGAAACAGCGTGCTGCCAAAGCCGCTGTGTCCGACGATCAAGTCCGGCTTCTCGCCGATCCGCCCCTTGAGCGCACGGTAGACGCCGTCGCAATGCCACACGGCATTCTCAAAAGTGCGCGAGCAGAAATGGCTGCGCGCCGTCGCTCCGCCTGCAGGCTTGTAGACGAGGCGCTGGACCCCATCATCGCCCTGCACGTTCGCCTGCGTCACAAACGTGCATCGCCACTTGCGCATCTTAACAAGCCACCTGGCGATGTGCCCGAACTGGGCCGGATAGTTCTGATGGACGTACAAAATATGCATGGTTGGACGACTCACTCCTTCGACGCTCAAGAATACCCGCCCCGCTTGCGATTCGCGAGAACGCGGTGCCGCCTCCGCCAGTCACGACCTTGCTCCCTTGCCTTCCGGCCGCCGGACTGTCATATAGTTAGACATGAACCTTGCCCGCTGGATCATACTCGTGCTGGCGTTTCTGGGCCTCTGTGCCGTACCGATGACCGCAGCGGCAACTTCCACCGGCCCCGCCGCCCTCACGGTGTCCGCCGAGTTGAACTACTCCAGCTTGCCACCCGGACAGCAGGCCGTGCTGGCAGTGGTCGTAGACATCCCTAAAGGACTCCACGCCCAATCACACACACCGTCACGGGAGGGCTTGATCCGCTTTGAACTCACCGCCACCGCCAGCCCTTCCGTCCGCTTCCTCGCCCCCCAATACCCCAAGGGACAGGATGTCACCTATGCGGCACTGGGGAAACTCAACGTCTACACTGGCCAGATCATCGTTTATCTCCCCCTGGAACTGGACGGCAAGGCCCAACCCGGTGACGTGCAGCTCACCGGCAAGGTCGGCTATCAGCTTTGCGACGACAGCTCCTGCTACGCCCCCGCCACCGCCACCTATTCCGTCATCACCTCCATCGTCGCCCAGGGCACTGCGGTCACCGCATCCCAATCCGATCTCTTCAAGGCGTTCGACCCCACCTCCTTCGCGCGAGAGTCTACCAACACCCCCCCACCGGCCGCCCAGCAGTCCACAGGAATCCTCATCCAGATCTTCGGCTGGTCCTTCGAGCTTGGGCAGTCCAACTATCTCCTGGCCATGCTCCTGGCCTTCATCGTCGGCATCCTCTTCAACCTGATGCCCTGCGTGCTGCCGGTGCTTCCTCTGAAGGCGATGGGGTTCTATGAAGTCTCCAAGCACAACCGTGCCCGCAGCTTCCTGCTGGGCACAGTCTTCAGCCTGGGCCTGCTCGCCGCCTTTGCCGTACTGGCCGTGCTTGTAGTTGTCTATCAGGCGGCCTGGGGACAGCAGTTCAGCAAGCCATGGTTCGTCTGGACGATGGTCACCATCTTGAGCGTCTTCGCCTTGGGGATGTTCGGCCTGTTCAGCGTGATCCTTCCGGTCGGCGTCTATCGCTTCACGCCCACCCACGAGACCTACACCGGCAACTTCCTCTTCGGTGCCTTCACCGCGCTGCTGAGCACTCCCTGCACGGCCCCGATGTTCGTCGGCCTGCTGGCCTGGGCCGGCGCACAGCCACGCTGGGTCGGCGTCACCGAGGTGATGGTCGTAGGTCTGGGCATGGCATCGCCTTACCTGGTCCTTTCGGCTCTCCCGGAAGTCGCCCGCCGACTCCCACGCACCGGGCCCTGGTCAGAACTCGTCAAGCAGCTCATGGGATTCCTGATCCTCGCGGTCGCCGTCTATTTCGCGGCCGGCCGTCTGATCAGCGGCGTCAACTTCTTCTGGGGTGTCTACGCGGTTCTTTTGGCCGCCTGCATCTTCCTGATCGTCCGCACGCTCATGCTCACAACGCGGTCCCGGCCGCGCGGCATCGCGATCGCGGTAGCCACACTACTCGCCGCGACCGGGCTCTGGTTCACGCACAATCTCACCTCCGAAGGCGTGCCCTGGCAGCCCTATTCGCAGGCCGCCTTCGACGCCGCCCGAAAAGATGGCCGAATCGTCATGGTCGAGTTCACGGCCAACTGGTGCGCCAACTGTCTGGAACTCGAATCCCGCGTCTTCCGCAACCCCCGCACCTCCGAGCACATCCGCAAGCTGGACGTAGTTCCTCTGCGGGCTGACCTGAAAGACGAAGACGCCCCCGGCTGGCCGAAACTCCGCGAACTCAACCCCAGCGGCGGCATTCCCCTGACCGCCATCTACTCACCCAACGCCACCCAGCCTCGCCTGCTCAGCAGCATCTACACCACCGATAATCTGGTGGACGCCCTGACCCAGGCCGCGAGCGCCGACAGGAAATAGCGCCTTCCATCTGCTACAACTTCGGTCATGTCCAGCGAACCTCGATCCGCCATTGAAGGCAAGGCCCTGTCGCCAACGACCGACCTCACCCTCTTCGTCCCCGGCCGAATCGAAATCCTGGGCAAACACACCGACTACTGCGGTGGCCGCAGCCTGCTGTGCACTGTCGACCGCGGCCTGCACATGGTCGCAAGACCCCGGGCCGACGCCGTGATTTCGGTCCAGGACACCGCCACGGGGCGCAAGGCTGCGTTCCCCTTCTCAGACCAACTCGTTCCCGCCGCCGGGCACTGGTCCAACTACCCCATGACCGTCGCCCGCCGACTCGCGAGAAACTTCCCCGGGCCTCTCTGCGGCGCGGATATCACCATCTCCAGTAGCCTGCCCCAGGCCGCCGGCCTGTCCTCCTCCTCGGCCGTCGTCACCGGCATCGCGCTACTGCTCACCCGCCTCAACCGCCTGGACGAGCGACCTGTCTGGAAACAGGCCCTGCCAACGCAGGAGGACCTCGCCGCCTATCTGGGCACCATCGAGAACGGCCGATCGTTTGGCCCCCTCGCCGGCGACCGCGGAGTCGGCACGTTCGGCGGCAGCCAGGACCACACCGCGATCCTCTGCTGCAAGGCCGGCACGCTCTCGCAATATCGCTTCTGCCCGGTCCGCCACGAGCGGGACATCCCAATGCCCGATGGCTACGTCTTCGCCATCGCCTCCAGCGGCGTCATCGCTGAAAAGACAGGCCAGGCCATGGACAAATACAACCGCGTCTCCCTCCGCGCCGCCGCCATCGTCGACGCGTGGAACGCCGCGGCCCGCCGCCACGACCTCTGCCTGGCCGATGCCTTGGACAGTTCCCTGGGCGCTTCCGACCGTCTGCGCCGCATCCTCGCCCAGTCGCACTCGGCAGAGTTTCCCGCCGACGACCTGCTTCGCCGCCTGGATCAGCACATCGAAGAAGCGCGCCACATCATCCCCGCCGCCGGAGACGCCCTGCTGTCCGGGGATCTCGGCCGCTTTGGCCAGCTCGTGGACCGCTCGCAATCGCTGTCCGAGTCGGGCCTGGAAAACCAGGTTCCCCAGACGATTGTCCTGGCGCGCAAAGCCCGCGACCTCGGCGCCATCGCCGCCTCCGCCTTCGGCGCCGGCTTCGGCGGCAGCGTCTGGGCGATGGTCCCCGCCACCACCGCCCCCGGGTTCCTCACCGCCTGGTCGGCCGCTTACACCGCCGACTTCCCCGCGGAGTCCACGCGCGCCGTCTGGTTCACCACCCGCTGCGCTCCCGGCGGGCAATGGAAATAGCCGCCCCGTAGCCCACCCGCCTCGGGTGGGATTCTGAACCCCCAACCCGTCAGCTTTGGTGGATACGCCAACATATCCTCGAACCCCAAATGCGTTACTCCCTCGTTCCTTCGATTGACTTGATTGACTAGATTGATACGATTCATGTATGTTCAAAGTGGTCTTCACCGAGGCCGCAAAGCACGATTTGGATGATGTTCCCTTGGTCATTCGACTGCGCTGCTACGAAGTGCTGGAACGACTTGGGCACTGGCCAGATGTTTCCGGTGCCAAACCGCTGCGCAAGGAACTCAAGGGGCATTTCAGGATTCGAACCGGAAGCTATCGCATCGTGTTCAGGCCCGAGGAATCCACTGAGTGGATCGTCCGCATCAACAACCGCAAGGACGTTTACGAGATGTGATTTTATGACCATCCAGACCCTCAAAGTCGAAAACAAAGAGCTGATCGTCCTGACCCGCGAAGCCTTCGAGGAACTGATGGAGAAGGC
>JBBQTU010000214.1:0-7358 GCA_038213005.1 Tepidisphaerales bacterium | reverse complement strand
AAGTAGGCGAAGCGGTTGGGCAGATCGACGAAATCGCAGGCGAGAGGCTCGCCGTCATCGAAGCGCTCGGCCTGGAGGGTCTGGCCGTCGGTGGCGAGGATGAACCGCGCCTTGTGCTTGGCGGTTGCCGGGCTGGTGCGCAGCGCGGCGAGGGCGCTAGCCACTTCGCCGGGCGGGCAGGTCAGCAGATGGATGTTGTTCTTATTACGTTGGAGGACGCCGCCCGGAAGATCGGACTTGTTGGTGTCACCGCTCTTGAGCCTGCGGATGGTGGCGTCGTTCTGGCCGAACGCTTGGAGGAAAGCGAAGGGGAAGCTCTCCCGGTCGAAGGGTTCTTCGGCGAGCGTGGATACCGCTTCCTCAATCTCGACTGCGTTCATACAACATCCAATTCGTTGTTGAGCATGGTAACGCGCGGCGGGAGAAAGTGGAGGGGCGGTCAAAAGGAACAAGAACCTCGCATGGTTGCCCATGCGAGGCTCGGGTGTTTCAACATTTCAGATTGGAGGATCTGAAATTGAGGATCGGCTTAGCCTTCGACGGTGATGCCCATCGAGCGGGCGGTGCCGGCGATCATCTTGGCGGCGGCGTCGAGATCGAAGGCGTTGATGTCCTTGACCTTCTGCTGGGCCATTTCCTTGCACTGGGCCATGGTGACCTTGCCGATCTTGTTCTTGTTCGGCTCGCCAGAACCCTTTTCGGCTTTGACTGCATCCTTGAGCAGGACGCTGGCCGGAGGACTCTTGACTTCGAAGCTGAACGTGCGGTCCTTATAGACGGTGACGACGACGCCGACGACCTTGCCCTTGAGGGCGGCCGTGGCGGCGTTGAACTGCTGGATGAACTGTCCAGGGTTCACACCATGCTGACCGAGGGCCGGCCCGATAGGGGGCGCCGGGGTAGCGGTGCCGCCTGGAGCCTGAAGCTTGAACTGTGCTGTAATTTCTTTCTTTGCCATGGCTTACTCGATCACTTTCACGTCAACTGGCCGGGATCCGGGTGAATCCGAGCGGACTACGGTAACGGTCACATCCTGCTCGCTGTGTCCGGCCAGGCAAACAAGCCGCAAAAGCCTGTAGACCGGCACAGTCAGCAGCAAAAGGACGAGAATAGTAACCAGAAAGAGAATGACTGACAAGACCCCGAGAACGATTCCGGGTAATGCGGCGATGAAAACGATCAGGCGGGCCCATGAAGGGAGCCCCCCGAAGTCGCCGCGAAGGGTCTGAAACCGCCCAACCTGTTGGAATACTTGGAACACACTTTACCTTTGAAAGAGGGGTATGGTATGCGGGGCGAGGAGATTGGCAACTGGAGGCAGCGGAGCGACGGAGGGGGGCGTGCCCGTTTTTTTTCGGACAGATGCAAGATGCGCGTCAGCGAGTGGTTGGAGCGAATAGGGTGATGAAGGATGTGTCGCCCTTTCAGGGCTCATTCAGGGTGAATGGTTCTAACCCAGGGCTGCGCGAGTACGCTTACCCTGGGCTCAAGAATGCCGCCCCGTTGGGGCTAAGAAATCGCGTGTCCGTTTTTCCGGGCGGCCTGGCAATGTGGAGATCGGCCGCCCCGTTGAGCAGCAGCGGAGTAAGGACTCGCTGTCGCGAGGCGGCAATTGCTACAAGCGAGGGCGCATGTGCCACGGGTGCGCTGCTGCTCAATGGGGCTGGATTTCTGGGTTGCGCGGAAAAATGAGCACGCTCGGCCCAGGGCAAGTGACCTCAACACAGGGAAAGTCAAAACAATGAAACGTATGCTTATCATTGCAGGGAGTTTGATTCTGGCCCTTGTGCTGACAGGCTGCGCGACAGGTGTCCCTAAAGGTCTGGTGCCGGTAGAGGGATTCGATCTGGGACGTTATTTGGGACGATGGTACGAAATCGCTCGGCTGGACCACAGTTTTGAACGAGGCTTGATCGGCGTTACGGCTGATTATGAGCTAATAGAACCGGGCGTTGTGCGCGTGACCAATCGCGGTTTCAAGCCCGGCCAGGCCGAACCTGAAATCGCCATCGGTAAGGCCCGACTCCCTGGCCCGCCCACCCGCGGTAGTCTGAAAGTCTCTTTCTTCGGGCCTTTCTACGCCGGCTATCACATCATCGCCTTGGACCAGGACGGCTATCAATATGCCATGGTTGCAGGACCCACCCGTGGCTATCTCTGGATCCTTTGCAGATCCCCGCAAATGGATGATAAGGTTTTTGAACGCCTCGTTGATCAAGCGCGCACGGCAGGCTTTGCGACCGATCAACTGATCCGGGTCACTCACGATCGCCAGGAGAATCTAACGAGCAACGCACACAAATAGTCTGAAAAGCAGAGAGGCATTTGTATACCCACCCTGACGCGGCTCCGCTGCCTTTGCAAACTTGGGATGTCCCCGTTGTATTGTCCCCCGTTGTATTGTCGCCCTAACGCTTATGCCCCACCCCCTCCCTCGAAAATCTGCGCGTCTGCCCTCTTGGTCGCACAGTTACCCGCTGTGGTGGATCACTTCGTCCCTCTGCCCCTTCGTCCCTTCGTCGCTGCGTCGCTGCCTATGGGCACCTCCGCTTACGTGCGAGGCTCGCCCCCTGCTTTGGGGTATACTTCCGTCATGGACAACCTGAGCCTCCCCCATCGTCCCAGGCGTCTGCGGCTTCACGGGCAACTGCGCCAGATGCTGCAGTCGGTGAGCCTCCGCCGCAGCGACATCATCGTGCCTGTGTTCGTTTGCGAGGGCGAAGGCGTGAGTAAACCCGTCGCCTCCATGCCTGGGGTCAGCCAACTGTCGGTGGACACCGCCGCCGACTCACTCGCCCGTCTGGCCGGCGAAGGCTTCAAGGCCTGCCTGCTCTTTGGCGTGGTCGATTCTGAGACCAAGGACGACAAGGGCTCACCCGCGCTGGATGAGAACAACGTCGTCTGCCGCCTGCTCCGCGAGATCCGCCGGCGCGAGCTGCCGATGCTCGCGATCACCGACCTGTGTTTCTGCGAATACACCAGCCACGGGCATTGCGGGATCATGACGGCCGACAAATCCACCGTGCAGAACGATCCCACCGTGCAGCGGCTGGTCTGGCAGGCGATCAGCCACGCCAAGGCCGGGGCGGATGTCATCGCCCCCAGCGGCATGATGGATGGCACGGTCCGCGCCCTGCGCAAAGGCCTGGACGAAGCCGGCTTCGTCGATGTTTCCATCCTGGCCTACTCGGTGAAATACGCCAGCGCGTTCTATGGCCCGTTCCGGGATGCGGCCGACTCTGCTCCGGCGTTCGGCGATCGCCGCTCCTATCAGATGGACCCGGCCCGTGATGCCCGCGAGGCGTTGATCGAAGCGATGGGGGACGTCGAGCAGGGCGCGGATATGGTGATGGTGAAGCCGGCCGGCCCTTATCTGGACATCATCCGCGCCGTGCGCGAGCAGGTGAACGTCCCGCTGGCGGCCTATCAGGTGAGCGGCGAATATGCCATGATCGAAGCCGCCGCCGCCAACGGCTGGATCGACCACGACCGGGTGGTACTCGAGTCGCTGCAGTCGATCAAACGCGCCGGGGCCGACCTGATCATCACGTATTACGCGGACCGGCTGGCCAGGCTGCTGCCGAAATAGTGGGTGTGTCCAGATAGGTGCGAGGTCTTGGACAGAGTTCAGGGTTCCACCAGTCGTGGGGCAGCCGACGCCGAGGGCGCGGGATGCGCCTGTGCGGGCGAGGACGCCACGCACTACTTGCGAGGACGCGTCGGGTTCACCTTGATCCGTATCACAGGGCGGCGAGCGCTGCGAGAATGTCTGCCTGGACGCGCTCGACCGACTGGTCGGCGTTCACCACGCGGTATCGGGACGGATCGGCCTTGGCCTGGGCGAGATAGTTGGCGTGGACCTGCTGGTGATACGCCAGCGGCCGCTGCTCGATGCGATCCTTCTCCCGCTGGACGCGAAGGAAGCTTTTGTCCGGGGCGATGTCCAGGATGATCGTCAGGTCGGGCCAGCGCCCGCCGATGGCGATGTCGGCCGTCCGGCGAATCTCGTCAAAGCTCAGCCCTTCGCCGCCAAGCTGGTACGCCAGTGTGCTGGAGACGAAACGATCGCACAGGACGCACGTGCCGGCATCCAGCGCCGGCCGAATGATCTGCCGCATCATCTGCGCCCGGGCGGCCATGTAGAGCATCATCTCGCAGCGCATGCCCATGTCGACGTGGTCGGGGTTCAGGAGAATCTGGCGAATCTGCTCGCCAATGCGGGTGGTGCCGGGATCACGCACCGCGACGACGGCGACCGCGGCCTTCTGGACCTGGTCAGCGAGCAGGCGAAGCTGCGTGCTCTTGCCGCACCCCTCCGGGCCGTCCAGGACGATGAATTTGCCACTCAGATTCTGCATCAGGGCCGCAATTGGATGAAGAGGGCAGACGGATGTCAACCGCGCTGCCGGCAAGGACATGTGCTATGAACATCTCACGTCAATGCATGAGAGGGGATTTGAAGCCAGTCGGCACATCTCGCACCCTAAATGAACAGCGCTACAAGTGATGTCTAAAACATAATTGGGGACAGAAGTCGGGACGTTTTAGAGCGTCCCAGAGATGCTTCTTGTCGGTCGCCTCTTGGCAGCCTTTTCGGTCTTCCATTTGGCGGGTAAACAGGCGATCGGGGACTGTGCATCTCCCTGCCTCCTTGTCGCGCGACTGGCGATCACTTGCCCCCCATGGCAGCGTCCACGGCGCGGGCGATGTCGGCCTCGCCGCCCGGGGGGATGCCGACGAAGACCTTTTTCACCTTGCCGTCTTTCCCGATGACCACCGTCTGGGGGATCGCCTGGGCACCGTAGGCGTCGCCGACGGCGCCGTCGGGATCGAGCAGCACGGGAATCGTCAGCTTTTTCTCGGCGACAAACGCCTTCACATCCGCAAGTTCCTCGCGCAGGTTGATGGCAAAGGCCTGCAGGCCCTTGGCCTTTCGCTGTTCATAGAGGGCATTGAGATCCGGCAGCGACGCCACGCAGGGCGGGCACCATGTGGCCCAGAAGTCCAGGACGATCACCTGATTCTTCAGCGACGCCAACTGTATCTCCTTGCCATCAAGGCCTTTGAGCTTGAAATCGGGAGCGGGCTGGCCTTCCAGGGCGCTGGTCTCGGTCATCGGCCGGCCCATCGCCTGCTCGCGCGCGCCTTCGGGAACGGCCCAGGCGAACTGCGCATCGTCGACCGGAGCATCGGACGCCACTTCGGCATAGTCGATCATCACGACGGCAGACTTCACATCCGGGGCGCCGCGTTCAATGAAGACCGCGGCAAGGTCATACCGGGCCTGACGCAGCAGGTGCGTCTTGGCATCGAACAGGAAGGCGATGGCTCGGCCATCGCTGGCGGTGAAGGTCAGCCGGTCGCCGGGGGTCTTGTCGGCAGTCGTATCGGCATTGGTATCGCGGCCGACAGGGCCAGCCATTCCCCATCGCGGGCGAGTCTTGTCGGCAGTCGTATCGGCAATGGCATCGGGGGCCTGCTGCCGGGCGATATGGATGTCCTTGGCGCCATCGAGCAGGTCAGCAAACGTGTTATCGGCAATCGCCAGCAGCAGAGACGGGTTTTGCATATCCAGGATGCGCGGGACCGGGATGGAGAACTGGCTGAGCGGGCCGCGTTTTGCGGGGGCGTCGACCTGGACGTAGGTCTTGTCCTTGCTGTCATAGGCGTAGATCTTCGAGCCGGTTGAGCCCAGGAGAAAATCAGCGCCGAGGGCGTGGCGATATTTGCCTGGCGCGGCGTAGCTGGCCTTAAACGACTGGCTCTGCTTGTTCTGCTGGCCGGCGATGTCGATGTTGGCGCTGATCGTGCCTGAGAGCACCAGCGACTTGAGTTGGCCATAGGCATCGGTCACCTGCTCACCAAGCTTCACGGCATCGGCGGGCATCGTGGTGGCAGTGGTCGTGGCGGTAGTCGTGGCGGCGGTGGTCTGGGCGCTGGCGAGAGAGGCGAGCAAGGCGATACTCGCGATACCGATCCACGCCCTGACTAATGCGGACTGTCTCATCATCATCTCCGGGTTAAGCCAAAGCGATGGCCACGGAAGCCAGACTCGCTTTGGTTTTATCGTAGCGTCTCAGCCCCCGATAAGGCCAATCGGTCAGGTGGCGGGCTGCGGCTTGGTCGCTCGCGACCAGCGTGGTCGCTCCGAGGCCCATGCGGCATCGGGCAGTTGCTGCAACCTGGGCCGCAGTGCCATCCATGGCGATGGTTTCTGAGGCGGGCGGAAGTCACCGTGCGGCAGTTCGTTGAGCTTACCGCCGTCGACGATCAGGTCAGCACCGGTAACGAACCGGGCGGCCGGGGCACACAGATAGAGGCACGCCATGGCGATGTCGAATTTCGATCCAGGAATGGCGAGCGGCTGGGCGTGCGTGGTCATCGGCTCGCTCGGCAGGTGTGCAAATTCCTGGGCAATCTGGGAGCGGAACGGCTCATTGAGCTGTTCCAGCAGGCCCTGAAAACGCCATCTTGAGTCAGAAATCGAGCCCGGCGAGATGCTGTTGACGCGGATGTTCTGGGGAGCGAGTTCGACGGCCATCTCCCGCGTGGTGGCGAGGACTGCGGCTTTCGTGCCGGCATAGAGCGAGCAGATGAACAGGGCCCGGTGGCCGTTAACGGACGCGATGTTGACGATCGATCCACCGCCGCGGGCGGCCATGGGGGCGACGGCATGCCTGGAGAGCAGCCAGATGCTTCGGACGTTGGCGTGGTACAGCTTGTCAAAATCCTCAGCGGTTTCGTTAGCCATGGGGCCGGAAGCAGGGATGCCGCCGCAGTTGATCAGAAAATCGACACCGCCGTACTGCTGGACGGCGGTGTCGACGAGGTTGCACAGTTCCGCGGGCTTGCCGAAGTCGGCAGGCACGGCCAGGGCCTGGGCGCCCAGGTCACGCAATCGCTGGACGACGGCCTGCAGCCGGGTGCCGGAACGGTCGGAACAGACGACGCTGGCACCGTTGACGGCAAAAGCCTCGGCGATTCCGTGGCCGATGATGCCGGCCGCGCCGGTGACGATGACGACCTTACCTTTGACGGCAAACGCCTCTTCGATCTTCAATGAAAACGGCGAGCTCATGATTCCTTCTGGACGATCCGTAATGGACAACCCTGTGTCGGCGGCGGCCGCCGGGTGAAACCGGCGCCGGGTTCAAAGGGGCAGATTATAGCGAGAAGCGTCCGGAAGTGGCAGGCTGAGCCGATGCGGAGGGCGAGAGGGCGTCCGGGTGGCCCCGGCCGATTACTCAGCCGGGGCTCCCGCAGATCCGTACGTGCGCGCATTAGCGCATACGGTTGCTCAGTTCATGGATTCGCAGCCGGACGATAGGCCGAGTGAACAGCTATTGCCTTCGGCAGGA
>JBBQTU010000213.1:0-7364 GCA_038213005.1 Tepidisphaerales bacterium | reverse complement strand
CTTGCATCGCGTCGGGATGACCTGGCGTTTTGAAGCGTAGACAGCGAGTTGTCAGGCCATGTGATTGAGCCTCGAAAGATTTTCATCGTGGAAGCCACGGACGTTGCCAAAACCGTGGCCGTGTCGGTTGGAGCATCATGGTGAGTTCCAGCCGATTCCGCCGTTCTTCGAAGGAACATGAGCGTGGCAACAGAGGGTTTGCGCGGGAACTTGAGAGATCCTCCGCACTCCAAGGAATAAGGCGGCCAAAGGGCGTCCGCCACCCCCAAAGCGTCCCGGCCACCCGGATGGCGTATCGCACGCCGGGCGGAGCGAAGCAGGCGATGCAACCGTGGTACCGCTGCGGACGAAGGAAACGAAGTCGGGTGGGAGGGTGCGAAGCGAAGTCTTAGCGTCTGAGTAGTACCGATGAAGGTGGGACAGTCATCCTCGGGTGGCGACCCACTGGAGGGAAGGCGGACGCCTATTCATGGAACTGTTACTGGGAACTACATCAAGATGTCTCAGAATCTACAAGGTGTATCACCGAAACAGCAACGCCTGAGCGTCGGGCATTATCCGACGGGGTCGTTCAAGCTGGACGTTCGCGTCAATGAGCAGGAATACTTCAGCACTGTGGTCGACGCGAAATCCTCGACGGCGAACTGGGCGAAGATTGACGTGGACCTGAGCAAGTTCGCCGGTCAGGAAGTTCGCCTGCAGGTGGTGCAATCCAACAACGGCTCGCCAAGGGATGATGCGTATTGGGAATCGGTCACCATTGTGGTGCCGTAGGTCTGTCCTGGGCGCTGTTTGCAGCTATGCGGCGCAGGCTCGGCCGAGGTCGAAGGCTTTGAGGTTGAGGGCCAGGTGCTGGGGTTTGACGGAGAGTTCGATGGCTTTGTGCCAGGCGGAGAGGGGCAGATCCAGGGCGGCGGAGATGGCGCCGAGGACGACGACGTTGGCGGCTTTGATGGTGCCGGCCTGTGTGGCCAGGGCGTCGGCCTGGACCATGACGAGTTTCGGAAAAAGGGCCTTGAGGCGAGCCGGGACATCGGTGGGGTAGGTGGCCTGGCCGCTGGAGACGGTGACGGGGATGATCGCGGCGTTGGAGACGACGGCGGTGCCGCCGGGGGCGAGGTAGTGGGCGAAGCGGATGGCCTCGACCTGTTCGAGCGTTCCCAGGACGCGCGCGGTGCCTTCGGGGACGAGCGGGCTGTGGACCTGTTTGCCGTAGCGGACCTGGGCGATGACCGAGCCGCCGCGCTGGGCCATGCCGTGGACTTCGTTGGTCTTGACGTCAAAACCGGCGATCTGCGCGGTCTTGGCGAGGATTTCGCTGGCCAGAAGAATGCCCTGGCCACCGACACCGGCGAGGAGGACGGAAGTTGTCTCGGATTCGGTCATTTCAGCTTCTCACGACAAAGGAACAAAGGACACGAGGGACACAAAAACGCCGATCCATCGACTAGCACTCGTCGACTTAAGCCTGTTTTCGGCGCGATAACAGGGTTTCCATCACGGCCACGAACTGTCTTGCCTTGACGAGTTGCCGGGCGACTCCGGCTGGGTCGAATCTGGCCAAGGCGTTGTAGTCCGCCTCATGCCGCTGGACGAATGCAGTCTCAAAGAAGGCCCCGAGTTCGGACGACAACTCGCCTGGGCGAACGAACTGAGAATGGACGGCCGACTTGAGTGCGGAGTGGCGGACGAATTGCAGGCCGCGGGAGATCAGGACGGCTGTAGCGGCGTAGAAACAGGCGTAGTAGATGCGGTTGGTGGCCAGGCCGGCCGATCCAGCGGCGAGACAATGTTCGGCCTCCAGAAGAGCTTCCTTCGCTTTCTGCCGGTAGGCATGAATCAGCAGTTCTCGGGCTTCCTCGGTACTCATACCAACACTCCGTCACGATCCACCTCATTGTGAAGCAGCATGGCGATGTAGACGCCTTGGTTCCACTCAATCGCTGGGACAACCATTGGGCTGATCATGACACCACGTTGAAGCTCGTTCTCGAATATCTCGCGGATCATCAATTCTCGCTCATCCGCCGTCAGGTTACGGGAGGTGAGGACCAGCAGATCGGCGTCGGAGTCTTTATGATCGTCGCCGCGGGCCTTCGAGCCGAAGAGAATGATCTTATCGATCGGAAGCTTGGCGCGCAGAGCCGTGCCGACCTCTTGCAAGGCAGCGCGGTCGTTGTCCTTGAGATTGATCTGGTCCAAGGTTCGCATGAGAACATTATACCTCAGATCGTTTCTTCCACTTCGCTGATCGCGCCGAACTTGCAGACCTGCTCGCACATGCTGCAGCCGTTGCAGAGCAGTTCGTTGATGTCGGGTTTCACGCCTTTGCCGCCGCCTTCCATGGCCGGGCAGCCGAGCTTGAGGCACAGGCCGCAGGTCTTGCAGATCTCGTCGTCCACCACACGGCGGGTGATCTTCTTGGGCCGCTCATGCAGGATGCACGGGGAGCGGGAGACGATGAGCGAGGGTTCGGCGATGTCGATCTCCTGCTTGATGACGCGGAGTGTTTCCTTGAGGTCCAGGGGATCGACGGTGAAGACACGCTTGACGCCGCAGGCTTTGCCGATGGCTTCGATGGAGGCTTGGACGGTGGTCTGGCCCATGAGGGTCTTGCCGGTGCCGGGGTGATCCTGGTGGCCGGTCATGGCGGTGGTGCGGTTGTCGACGACGATGATCGTTGACGCGCCGCGGTTGTAGACGACATCGAGCAGGCCGGTGATGCCGGAGTGGAAGAAGGTGGAGTCGCCGACCATGCCGACGATCTTGCGTTTCTCGCCGGCTTTATCCATGCCGTGGGCGAGGGTGACGCCGCCGCCCATGCAGAGGATGGTGTCGATGCGGCTGAGGGGCTTGAGGGTGCCCAGGGAATAGCAGCCGATGTCGCCGGTGACGACCACATCGCACTGGGTCAGGGCGTAGAAGACGCCGCGGTGGGGGCAGCCGGCGCAGAGCACCGGCGGGCGTGCGGGCAGGTCGGCCGCCTGAGGCGGGGCGGTGGGGGTGATGTAGGTCTTGCCTTCGAGCTTGGCCTTGGATTCCATGAGGCGGCAGGGCGAAAGTTCGCCGATGCCGGGGATGACATTGCGGCCATCGCAGGCGATGCCGAGCGACTTGATGTGCTCTTCGAGGATGTCGTCGAGTTCCTCGACGATGAGCAGCTTCTTCACGCCGGCGGCGAACTTCTTGATCAGTTCATCGGGGAACGGATACGCCATGCCCAGTTTGAGGACGCTGGCATTGGGGAAGACTTCGCGGACGTACTGGTAGGAGATGGAACTGGTGACGATGCCGAGTTCCGTGTCGCGCATCTCGACGCGATTGAGGGGATGGTTGCATCCGAAGGCGGCGAGCTTGTGGAGGCGTTCTTCGACTTTCACGCGCATCGGCCGGGCCCACATGGGAACGGGGACGAAGCGGGAGGGGTTTTTCTCAAACTTGATCTCGCGCTGGTTGGGTGTGTATTGGCCAAGCTCGACGAGGCTGCGGCTGTGGCTGACGCGCGTGGTGGTGCGGAGGATGACGGGGGTGCTAAACTGCTCGCTGATCTCCAGGGCCAAGCGGACGAAGTCCTTGGCTTCCTGGGAGTCCGAAGGCTCCAGGACTGGGATCTTGGCGAAGCGGGCGAACTGGCGGGTGTCCTGCTCGTTCTGCGAGGAGTGCATGCCGGGGTCGTCGCCGACGGCGATGACCAGGCCGCCGACGCAGCCGATGTAGGCCAGGGTCATGAGGGGGTCGGCTGCGACATTCAGGCCGACGTGCTTCATGGTGACCAGACAGCGGGCGCCGGTGTAGCAGGCACCGGCGGCGACTTCGAGGGCGACCTTTTCGTTGGGCGACCACTCGCAGTAGACGGCGTCCTTGTGCTGGACGAGGTTTTCCAGGATTTCGGTGGAAGGGGTACCGGGGTAACCGGCAGCGACCGTGACACCAGCTTCGTACGCGCCGCGGGCGATGGCGGCGTTTCCGGACATCAATTCAGTCAAACAGCACTCCTTTGGTGCGAGACGCGGGGGATTATAGAGAAACGCCGCGGAGACACAAAGCGGCGGGGCGGGCGTGTGAGCCACCTCTCGTGGCAGGGATAGGGAAACGGCCGTGAAGAGCGTCTTCTGGCTCTCCCTCTGCTTCCACAGGAAGCAGGCCACTGGAGGCTGCGTCGAGAGAAGTGCCGCATGGAGTGCCTTGCACCCCAATGTTTATTGCATGGTTTTTCGTTTCTCGGCGACGGCCAGGAAGCTCACGATGACCTGGCGAAGATGCTGCTGGCGCGGGTCGAGGTCCTTGCCGGCGGCGACTTTTTCCAGGTAGGCCACGGCATCCTGGGCCTGGCGGACGTATTCGTTGTAGACCTGATCGAGGCTCGTTTTCACGTCGGTGCGGATCTGATCGGCGATGACGCCCGTGATCTTGTCGAGTTGGGCGGGGTCTTTGCCGTCAAAGCCGGCCTTTTCGGTCGCGGTTTTCGCGTGGGTGATGGCATCGACCAGTACCTGGTTGATGCGGGGCTCGGCCTGGTCGAGCACCAACTGGGTGTGGTGAATGGCCGAGTCGCGGATGGAAGCGGCGACCTTGGCGGGGGCGGCGAGGATCTGCACTTCGGCGTAGTCGAAGACGCCGGGGGCCTGATCGCGCAGGGCCTTGCTCACGCTGGGCGGGGCGTTATTGACGTATTCCAGGGTGCTGCGGTAGGCCAGGTCGGCTGCGACGTCGGCGTTAATGTCGGAGGTCCGCACGTAAATGTAGGACCAGTAGCCGGCGACGATCAGGACGAGCAGGGTCATCAGGACGCCGACGCGGCCGGCTCGCTTTTTCATCAGCCGGAGGTTTTCGTGCAGTTCGGCACGGAGGGTATTGAGGCGCTGTTCGAGGGCGGCGAGATTTTCATTTGATTCGGTTGCCATGTGGGTATCTCCAAAGTCAGAAGGGTTCTGATCGATATCGAGGTTAGCGGGCGTCGGCCGGGGCGCTGGTGGCGACGGCCTTGGCGGGCGCCGTCATCTCGTAGTCGGCCAGCATCAGCAGTTCGTGGAGGAGTTGGCGGTTGAGGGTCTCGATGTCGGTGTGCTTGACGTCAGGGACGGGGAATTGGCCCAGAGCATCGCTGATGCGTTTGAACTCGGTCGCATAGAGGGCATCGGCGTTGGTGCGGAGCTTGGCCTCTTCATCGGTGAGGATCTGCTTCATGCGCGCGGTCGCCTTGACGCCGTTGTCGCCGGTGAGTGCGGGGAACTTTTCGGTGAGCTGCGGAGCGATGTTGTTGCCCAGACGGGTGAAGAAGGTGTCGAGTTGGGCGCCCAGCTTCTGCTCCAGTTCAGTGCCCAGCTTGTCGGCCTGCTCCTTCACACGGAGATCGAGCTTGGGGCTGAGTCGGCCGAAACGGTCGCGGCCCATCTCAACATAGAAGGGGACGACATCGCGCAACGTGGCGCTGATGGGCGCTTGGAGTTGTGGGATGAGGAGTTGCATCCGGATGGCGGCGGCTTCCTGGATTTTGTCCTGGGCGAAGTTGGCGCGGATCTTGTAGTAGGCGGCGGCTCCGAAGCCGAGCATTACCACGAGAATGAGGATCGTGCCGATGGTGACGCGCCTGCGGATGGCACTTTGTGCCAGGCGCAGTTCGCGAACCATTTCGCTGATCTCGTCCACGGTGCGCTGAAGGTCGGCGGACGTGCCGCCGCTATTGCGCGGGGTATCCATATCGCTGGCCATGAAGGCTCCTTTCCTGAAGACACTCTGGACCAATGTGTTGCGTCGTCCATCGCCCGGGTTGCCGAGGGGGCGGTGGAGATCGCTAATCTATTCTATGGCTCAGATTGGTCGGGGCGTAAGTAAATATCCTAAAAAATTTGCCAGGACGGGACGTAGGGGGGCGTGGGGCAGGCGAGAATCAGGTGTAAGTGGCCTCGACCGGAGTCGAACCGGTATGTCCGTAAGGACGATGGATTTTGAATCCATTGCGTCTGCCAATTCCGCCACGAGGCCGTGGTGGGTCGGATTCTACACGGATGCATGGCCGGTGCAAAGGCTGGCTGATCGGCTTGCCGGTGTGGGCGTGCCCGTTTTTGCGGGAGTTCTCGTTTTGCGGCCGTTGTCAGGGGCGGCAGGTCGTAGCCCATGACGTACGAATCGGGGAATTGCGACCCACAAACACCCGGAACCGCGTAGAAGCGAGACCTGTAGTCGCTTCGGTTCCGCTGCTCGTCACCCGCTCGCCCTTGCCCTATGTCTTCGACGACTTACGTGCGATGGGAGGGGCAAGATGCGCATGATTTTCAGGGGTGGGGGGAGGGGGTCTGGAGATCATTTGTGACAAGGAGTTACGTGCGATTGAGGGGGTCAGATGATCAAGTTTCTTTCTTTAGTAGTCATTCGTCATAAGTGATCAGTCACCAGGAGAGAACGTGGAACGTAGCCTGTTGATTGACCATCCGATGATCAGATCGGATCCCACTGCATGTTAGGTAGGGGATGCGGATCCCGCAAATCGGACCTTGCTGGTGCGGTTGTCGGCGGTGGATGGCCGGGATAGTGGCCGGATATTCACTTTTCAAAGAGCACCGTGATGGGCGCGCACACTCATCGCCCGGCTATTGTGGTGAGTATAGGATAGGTAAATTGCCGGGTCAAGTTCTAATGTGAGAGTTTTCTGTTTTCCGGGCGGCCTGCGCAGGGTTTCTCGCGGTTCATCACCTCTTCGGGCTCTACGAGTGGAGAGCCCGAGCGCTCAACACTGTAAGCCGTGGTGCCCGCCCCAATAACGCACCTCCGAGGTGCGTTATTTGTATAGATGAACAGACGAAATGATCTCCTTGGAATCATGATCCAGTGTTGCTATCCTCCTCTACGTTCGGCAGTCCTCACGGGCGGGAAGTGGGAAAATGGCAGCAACGAATAGCAAAAACAAGGGAGGGGGTAACATGCGAGTTTCCCTTGCTACCACTTGGCCCTCGCGATCCTGACGGCCGCCGCCTGCGCTGCCAGTCCGCGCCCCGTGACTCCTGCGGGGCCGCCTGAAGTTTCCTCCAACAGCGTCAACGCCCGTCTCGGCAACGCCCGGTCGCTCTTCTATTCTGGCAAACCCGAAGAGTCTCTCGCCCTCCTCGACGACCTGGCCAACTCCGACAAGTTCCAGATTCGCCTGGAAGCCCGGTTCCTGGCCGGGCGATGCCTCTGGCTCTCCGACAACGAAAAGGACCAGAAACAGGCCCAGAAGATCTGGGGGGAAAGAAAAGAGGATCGCGCCAAGTAAGCTCGCGAAAGGAGAATGCGATATGAACTGACATATCACTGAAACTTTTCATTGCAAACCCTGTGGGTGAGAGACCCACCCGATAGAGCGTAGCCGCGCAATCGGAAGCGAG
>JBBQTU010000212.1:0-7379 GCA_038213005.1 Tepidisphaerales bacterium | reverse complement strand
GACCTGCTCAACCAGCTCCGCGGCGCGAAGGTCAACTGCGTCGGCCGGGGCGATGAACGCCTCACCGGCACCATCATCGGCGTCGAGCAGCAGCAGCGGCCGGCATCCAAGGATGACGAAAAGCCCATCACTGTCTCGGTGCTGAACCTTCTCACCGGCGGCACCATCCGCTCCATGGAACTCAACTCCCTCCGTTCCATCGAACTCGAAGACAAGCAGCTCCAGGAAGAACTGGAAAAGGCCCTCCTGGCCGTCTCGCAAAGCCGCGGCAAGGACAAGAAGCCCGTGGTCATCCAGTTCGCCGGCACCGGCCAGCGCCGCGTGCGCGTGGGCTACGTCGTCGAAACCCCGATCTGGAAGACCAGCTATCGCCTCATCCTGCCCCCGCCGAACGCCCCCGCAGCCACGGCCGCCGCCGGCACGGGTGCGGGTGCCGGCCCTGTCGCGGGCGATCAGAAACCGATTCTTCAAGGCTGGGCGATTGTCGAAAATCAAACGGATACCGACTGGAACAACGTCCAGCTCTCCCTCGTCTCCGGCCGGCCAATCAGCTTCGTTCAAGACCTCTATCAGCCCCTTTACATCCCCCGCCCGGTGGTGAAGCCCGAACTCTACGCCAGCCTTCGCCCCCAGGAATACGGGGCGGGCATGGGCGGTGAGGAGGCCAAGGCGATGGCCGACGATGTGGCCGAGCCCGCGCGGATGGCGTCGCTCGCCCCCGCCGCCGCCCCCATGGCGGCCAGTCGGGCGACGGGCGGCGTCGCCGCCGCTCAGCCAAGGCGGAAAATGACGGCAGCCGACGAAATGCAACAAGCGGGCGACGCCCTCGTCGCCGACGGCACGGTCTCGCGCGGCTGGGACGCGAGCGCCGCTCAGTCCGTCGTCGCCGCCGCCTCGGCCGGCAAACTCGGTGAACTCTTCCAATACACCGTCAGCGCCCCGGTCATCCTCCCCCGCCAGAAGTCGGCCATGCTCCCCATCCTCAACGACGCCGTCGACGCCGAGCGCGTCAGCATCTACAACGTCGCCGTCTTGGGCCGCAACCCGCTCAGCGGCGTGATCCTCACCAACACCAGCGGCAAGCATCTCCTCCAGGGCCCCATCACCGTGCTCGATGCCGGCAGCTACGCCGGCGACGCCCGCATCAACGATGTCCCGCCGGGACAGAATCGCCTCCTCAGCTACGGCATCGACCTGCAGGTGCTCATCGATTCCACCTCGCGTAAGCAGGAGAGCACCGTCACCAGCGGCAAGATCGTCAAAGGCGTGCTGAACCTCCAGCGCAAAAACCTCTTCACCCAGCAGTACAAGATCGAGAACAAGTCGGACAAGGATAAGACCCTCATCGTCGAGCACCCCTTCCGCCAGAACTGGAAGCTGCTGGAGCCCGCCAAGCCCATGGAGACCACCGACACCCTCTACCGCTTCCGCCAGGCCGTCCCCGCCGGCAAGCAGGCCGCCCTGGACGTCAAGGAGGAAGTCATCCAGTGGGAAACCTTCGCCCTCCTCCCGGCCGACATCGACGGCGTGGTCCTCTACAGCAAGAACGCCCAGATCCCCCAAGCCGTCCGCGACGCCCTCACCATCGCCGCCCAGAAGAAGCAGGCGATCGCCGACACCCAGCGTGAGATCGACCAGACCCGCCAGAAGATCGCCGACACCGCCGCCGCCCAGGCCCGCACCCGCGAAAACATGAAGGCCATCGACCCCAGCGCCCGCAAGGATGACTACTACAACCGCCTCCTCAAGCGCCTCTCCGACCAGGACGGCGCGATGGACACCCTGCAAAAGACCCAGGACGACCTTCAGCAGAAACAGACCACCCAGCAAAAGGATTTGGCCGACTACCTCAACGGCCTGAACATCGGGTGAGGCTCAACGGGGCACAACGACACGGAGAAGAGCCGATCTTCCATCCATTCGTGGTGCGGCCTACCGCCACTCACGCCTGCCTCAAAACCGGAACGTCCGAATTCGGATCCCGGCCTCTGATTTTATTCGGATTTCGGACTTCGGATTTCGGATTTCCGCGCCGCGGCCTCTACCTGCTCGCCGTCACGGGATTCGTCGTCGGCGCCGCGATCACCGGCGTCGGTGCGGTCGCGGGCCCCGGCAACGCCGGTACAGACTCCGGCGCGGGCGCTGGCATGGTCGTCGGCGTGTCGATCACCGGCGCGGGTCCGCCGGGAACCGCGTTATGCTTGCCTCGCCCGTTCTTGCCGGCCGGCTGCGTGCTCGCCGCAACCTGAATCCCCGCCTTCTCCAAAAACTCGCGCCCCTGGCCCACCTGCAGACGGATCACCTGCTGGCCCTCCGACAGTCCGCTGGTGATTTCCACGTGCGTGTCGTTGTTGATCCCCGCCGTCACCAGCACCGGCTTCACCTGCGTGCCGCTGTAGATAAACGCGTAACGCTGATCGCCAACCGTGTAGATCGCATCCAGCGGCACCGCCAGTACACTGCCGCGCTGGTCAACCTGTATCTCCACCGTCACGCCCATGCCGGGCTTCAGGTCGCGCGGCGTATTCTTCAGTTCCACATCCACCGGATATTCGCGCAGATCAGGGTTCCAGAAGCGGTTGGAACTGTCCGCCACCGGCGAGATCTTCGCCAGCACCCCCACCACCGGCAGCGTCACGCCCACGATCCGGACGCTCCCCTCCTGTCCAATCTTCAGCTTGGGCACCACGCTCTCGTGAATCCGTACCACGGCCTTCATCGCCTTGGTGTCCGGCAGGCGGATCAGGAGCTGCCGCTCGCGAACGCTCACGCCCTCCTGGATGGGGTTCTGGCTGTTGCGATCTCCCGTCGTGCCGTAGATCACGATCCCATCCTCGGGTGCCAGAATTTTCGTCGCCACCAACTGCTCTTTCAGACGGTCGTAACGCCGCTTGATCACCGCCCGAGCCTGCTCTTTGGACGTAGCATCGGCCGTCCGCCAGGCGAGGTTGGACGCATTCTGACGCTTGGTCCGTTCCAACCTCTGCTTGCCCTGCTTGGCCGCGCTCTGTTTGCTCGTCAGGTCCATCGGGTGGGCAAAGTTCGCCAGCACGTTCAGGGCCGTAGTCGCCTTTGCCAGCCCGTTCTTCGCCGTGATCAGATCCAGTTCCGCCTTCTTCATATCCGCCTGGGTGACAAAATCCCTGGCGTACAGCTTCTTCATCTGGTCGTAGTCTTCCTGGCGGTTCTGCAGCGTCGTCTTGGCCATCGCCAGATCCGTCTGGGAGTTGTCCAGCGACTGCTTGTACGTACCCTCGGCATACTGCTTGTAGTCCAGGTCCGCCACCTGCAGGCTCACCTCGGCCGCCTCCAGGTCCGCCGCATTCTGGCTCCCCTGGATATCCAAAAGCTCCTTGGCACTGGAAAGATCCGAGTCGGCCTTCTGCAGATCCAGCGTCGCATCTTCCAGCTTCTGGGTCACCACCGCCGAATCCAGAACCATCAGCGTGTCGCCCTTCTTAACGACCACGCCCTCTTTCACCACCTGCGTAATCGTCGTCGTGCCTTCCACAGCGCAGACAATGTCGATGTTGTTGATCGCCTGCAGTTCCCCGTCCTTCTTCACCACCACCGGAACATCCACCGGCGTGACCGTATAGAGCTGCCCGCTGGGGATGATCGTCCCCGCGTCCCCGCTGCCCAGCAGCAGATACAGCCCAACCAGCGCAAGCACGCCCGCACCCGACAGCGTCATCCACAAAGGCGTCCGCCGGGCTCGATGCAACAACCATCCTGGTACCGCCAGCACACTCATGTTTAGTCTACAACCCCTTCGCAAAACAACTCGGACAAACAACTGTACTTATACTACGTTTCTACTTCGCTGACGGCGTTCCGTTCGCTCCCAGCCCCTCAATTGGCTGGCGTATCTGTAATGCAGCCCGATCCATCGCCCGGCCCAGCGTCCCCGATTGCGGATCGATCCGAAGCGTCCCGGTATCCCTAAGATACTGCAAAATAAGGGTTTGCATGTTCGCGATCGCCCCGTTATATCCGTCCTGGGCCACCAGCAGCGCCGATTCGGCGTCCACCACATCCAGCGACCCGGCCTTGCCCTGGTTCAGCAGTTCATTCGCCAGGTCCAGACGCTTGCGGGCCAGGTCAAGGCTCCGCTTCTGGATCCGCAGCGTCGCCCCCGCCACCCGGATGCTCCGCGTGTCCTGCCGAACGTCCGCGATCACGTTCTCCTTCACCGTCACAAAACTGCGTTGGGCCCGTTCCAGGGCGATCAGCGACGCCCGGTACGCGTTGCGCTCCGCCACCCGGTCCAGCGGCCAGTCCAACTGCATTCGCGCCGAGTACACATACGTATCGCTGTTCCACGCCCACATGTCCCGCGCGTTGCCCGGCGAATTATTCGCCGCGCTTCCACCCATCCCCGTCGCGTTGAAATTCAGGTCCGGCAGCAACCCGTTCTTCCCATTGGCCACCGCCCGCCGCTGGTCATCGATCCGATCCTTTGACGTCTGCAGATCCAGCCGGTAACGCATCGCCAGCCCGATCGCCTCCGCCTCCGGCTGTGATGGCACCTCAACGGCCAACTCCACCGGCACCACCACCAGTTCTGCCGTCACATCCATCCCCAGCGTGATCTTGAAATCATCCAGTTGATTCTCGTAATTGTTGATCGCCGCGATCAGGAAGTTCTCTGAATTCAACTGGTTCTGGTAAGACCGCTGCACGTCCAGGAACCCCAGCTTGCCCGCCTCATACAAAGCCTGCGTACGCTGGGTCAAGTTGCGCAGATTGGCATAGTTCCGCACGCGGCTGGCGATCTGTTGCTGCTGGTTGATCAGCCCGAAGTACTGCCCGGCAATACTGACGACAAAGCTCCGCCGAAACGTCTCCAGATCGCGAACGTTGTAGACCAGGTCCCGCTCAGAGTGGATCAGCGGCTCAAGGTTGACCATCCCCGCGCCCCGCAGCAGCGGTATGCTCGCCGACAATGCCACGCCCGCCGCCTGCCCGTCGGCCGTTTCTGAATTCAGCGCGCTCACCGTCGTCACCAGTTGCTGAGCCACGATCTCGCCGCCATACGGCAGTTGCTGCCTGACCCCCACCGCGTTGGTTGCCGTCAGCGCCGACCGATAACCCACATCCTGCTGGCCGCCATTGAAACCGGCCCCCGTCGTCATGAACGGCCGGGGCTCAAACAGGTGCCGCTGCAGCGTCACAGCCAGGGTCGAAAGATAGATCTTCTCCATCTCGTCCTGGTACGGCCGCGAGTGCTCCACCGCGTAGGCGATGGTCTGGAACAGGTCCATTCGTTTCAGTTCCGAATCCGGCGCATCCGGACCCAGCGGCCCCGAGCCATTGCGAAACTGCGTCAGCTCCTCAGGAATCAGATTCAGCGGCGTATTAGGATCGTACTCAAACCGCTCCGGCCCCAGTGGCTTCACCGGCACGTCCGCTTTCATACGCTCGATGGACACCCCCGGCGGCGGGGCCATCGCCGTCATCGGGATCTCCTCATACGCCTTCTTGGTCGCCTCGGCCGAAGTCTCCACCTTCGCCTCGACCTGCGGCTTATACCCCAGCGTCTCCTGCTCGCGATCGCGCAGAATCCGATCCACCGCGAGATCCGCCGAACGTTGATAATGGTCGGGGGTGCAACCGCTGGAAGCCAACAACAGCAAAACTGGGAGAACGCGAGCTTTCACAATACCTTTATTACATCTACCGCGACCGCCCCTCCCCGTTGAACCAACCCGACTCCGGGCCGGCACATCCGCTACAACAGAGGTAGACATCCGCGCAAGCCCTGTATAATGCGCGATTCCATGGCAAAGAAAAATACCCCGCCCAAAACTTTTGAAGAAGCCGTCGCCGAACTCGAGAGAATCCTCGCCGACATCGAGTCCGCCGAAGCCGGCCTTGAGGACAGTCTCGCCAAGTATGAACGCGGAACTTTCCTCATCCAGCACTGCCGCGCCGTCCTCGCTTCCGCCGAGAAACAGATGGAGCAGGTCACACGCGACGCCGCCGGCGATCTCACCACCACCCCCATCGAGGAGCAGCCCCAATGACGCCCCCCGCCTCTCCCAACGCCGAGCAGATCCTCGCCACCAATAGCCAGGCGCTGGTCGACCACTTCCACCAAGTCTTCGCCCGCTACCCCGCCGCACCGCACCGCCTCATGGAATCCATCGCCTACAGCATCCTCGCCGGCGGCAAACGTCTCCGCCCCACCCTGATCCTCGAATCCGCCACCGCCTGCGGCGGCGATGATGCCGCGCGCAAGATCGCCCTGGCCGCCTCCGCCGCCATGGAACTCATCCACACATTCAGCCTCGTCCACGACGACCTGCCCGCCATGGACAACGACGACCTGCGCCGCGGCCGCCCCACCAACCACAAAGTCTTCGGCGAAGCCCTCGCCATCCTCGCCGGCGACGCCATGGTCACCATGGCCTTCGAACTTCTCGCCACCGACGTTCCCCCGCAACTCGCCGCCCCCATGATCCGCGAACTGGCCTCCGGTTCCGGCCCCGCCGGCATGATCGGCGGCCAGGTCCTCGACATGGACGGCGAAAACACCCGCCTCTCCCTCGACCAGCTCAAACGCCTTCACCGCATGAAAACCGGAGCCCTGCTCACCACTTCCTGCCGCCTGGGTGCCATTGCCGCCGCCGCGGGCGCGGGCGCGGGCAACTCGCAACTCGACGCCGTCACCCGCTTCGGTGAGCACCTCGGCCTGGCCTTCCAGATCGTCGACGACATCCTCGACGAAACCAGCACCCCCGAGCAAATGGGCAAAGCCACAAGGAAGGACGCCGCCAAAGGCAAAAACACCTACCCCGCCCTCCTCGGCCTGGACGGCAGCCGCATCGAAGCCGACGAGCAAATGGCCCTTGCCCTCCAGTCCCTCGAACCCCTCGGCCCCTCCGCCGACCCCCTCCGCGCCGTCGCCCGCTTCGTCGTCAGCCGCAACCACTGACCGCCCCGGGCTCACGCCATCACCAGTCCACAAACCCGAAGCCCGATTGCCTCGCCGTCACTTCCCGCTTCCACGCAAGATGTATGCAGCAGGGAGCCGCATAGCGACTGGTTTTGTCCCCTCCGCACGCATATGCGATAGCACTTTTTTACAGCTTCTTGCCGCGGGCCTAGCCAGGGTTACACTGCAGGTGCCATCGCCATCAACAAGGCTGGCGAAAGCGGGCGTCCGGGTGGCCCCGGCCGAGTACTCAGCCGGGGCTCCCGCAGATCCGTACGTGCGCGCATTAGCGCATACGGTTGCTCAGTTCATGGATTCGCAGCCGGACGATAGGCCGAGTGAACAGCTATTGCCTTCGGCAGGACATACCTTTCCAGCAGGCAGTTGAACCGCTCCCACGTCATCGTCCGCTCTCGATTGCGACGACTGAGCCATTTTCGCC
>JBBQTU010000211.1:0-7427 GCA_038213005.1 Tepidisphaerales bacterium | reverse complement strand
GATGTGACCTCATGCCACGCATCGGCCGCAGAGTCCAAAGTCGTAGCCATCCCGCCGAACTGCAGATCCGGCCGACTCAGCACCGGCATCGCCAGCACGCAACCACTCGGATTGGCGTGCGTAGCACGAACCCCGAGAACGCCCGGCCCGCCAAACTGCCGTCCTGCGGCTTCGGTGCCGGGGGCGATAACAACAGGCATGAATCGTCCCGGCCGATAGTTGCCTCCCAACGGCAACGCACCAGCCCAGGACCCCCCGGCAGGGGCAAGGGCGCAGCCGACCAGGCAGGTCAGTAGCGCGAACAGGCTTGACGCGGTCCTTGTCAGCATGGGCTTTCGTTCGCTCGAAACGATCAGGAACTACGGCTGCTGACCTTACCCGTGAGTGGGTGGAATTGCCAAGTGTTTCATAAGGGGCTCGCCATTATGTAGCGTAGGACGACCGGTTGGTATTGGCCGGGAGCGGGTCAGGAGCAGTTCATCCCGGAGGGTGGCCGGGTAGAGCGCCAGGGCGCGGTCGATCAGACTTTTCAGTTCCGCCCTCGCGGGATAACGGGGATTGAATTCGTATTCCCGCGTGGTGCCGACAGAGCGGCTGACCAGCACGCCGGCCGCCTCCAGTTTCTCCCGAGCTGTTTTCCTCCCGGCGATGAATCGCCTCGCCAACGCGGTACTGGATTACCGCACTCCAGGGAGAGGCGATGCTGTTCTGTTGCCGCGCGGCTACTCCATCGCGACCACGGCCGGGGCGCGGTTTGCCAGTTCAGTTCGCGAGTGGCACACGCGGTCCTCCAGACCGTTTGCCGAGCGGGGCGCTTCTGGCGTCCCAATCGAGCGGCTGACGTCCCCCGCTCGCTGGGGCTATGGAAATGCCGGTCCCACGGCCGCCTCGATCATCGCGAAGTAATTCGCCTGTGGCACATACTCCGGCACGCTGTTGCCCGTGCCCAGGGCATACCCGCCGCGTGCTTCGGCCCGCTTCAGCATCTCGCGGCTGCGCTGAGTGATCGCCGACGGCGTGCTGCGACACACAAAATCCAGGTCCAGCCCGCCCAGGATCGCGATCCGGCTTCCCCACTTCTCATAGGCCTCCTCCACCGGCTGGATCTTGTCCTCATACGAGTGCTTGCCGTCGAACTTCAGGTCGTCGATCACATCATCCATCACCTGCGCCAGGTTGCCGCAGGAATGCAGGATCGCGAACTTGCCCGCCGCGTGGATGGTCTTGACGATCTTCTTGTGCCACGGAAAGACGAATTTTCGCATGTCCTCCGGGCACAGCATCGTCTGCATGTTGTGGCCCCAGTCATCGTTGGAGATGCACGCGCCCACCAGTTCGTGCGACGCCGACAGCTCGTAATACCGAACCATCCGTGACCCCACGGCATCAAAAATCTCACCGGCCAGTTTCGGGTCGTCCATGATCATCAGGCACAGATTCTCATACCCAACCAGACCAATCGTGTTCTCCAGCACGCCGTTGGGACCGAACACGACGGCCTTCATGCCCTCGGGCAGCCATGCGCGGGCTTCGCACAGCGCCGACTCCGCGGCGTCGGGGCTCGGCCACGCGTACGCCTCAAAACTCGCCCGGTCACAGATCATCGCCCCATCATTTTGCGACCGGCTGCTCAGGTGCGCTGCCTTTCCCTGCGGAAACCCGAAGTTCGACGCCGGCACCGTGACATAGTCATACCCGGCTTTCGCATACGCCTTGGCGACCTGAGCAGACCGCGCCTCAGTGCCCCACTCACCCATCTGAGCCACGCCTGCCAGTCGCGCATACAGCGAATCGTTCAGGAAAAACTCAAACAACGTCGCCCGGTCCGGCCGCTTGCGTTCCAATACCTTTTGCAGATTCGTGAAATCCGGTTTGCGCATGCTCATCACTCCTGTTACTGGCACGTCCGATCCTGTCCCCCCTTGCGGAGGGTTCGGCCGAGGGTTGCCTGGCTCACGCCATCTCTATTTCCTCGCCACGCCAATCCACTCTACACGCAAGCCGCCAGCCCGCTTTGCGGCCCTTGCCTCTTGGCCGATACGTTTTTAACATATCGCCAGCCCGATACCCCATGGAACAGTCAATACCATACCGGCTCACCGGCCGCCGCGACCCCCGCGCCACCTATGAAGCCATTGCGTGCGAGCCGGCCAGTTCCATCTGCGTCCTTCGCCATACCGGCGACGGGTTCCCCTTTCATCTTCACTACCACCCCGAACTCGAACTCACCCTGATCACGCGTGGCCGCGGGCTGCGCTTCGTCGCCGATTCGATCGAGGAATTCGACGACGGCGACCTCTGCCTGCTCGGCGAGCGGATACTCCACACATGGCAGTCCAGCCCCCGCAGCCACGTGGGCCACGCCGTGGTCGTGCAGTTCTCTCGCGATGTGCTCCGTCCGCTCGAAACAGGCTGGCCCGAGATCGCTCCGATTACGCGACTCCTGCACGCTTCAGCTCAGGGGCTGCGTTTCTCCGGCCGCGCCCGCCGATACCTTGTCCCGGCCATCGACACGCTGGCGGCAACCCCGCCAGGCTCGATCCTGCGGATGAGCAGGTTTCTCGAAGTCCTGGCCATCGCCGCCGCCGATCCCCAGGTCGTCCCATTGTCGTCGACCGTTCCTCCAGGCCCGCAGGATGACCAGGCCGCCGGCCGCCTCAATCGCGTGCTCCAGCACGTCCACACGCACCTGACGGGCCCCCTGACCCTCGCCGACGCCGCCGCGCTGGCCGGCATGCCTCCGGCCTCTTTCTGCCGATTCTTCGCCCGAATGGTCGGCAAGCCCTTCGTCCGCTACGTCAACGAATGGCGCATCCGCATCGCCTGCCGCGAACTTCTGCGCACCAGCCATCCCATTACGCGCATCGCCTTCGATTGCGGCTTCGAAAATCTCTCCAACTTCAACCGCCGCTTCCGCCAGTTCAAGGGCTCAACCCCCACCGACTACCGCCGCCAGATCGGTCAATAATCGCAAGTGCCGATTGGAACTGGCACGCGAAGCCTCCGGAGCATACGCTTGTTCTGCCATGGCACAGTGCGATGACGACCCCACCAATGACCACCAGCGGTACCTCGAAGGGATCACGCTCTTCAATCAGCGCCAGTACTTTGGTGCGCACGAGGTGTGGGAGGATCTCTGGAAGAGGGCGTCCGGCCAGGACAAGCTCTTCTATCAGGGCCTGATCCAGTGCGCGATCTCGCTGGAGCACATGAAGCGAGGCAATGCGGCCGGTGCCCGCACCCTCTTCCGCCGCTGCCATGCCCGGATGGCGCCCTTGCCGCGCACCTACATGGGCCTGGAGATATGGTCACTGATGGAGGCCACCGCCAGAGCGCTGGCCCCGCAGATTGATCCGCCCGGCAACACGGCATCCGGTCCGATCCACTGGCCGACGATCGTCGTGTAGATTGCTCATCATGGCGAGCACGCCGCAACACACGCCGCAATACTCCCAGCGGCCGCAGGGCCACATCATGAGGACCGATTTCCTATGTCATCCCACAGTTGCTGCGCTGGCTGGTTGTACCGCCGGTTGGTGGTACGCCTGCAATGAGCAAACCGCAGCCCGACTGGCACGCTGCGATTCGATACCGCGGGCTGCCGCCATGGCACCCGTCAGCGTTGTGATATATGGCATCTTGTACGTCACGGCCGACTTTCGAATGTACGAATCATCCATCTGGCTGTTGGGGATGATCAAATAGGACGGGGATCAATCAGCAGTCGCTGGGCCGTCGTCACCACGCGTTCTGCCAATTTAACACACTTGGCGGCGACTGACTGATCGGGAGGGAAATCTGCAAACGCCGAGTCGCCGGGATACTTGGAGCCGACGAAGATCGAGTCCAACAACTCACATTCTTCTTCAGCCAGGCCAGCATCAATATTCGCCGCCAGAAGATCGCGCTGAAGATCGCGAATGCTGTGTGTGGGTCGAATGCCCATGTCATGTTGCAGCGCCACGGCTTTGAGCGACTTCTCCACCGCCTGTTGGCTATTCTACAACGAGAGGTTCAGCAACCCCGCCTCAGCCATCAAACGGGCGGCCACGGCATTCTCTCTGGCATAAGCCATCCAGACCGCCGCGTCAGCATTCATAGATTACCTCGCCCTTTTGTATCTCCCGCAAGAACCAACCGCCCGCCTCGTTACGTCGCACGGGGATGACGTCAATGGGGATCTGGTTGGCAATCGGCCGCAACAGGCGACGGTACTTCAAGGCCAAGGGCAAATAGGTCTGATCGCTATCCTGAAACACGACCACATCCAGATCATTGGGATCTGGCCGGCTCAGGAATGATCCAAAGATGACGACTTTGCGGATCTCACGCTCACCGTTGAGGCAAGCCACCAGATCCTGCTTGATTCGCTCTTTCTCCGCATCATTCAGCAGCATGGTGGCATTCTCCCCGGCGTGCCAACGAACATCAAGGTTCTTTGCTCACAGATTCTCCCGTTCGATGTCGCACTCCCCGCCCGGCTTCGCCGTCGCCCCGCACCAGCAAATATGCGCAACAAATCAGAAAAGTCGTCATTTCCCTTGGAATCCAGCTCAAAAAAATCCAGAAAGATTGTTGGAGATTCTTAACCACCTGCCAATCCATCACTTGCCATTCTCACACCCCTCCAAACCACCCATATAGTAGAGGGACTATGTTTTTGGATGTGCTGGTCCGCTTTCATCATTTAGCATTCATCATTCAGCATTTCCTACCCGTCCCTCCCGACCCGGCGTTGAGGCCCGCCCGATTCTTTGACAAGTGAATATCACCCCTGTTCGGGCGTTGACCGCGCCGGTGAGACAGAATGAGACAGAATGCGACAATCACACCTCCCCTTCGTTGCGCAGTTTACCCGCCGCGGCGGGTCGCTCCTCCGTGCCGCAGTTTACCCGCCGCGGCCTGCCCGCCGTGGCGGGTGCCTCAGTGCCTTCCGCCGTAACTTGAGCATCTGACCCCCAAATCGGCGCGCAACTCCTTATAGCATAAGGCCCGACGCCACCCCCCATCCCCTCCATGAAAAACCCGCGCGTCTGCCCGGATCAGCCATCGTCCTTCGAACTTGCGCGTGTCCAGCCCGGCCATCGACCTCGCAGCCCCCAGCCCCCGGGCCCTGTCTCACATGCCCCTCGCTATTGCCCCGTTGGGCTCCCGCCCACATTGTGTGTTTTTTCACCCAAAGGGGGCCTATCATCCCCATCTTCTCCAAAATCTGTCCCGCCCATTTGCATCGTGCTCAGCAATTCCCATAATACTACCGCAACTCACCGGAGTGGTGCAGTTGAACCACGGTCTCTTAACGTCTCTTGAGGTCCAAATATGCTTGCCAGTTTACGGCATACGTGCAGCCAGGGTCGGGCAAAACTCGCCTCCCTGGCTTTTTGTGTGGTGGCCTTGGTCATCACGTGTTCAGGTACGGCGGTCTCGGCCCAGGAGCCTGGTGCCCTGCAACTCGTCCCGGGTAAAGCCCCTGAAGTAGTCAAGTCATTCCACTACTTTTCCTTCCTGAGCGACCCGATGTTCACGGCCGGCGAGCGTTTTGCGCTGTTCGGCTCGATGATCGTCGCGCTCATGGCATTGGTCTACGCCGCTATGCTGGTCAAGCAGGTCATGGCCGCCGACCAGGGCACCAAGAAGATGCAGGAGATCGCTGCTGCCGTGCGTGAAGGCGCCAACGCCTATCTCGCCCGCCAGCTCAAGGTCGTCGGCATCCTCATCGTCCTCCTGGTCTTCGTGCTGTTCTTCAGCAAGTACCGCTCGGATGATGCCAGCACGCTGCCTTACGCCATCGGCCGCGCCTGGGCCTTCTTGATGGGTGCAATCTTCTCGGCACTCGTCGGCTTCATCGGCATGCGCATGGCCACCCTCGGCAACCTCCGCGTTGCGGCGGCCGCCCAAGTCGGCTTCGGCAAGGCTCTGATGCTGGGCTATCGCTCCGGCACCATCACCGGCATGATGACCGACGGGCTCGGCCTGCTCGGCGGCACCTTCATTTTTATGATGTACGGCGAACACGCCTACGAGGCCTTGCTGGGCTTCGGCTTCGGCGGCACGCTGCTGGCTCTGTTCATGCGTGTCGGCGGCGGCATCTATACCAAGGCTGCTGACGTCGGTGCTGACCTGGTCGGCAAGATCGAAAAAGACATTCCTGAAGACGATCCCCGTAACGCCGCCACCATCGCCGACAACGTCGGTGACAACGTCGGCGACTGCGCCGGCATGGCCGCTGACATTTTCGAATCCTATGAAGTGACCATCGTCGCCGCCATGATCCTGGGCTGGGCGAGTTTCGGCCACAAGGGCGTGATGTTCCCGCTGCTGGTTCGCGCCATCGGCGTCATCGGTTCGATCATCTCCACCTACACCGTCCGCGCTGGCGACAAGGGCAATGTCGGCGAGGCCATGAAGCAGATCAACAAGGGCTTCCTGATCGGCTCGGCCATCTCCGTCATCGGCTTCGTCATTCTCGGCTGGTTCTACCTCCACTTCTCCCCGGGCAACACCGTCCCGGCCACGTGGAACGAACTGACGCAGATGGCCAACCAGACATCCTCGTACTGGGTCACGTTTGGGCAGGTGGAGCGGGATGCCTCCGGTGCCATCACCTCCATTCTGGACATGCGTCCAGCCTGGACCTGCATGATCGGTATTATCCTGTGCATCGCGCTCAACAAGGTGACCGAGTACTTCACCGGCACCGAATACAGCCCTGTGAAGGGTATCAAGCGTAGCTGCGAAACCGGCCACGGCACGAACATCATCGAAGGCTTTGCCGTCGGTTATGAATCCGCAGTCTGGACCGCCCTGGTCCTCTGCGCCGCCATCTTCGGTTCGGTGATGATCTATACCACCACCATGGAAGTGGCCAACCCGATCTTCATCGCCTATGGCGTCGCCATGTGCGGTATCGGCATGCTGACCCTCACCGGTAACACGGTGTCGATGGACGTCTTCGGCCCCATCGCCGACAACGCCAACGGCATCGCCGAAATGGGTTTCGAACGCAGTCAGTTCAAGTCCGACGCCGAGATGAAGGAAGCCCGTCAGACCCTGTCTGACCTGGATGCCGTCGGTAACACCACCAAGGCTGTCACCAAGGGCGTCGCCATCGGCTCTGCGGTCATCGCGGCCGTCTCGCTGTTTGCCTCGTTCATCACCGTGATCGGTTCCGGCGGGGGCGGCGAAGACAAGCCCCTGCCCATCGCGATGTTCAACCAGGTCGCTGGCCTGCTTACGGTCTCCAACCCCAACCTGCTGATCGGCATGCTGATCGGTGGAGCGGTTCCCTTCCTCTTCAGCTCCATGCTGATTCGCGCCGTTGGCCGCGCTGCCTTCCTGATCGTCAAGGAATGCCGCGTCCAGTTCCGCGATAAGGAAATCTGGGCTGGTACCAAGAAGCCCGACTACGCCCGCGTGGTCGACATCTG
>JBBQTU010000210.1:0-7454 GCA_038213005.1 Tepidisphaerales bacterium | reverse complement strand
ACTTCCACAACTTTCAGCAGTTCGGCACCATCGAGTTTGGGCCGCGGCTGGCATAGTCCCTGAGGCCCCTGCCCCGAGACTCTTCTTCGCCGCGCCCCATGCCCCGGCCGCCCATCCGGCCCCTTGCCAAAAACGCGACCCCTCGCACCACCACACCCCAAGCGCCAACCCGCCGAACAGTAGTGCGAGGCGTCCCCGCCCGCACATGAATTACGGGTGAGTAGTCGACGGGAGTCGTTGACCGAAGGCATTCAATACCACTAACCGCGTCCCCCTCAGCGTCTCCGCCGCCAAAGTTCCCTTCGCACGCGAACCACCCGCCGCAGTCAATGCGAGCGTGTCGAATGCGAGCGTGACGCCATCCATGCTTGGTTTGCTCCCGGCTCGGAGGTAAAATACTCTTATGGTTAGCGACAATGACTCCAACATCCAGCAAGTGGCAAGGGTCTTGAGGCAAACCGCGCCGACGGGGTCGCGCGTCATTCTTCTCGGATCGTATGCCAAAGGCAAAGCCGGGCCGGATAGCGATTTGGATTTCATGGTCATCGAGCCATTTGTGGCCGATCGGCACGCCGAGATCAATCGCCTGACCCGGGCGATTCGTCCCTTGCGACTCCCTGTAGACGTGTTGGTAGCCAGCGAGGCCGTCTTCTCGCAATGGAAGGACCACCTCAATACCGTCTACAACGAAGTGGCAACGACGGGAAAGGTCTTGTATGGCTGACCGAATTGCGCTACTCTGAGTTGTCCGAGACAACCGCTGCCAACTTGGATCGGCCGCGCCTGCTGGAACTCATCGGAGAACTGCGGAGCCTGACCCAGACGACGGTCAAGCCATAAGGCCCGCTGTGGCGATATGAACTGCGTCCTGTTTGAGTTCCTTCGGGGCGGTAGAGGTCGCGCGGGGTGCCTGGAAGCACTGCAGAAGGGAACGGACTTGGAGAGGGACGGGAGGCAGCGCCCGAGGCGGGCGTGCCACGGGTGGCCCGGCCGCCTCGGCCGGAGCCTTCGGGGAGGTAGAGGTCGCGAGGGTTGCCTGGAAGCACTGCAGAAGGGAACCGACTTGGAGAGGGGCGGGAGGCAGCGCCCGGGGCGGGCGTGCCACGAGGCAAAGGTGACATCCCACATTAGCGGTGACACTCTTGACGTGGTATGCTCTTGGCATGGCTAGACGAGCGAGAAGCGTTGCGGGCGGCGAGATTTACAAATCGCTTGCTTGTTCCGTCAGCATCCCCAAGTGTGATCCGTTGGCAACCAAATGGGCGGCCGGGGCGGCCCGCCCCACTTGAGGCCGCGCTATGAAGTTGCGCGGTAGTGTTAGGGAGAGGGTTTCCCCGGGAACGCCTCGCTCTGGCAGGTCTTGAGGTTCGGAGTTTCCGCTTTCTGATTTGTTTCGTATTTCGTACTTCGGATTTCGGATTTTAAGCCGGGACGTGTTCAACACTCGCCAGCCTCTCAATAATCACATCAGCGTGCCGCCGAGTTGCCCCCTTGCCCGCAACCACCACCCCCTGCGCCGCCTGACCCAATCGCCTGCCCTCATCGGGATCGCCCAGGAGCCGCCCCACCGCCTCGCCAAGTTCCTCACCGGAGCGGACCTCCACCATCGCGTGGGCCTCGCGGAAGCAGTTCATCACCTCGGCAAAATTCGTCGTATACGGCCCGACGACCACCGGCTTAGCCACCCCGGCCGGCTCCATCATGTCGCTGCCATGCTGTTTGCCCCCAAGGTCCACCAGCGTTCGCCCCACAAATACCACTGTCGCCAGGCTGAAAAACTTGCGAAGTTCCCCCATCGTGTCGCCCAGAACCACCGCCGGGGAATCGCCCGGCACGACCTGCCCCGGCCGCGACCTTCGCGCCAGCGCAAACCCGGCCGCCGAGATCAGCCCCGCCACCTCGTCAAACCGCTCGGGCTTCCGGGGCACGATCACCAGCCGCAACTTGGGAAACTTTTGCAGCAGCCCGCGATAGATCGGCAGGACAATGGCCTCCTCGCCCGGCCCGGTCGACCCGCACACCCACAAACTCTCGCCCGGAGCGATCCCCACCGCGCTGGCCAACTCATCGGCCCCGGGCAGAGCGTCAGCCACCTGGGCCGTGTCGAACTTCATCGTCCCGGTGACACTGATGCGGTCGGCCGGCACGCCCATCGCCTTAAATCGCTCCGCATACGCCCGATCCTGCACGCAGGCGGCCGACAGCCGGGCAAACATCGCCCGCGTCAAGCACTTGCCCCACAGATACCGCCGGAAACTTCCCTCAGTGATCCGCCCATTGACCACCATCACCGGAATCCCCCGCCTCACACACTGCCGCATGAAGTTGGGCCACACCTCAAGTTCCATCAGCACAACCACCGCCGGCCGGGCCGCATCCAGCACCCGGCGGATCGCCGAACTGAAATCCAGCGGAAACCGTATGAGCCGCACGCGGGCATCATTCTTATAAATCTCCTGCCCCCGCGCATACCCCGTGTCGGTGGTGGTTGTGACGACAAACCGCAGCTCCGGCCGGCGCGCGGACAACTCCTTCACGAGTTCCCGCGTGGCATTCATCTCCCCCAGGCTCACCGCATGAATCATCACCCCTGGCCCCTCGCTCGGCAACGTCCCCACATGCCCCATCCGCTCCCGCAGGGCGCGCAGCACCTTGGTGCGCGACTTCTGCCGCGCCATCCAAACCGGCGCCGTCAGCGCGATCCCTGTGCCATATGTCAGGTCGTAAAGATTCATCAGCCCAACGTTGTACCCGCCCGAAGGCCGGGTTTGTAGAGCGCGGCCAGTTCCTCGCCACGGCCCGCCGCGCGGCGTCGATTCCTAGTCAATCATCAATCCGGCTGGTATGATGTGTTGGACGAAGGCAAGTTTACAGGTGAAGACCAGCGTCGTCAGCGATGCTGACTCTGCGCGGCTGGCACACCTCTCTCGTGATGCCGCCGGGCTTCCTGATCGAGGGTGGACTGTCCGTATCAGCAGGTGCGCATGATGATCCCATTCCCCAGACAGCAGTTCTCCCTGTGTAGGCGTGTGTTGGCGGGCCTTGTGACCGTCGTGTCGCTGGCTCTCTCATCCGCGCACCCCGCCACGACCGCCAGCCAGCAGGACATCGCCGGCATGGCCGGCCTCGCGGCCTGGTATCGCGCTGACAATGTCGCCCAAAGCAGCGATCATACTTTGACAGCATGGAACGACTGCTCCGGCAGGACGCGGAGCATTGTTCCGGGCGCCGCCGCTCCCACCGTCGTCGACAACGTGCTTAACGGCCAGCCCGTCGTGAGATTCACCGGAAAGGAATCGCCGCTCGTTGAAGAGCTGAGCAACTGGAGCGCCAACGGATTCACCGTCTTCGTGGTCGCCGCGTGCAGCGAGGTCGTTTCCAAGCCGGACATCAGCGATAACCCGCGCTACCGGGTCAACACGCCGGGCAAGGCCCTTGTCTCCGATGGCGGCAGCGCCGGCCTTGCTTTGGGTTTCACCTGGAATGGCAGGCCCGGGACAACATGTGGCATTCCGCAGATCGACTTCCAAAGCGCCATCGATCCGCCTTACCCTAGCAGGGAATCCAGCGACCTGGTCATTGAACCTCGCAAGTTCTATCTCCTCACCTACGCGTCGACCGAAGGCAAGAGCAAGGCCAACGCCTGGGACTGCAAACTGAATATCTCCGTCCGGGCCAACGAGACTGCCTCGACGGCGGATCTGGGCGCGTTCGTGAGCACACAGGCCATGAACGGCGGCAAGAAACTGCAGATCGGCGCCGGCGGCACGCAGGACCGTTTCACCGGCGACATCGCCGAGATCGTCATCTTCAACACCGCGCTTTCCGCCGACGGCCGGGGCCGCGTCTGGTCCTACCTTCGCACGAAGTACGCACTGCATGACAGCGTGAGGTTCCTGCCCGCAAAACCGGTCACTATCACGCCGAGCCTGGAGCCCGGGAAGTTCTGGTTCCGCGACTCGGTCACGGTGACGATGAACACGGCAACGACTGGTGGCGTCATCCACTACACGACCGACGGAACCGCACCAAGCGAGACCTCCCTGCGTTATTCCCATCCACTGACGTTAACGGCACTGACCACGATCCAGGCGCAGGCGTTCGCGCCCAGTCGCGAGGCAAGTCCGGTGACAACCGCCCAGTTCATCCCCCTCAGTGCGGTCAACCCGCCCACGGCTGACAGACTGTCCGGCGGTTGGAAGTATTCCTGGGGCGACGAGTTCCAGGGGCCCGGAATCGATGCGTCGATATGGGGACGCGAAATCGGCTACGTCCGCAACAGCGAGGCGCAATACTATTCCAATCGCACCGAAAACGCGCAGATCGAGGATGGCAACCTCGTGATCCGCGGCCTCTACGACAACTGGAACGGACACAAGTACACCTCCGCGAGCGTTTCCACCGAGAACAAAGTCGCCCTGACCTACGGCCGGTACGAACTGCGCGCGAAGATCGACATCCGGTCCGGGAGCTGGCCGGCGTGGTGGCTGTGGAGTCGGCCCGACGCCGCAGGGTGGCCAGCGGAAGGCGAGATCGACATGATGGAGTATTACACCGACAAGTGCCTCTTCAATGTCGTCAACGGCAAAGGCGAGTTCACATCGCATCGGCGGCGCATCAGCACCATAGGCGGCCCGCGCTGGGCCGGTGAGTTTCACGTCTGGACCATGGAATGGGACGCCAGCAGGATCGACCTGTATCTCGACGGCGCCCTCATGCTTCACTACCCCGTGGACAGCGCCAACGGCACGGGCGTGAAAGGTGAGAACCCCTACCGTCACCCGGAAACGAAGAAGATGGTCCTCAATCAGGCCATGGTCGGCTCCTGGGGGGGCGATCTCGATCCCGCCAACTGCCCCTTCGAGCTTCGGGTGGACTGGATGCGCGTGCACACCTGGAGCCAGGAACCGTCCTATTCACTCTGCGTCAACGGTGGCGTGGGAAGCAGCCCCTATGTGATCGGCACCAGGGCGTCAATCACCGCCAATATGCCACCGCCTGGTTATGCATTCGACCGATGGGTGTGCGGCACCAGCGCGGTGCAGATTGATGATCCTCGTCGCACCACCGCCATCCTCACCATGCCCGCTTCTAACGTCGCGGTTACTGCCACCTACGTGGAAGTGGCCGGCGCCCCAAAGACAAGTCCGCCCGCGGCCAGTGGAAGATAGCGGTAAATGCTTGAGGCCAGGAACCCAGCGACGTTCCCAGTTCGGCTCTGTCCATCGCCTCGCCCAGCAGCCTTGCGGATTTCGACGGCCAGTTGACCGGCGACTGCTTCTCCGCGACTTCTTCGCCCTTTCTAGTGTGCTGCGGCAGAGGAATGGTATCCTTCCCGCATCGTCCCAAATCGGCTGAGGAGTAACGATGACAATCGCGCTTCGATTTGCGTTCGTGGTTGCCCTTCTGATCACCGGTTCGTCCCCCCAACGTTGACCTCCACCCCGCCACGAATAGAGTATCCCAGACCATGAAAATCAGTCTTGAATGGCTCTCGGAATACCTCCCCGGCCCAGTCGATGCCCGGCAACTGGCCGATGCCCTGACCAACGCGGGCCTGCCCGTTGAGGTCATCGATAAGGTCGGCGACGACACCGTCATCGATGTCGAGGTGACCAGCAACCGCGGCGACTGCCTCTCCCACATCGGCATCGCCAAAGAGCTGGCCGCCATTCTCGACCGTCCCTTCAAGGACATCGCCATCGCCGCCCCCGAGTCGGCTACAAAAACCTCCGACGCCACCCGCGTGGAAATCCACGTCCTGGAACTCTGCCCGCACTACATCGCGCGCGTGCTCAAGGGCGTCGCCATCAAGTCCAGCCCCGGGTGGATGCAGCGACGGCTGGCCGCCATCGGCGTCCGCCCTATCAACAACGTCGTCGATGTCACCAACTACGTGATGTTCGAGATGGGCCAGCCCCTGCACGCGTTCGACTACGACAAGCTCGACCAGCACCGCATCGTCGTCCGCCAGGCCAGCGCCGACGAAAAGATCGTCAGCATCGACGGCCACGAGCGCCTCCTGCAGGGCGACATGCTCGCCATCGCCGACGCCAGGAGCCCCGTCGCCCTGGCCGGCGTGATGGGCGGCCGAGACAGCGAAGTCTCCGACCAGACCGTCAACATCCTCCTCGAAGCCGCCCGCTTCGACCCGCTCTCGATCCGCAAGACTGCCCGATTCCTGGCGATGAAGAGCGACAGTTCCTATCGCTTCGAGCGCAAGATCGACCCGACCCTCCCCGCCCGCGCCAGCCTGCGGGCCTGTCAGCTCATCCTGCAAACCGCCGGCGGCGAACTCCTCGCTGGAATCGTCGAGGCCGGCAATTCCGGCTACGAACCCAAACGCCTGACCCTGCGTTATCCCCGGCTCAAGCAGGTGCTGGGCGTCGAGTTCACCGTCGACGAAGTGACCCGCGCACTGACACGCCTGGGCCTGAACCCCGTCCTCAAAGGGGACACCTTCGAGGTCGTCGCCCCCAGCAACCGCCTGGACCTGAACATCGAAGTGGACCTGATCGAAGAGGTCGCCCGCATCCTGGGCTACGACCGCGTGCCCGTGCGTGAGGAGATCTCGATCCGCCTCACGCCGCCCGAGACCGATGCCATGGCGATGCAGCTCATCCGCAACTCGATGATCGCCGCCGGCTATTACGAGAGCATCACCTTCACCTGGTGCAGCGACACCGTGAAGGACGCCTTCACGCCGAGCGAAGCCCGCTGTCTGCTCCGGGCCGATGTGCGCATCCGCAAGGCCGATGCCCACCTGCGCCCCAGCATCCTCCCGGGCCTTCTGGAGTCGGTCGCCCGCAATGAAAACGTCGGCAACGGCCAGGTAAAGCTCTTCGAGACCGGCTCGGTCTTCTGGGCCGACGCCCAAGGCGCGGTAGTGGAGAAACGCCGCCTCTCGCTGGTCGGGTCCGATGACCTGCACGAGGTGCGAGGAGCAGTGGAAACCCTGCTGGCCAAGCTCGATCGCAGCATGCCACTGCGCATCATCCCGGCCGACGCACCCGGCTACGCCAAGGGCGCCTCCGGCCGCCTCGAATGGGATGGCAAGCCAATCGGCGCCATCGGCCAGATCGACCCCAAAGTCGCCGACGCCCTCTCCGTGCGCAGCCGCCCCTGCGGCGCCGAGCTCGACCTGGTCGCCCTGATCGACGCCTGCCAGCATGTGCCGCAGCTCCACGCCCTGCCCCGCTTCCCCGCCGTCCGGCGAGACCTCTCGCTGATCCTCGGCGAAGCGGTGAAGTTTGAGCAGGTCCAGACGCTGGTGGCCGACCTGAAACTGCCCCAACTCGAGGCCGTCGAATACGTCACCACCTATCGCGGCAAGCCCCTGGAAAAGGGCCAGAAGAGCCTGACCATCACCCTGGTATTCCGCTCCCCCGGCGAGACCCTGACCAGCGAGCAGGTTGAGACATCGGTCCAGCGCGTCGTTGAGCAGGCCAAGGCGA
>JBBQTU010000209.1:0-7464 GCA_038213005.1 Tepidisphaerales bacterium | reverse complement strand
GCCGGGTGTTCCGCTCCTCCTCTCCGCCGCCCTCTGCCTCGCCCTCGCCGCCCCTTCCGCCTTCGCCAGCGTCACCGCCTCCTCCCCCCTCACCGGCCAGCCCACCGCCGACTTCCCCGCCGTCGGCCGATTCGGCACACTGTCCAAACATCCCCAGCCTTACCGCCCTGGTCCCCGAGCCCGCCTCCACCAGCCTGGCCCTCCTTAGCCTCGCCGGCCTATTAGCCCGCCGCCGCGAGAAGCAAAAGGGGGAGACTCCAAGGGGGGAGGGCATTCCAAGGGCGACGTAGCTATTGCACTTGACCCGTCCATCTCCCTATCCTATACTCACCACACGTAGCCGTTACGCCGAGTGTGCGCGCCGACTCTGGTGCTCTGTTGAAAACTTAATATCCGGCCACTTACCGCCGACAATCGAACCAGCCCTGTCCGACCCTGCCCTCCGAGGTAAGTACCGAACAGGTGCGATTATGCTCTCAATCAACAATCACCAATCAACAGCTTCTGTTCTCGCCCGATGACTTATGACTGGTTGACAATGACGAAGGAAACTTGATCATCTGACCCCCCCAATCGCACGTAACTCCTTGTCAGGACTGCTCTCCCGACCCCCTCCCCCCACCCCTGAAACACGTGCGCATCTTGCCCCTCCGATCGCACGTAAGTCTGCGGGTTGCGGGGGGCTCAGTGGCGGCGGGCAGGACCCGGGTTGGGCGCACGGCCGGGGCGATGGAACTGGGCGGCGCGGCCGGGGGCGGGAGTGGCGCTGTCGCCGATGAGGGTGTGGTGCATGCGAAGGCGCTGGGCATCGGTGCGGGCGACGGGGATGGGCTGGCCGGAGGGATCGGTCCCGGCGTAGTACATGGCGGCGGCGACGGTGCCGGGCAGCGGGATGAAGCACTGGACCTGCTGGGGTTTCCAGCCGCGCTTTTTCAGCCAGGTGCCCAGTTCGAGCATGTCGCGGTCGGTGCAGCCGGGGAAGGCGGACATCAGGTAGGGGATGACGTACTGCTCTTTGCCGGCCGCGTGACACTCGCGATCGAACATGTCCAGGAACTGCTCGAAGACTTTTCGGCCGGGCTTTCGCATCAGGCGCAGGACCGAGTCGGTGAGGTGTTCCGGGGCGATCTTGAGCTGGCCGCCGACGAATTCGCGGACCAGGGCACTGACATACTGCGGGTCCTTCACGGCCAGGTCGTGGCGGATGCCGCTGGCGATGCGGACGTGTTTGACCTTGGGCAGCTTCTGCATCTCGCGGAGCAGGTTGAGGGTCGCCATCTGGTCGACGACGAAGTGCGGGCAGACCGTGGGAGTGAGGCAACTGGAGCGCCCGCAGCGTGCGGGGTCATCATCGCAGAAGGCCTGCCACATGTTGCCGCTGGGGCCGCCCACGTCGCTGATGCTGCCGGCGAATTTCGGATGGCGCGTGAGTTCCTGGGCCTCCTTCAACAGGGAGGCTTTGCTCCGCGAGCGGATGGTGCGGCCCTGGTGGATCGCCAGGGCGCAGAACGAGCACCCCCCGCCGCAGCCGCGATGGCTGTTCATGCTGAAGCGGATCATCTCGGCCGCGGGAATGCTCTGGGTGTACGAGGGATGCGGCTCGCGTTTGAAGGGCATCGCGTAGAGCTGGTCCAACTCCTCGGTGGTCAGCGGCTGGAGCGGGGTGAGGATCAGCGAGCGGCCTTCGACCGGCTGGATGGCCCAGGTGTTGCCGTGATGGACCTGCTGCTCGACGGCGAGCGTGGCTTCCATGAGTTTGGCAGGGGCTTCGAGCATCTGCTCATGCGAGGGAAGCAGCACGACCGGCGAGGCGGCGGGGATGCCGGCCGGATCGCCCATGTACGCTGCGCCGCTGAGGCTTGGGTCGATGAGCGGCCGGCCATCGCGAAGACGGTCGGCAACCTGCAGGATCCCGCGTTCGGCCATGCCGTAGAGAATCAGATCGGCCTTGGTGTCCAGCAGGATGGAGCGGCGGAGTTTCTCGGTCCAGAAGTCGTAGTGGGTGATGCGGCGAAGCGATGCCTCGATGCCGCCCAGGACGATGGGCAGCTTGGGAAACGCCTGTTTCACCAGGCTGCTGTAGACGATGGCAGCGCGGTTGGGGCGGGCGCCGCACTGCCCGCCGGGGGTGTAGGCATCATCGTGGCGTTTTTTGCGAAAGGCGGTGTAGTGGGCCAGCATGGAGTCCAGCGCGCCGGCCGTCACGCCGGCGAAGAGTTTGGGGCGGCCCATGCGGGCAATGTCGTCGGTATTGGTCCAGCGCGGCTGGGCGACGATGCCCACGCGATAGCCGTGCGCCACCAGCCACCGCCCCAGGAGAGGGGCTCCGAAGGAGGGATGATCCACGTAGGCATCGCCGCTGACCAGGAGGATATCGAGCTCCTCCCAGCCCAGGCGGTGCATCTCCTGGCGGGTCATCGGCAGCAGTGGCGGCATGCGGGCAATGATACGCCAGCGGCCCGCGATTGGCACGGCCCGCCTCGCCGCGGCAAAACGGGAATCACCGGGTGCAGGACGTTCCAGGCGATCTGGAGTGCTGCGAGCTTCTCGCAGCTCTGACGAGCCGACCTTGTCGGCGGCAGGAATACATCGGCACAGTGTACGACGCAGTTGGTGAGTATGCATATCCGACTCTGCTGCACCGCCCTCCCGGCGAGAAGCTCACCTCGGTAAAGCAGTAAGAAGCTTACCGCACTCCAGGGATCCTCCGCCTGAAATGTCCTGCACCCGGAATCATCCGCTGGACAGGCCGAAAAAGACCCGGTAGCATTTTTTGCGGTTGGTACGTTGAGCGAGCAAGAATACAAGATGGCGGCGGTGTTTTGCCCCCGGTTTCTTTCTCAATCGCAGCCACCGAGTTGGGCCAATTGTCTGGCCTCTTTCGATAGGCCCGGAAAGTAAAACGGGGGGCCTGAGGCCCAACTCAAAAGGAGATTAAAATGGGCAAGAAGCTGTATGTGGGGAACCTGAGCTACGACGTCGATAGCTCTGGACTTCAGGAATTGTTCGGCGCGCACGGCACTGTCGAGAGCGCTGAGGTTATTGCCGATCGCGACACCGGCCGAAGCAAGGGCTTTGGCTTCGTCGAGATGGGCAGCGATGCCGAGGCTCAGGCTGCGATTGCGGCACTGAACGGCCAGCAGTACGGCGGCCGCGCCCTGACGGTCAATGAAGCCAAGCCCAAGGAACCCCGCACCGGTGGCGGTGGTGGTGGCGGCGGCGGCCGTGGTGGCTTTGGTGGCGGCCGTGGCGGCAGCGGCGGTGGTGGCGGTGGCCGTGGCGGCTTCGGTGGCGGCGGCGGCGGCGGCCGCAGCGGCTACGGTGGTGGCGGTGGCGGCGGCGGCGGCAGCCGTTACTAAATCCACAATCGGCCGGCATACGGTCCATGCGGAAGATAGACGCAAAAAAGAAGTCGCAGGGATTCGTCCCTGCGACTTCTGCTTTCATTGGAATGTCGTCACTGAACGGTGATTTCGCCGGTGAACGGCTCGATACTGAGGGTCATGGTGATCTTGTCGTCAGGGCTGCGCAGAGGAAGCAACGTGGCTCCCGACGCGAGGGTCGTCGGCGTTCCGTTGAACGGCTGACCCAGGGTGTCGAAGCCGATCGTGTTGCTGGTTGCCGCGGTGCCTGCAACGGTGACCGGGTTCACCGTGAGCAGTTTGGCGTCGGCCACCTCGGTCCCGCCGGTCCTGTTGCCCAGCTTGCCAAGATTGACGACAAAGGAACTCCCACCAGGCCGAACGAGGGTCGTCTTGGTCGTTGAGCCGGTCTGCAGCATATATCCGCCGCCGATTGTTGGCGAGGCGGCCGTGAAGACCACGTACACCTCATTCTGGGTGGTGATGGCGTAATTCTGGGCATAGAACAGGTCGGCCATCACCGAGCGTGCGGCGGCCGTCAGCTTCACATCGGCATAGCCGTTGTTGATCATCGGGATCGCAGCCGTGGCCGCGATTGCCAAGATGGTCACCACCACCAGGATTTCAATCAACGTAAATCCGCGACGCATCTTATTCACAAAGCACCCCCGGCCGTAATCTTCTCCGCCCCTCATCATAGCATGTAGACAGAGCCGATGCGCGGCTCTTTACACCACATTGCCCATCCGGGCGATTTCCGGGCCATGGCGCGGCCGCCTCGGGCCGTGCGCCATCGCAGGCGGCTTAGCGAGCCGGCTTGGCATCGCCAGGCTTCACGCTAACTTCAAGTTTGCCGCCTTCGAGCAGTTGGAGCAGGCGATCCATCTTGGTGTTAAGGGCCTTGCTCTCGTCGATCATCTGGGCGAATTGCGAGCCCTGATCGGGAATCTGCGCCACGGCAACCGACGGCCGCTGGCTCGCCATGAGCATGACAAACACCGCGCCGCCAGCCACCGCAGCCGCCAGCCCCATCATATTTCGCGTCACCATGATACAAATCTCCCTTTGGGTTTGAGGACGAACAACTTTATCCCTGCGGGTATCTTATGGTAGAGACCGCCGAATCGGAACATAAATCCGCAGCAGGATTATTCACGAGTCCGCCGCGGCTGAGTCAGGCACCTATAATCTCGATAATGCCTATCGGATCACGAGCGGATTATCTGGCCTATCTCGCAGCCGACTTAGCTGCGCACCACCGCGACCGGTGGGGCCTGCTGGAGGGGTGGCGTAATCCTGTGCTGGGGTTTCAGCGGCTGCTACGCAGGGCGGAATATGTCGGCAACTGCAAGCCCGGGCCGCTGTGGCATATCCGCCTGCTCTGGCTGAAATGGCGACTGCGACGTCGCAGTTTTTTGCTGGGCTTTAACATCCCGACCAACGTGTTTGGGCCGGGGCTCTGCATCGTGCACTGGGGCAACATCATCGTGAACTGGCAGACGCGAATCGGAGGCAACTGCCGCATCCATCCCGGCGTGTGCATCGGCGAACTCGACGGGGCAACGCCCACCATCGGCGATGGGGCGTATCTCGGCCCGGGCGCCAAGATCTACGGCGGAGTCGTGCTGGGCGACAACGTGAGAGTCGGCGCCAACGCGGTGGTGAATAAATCGTTTCCCAGCAACTCGACCCTGGTCGGCGTGCCCGCCCGGGCGGTGGAAAAGGCCGCAGCGCCGCCAGTATCGCAGAAATCCGAAATACGAAGCCCGAACTACGAATGAACTCCGAAGCCTCAAGAAGCAACAGGCAAACCGAGGTCTTTCGGATTTCGATATTCGGATTTCGAATTTACCGCCGCGCGGGAGTATAAGAGGGGGACAAGAAAGAGGCGGTGGCTGTGCAGGCTGGCGGAAACGAATACAGGTCGCAGGTTCTTCAGGCAACCAACATTGTCGAGTTGATCAGCCAGACCGTATCGCTGAAGAACCGCGGCAAGGATTTCGTCGGCCTGTGCCCATTCCACCAGGAGAAAACGCCCTCCTTCCACGTCAGCCCCAGCAAGCAGTTCTTCTTCTGCTATGGCTGCAAGGCCGGCGGAAACGCCATCGACTTCGTCATCAAACGCGATCGCGTTCCGTTCATCGACGCCATGCGCATCCTGGGCGAGAAGGCCGGGATCGCCATGCCGAAATTCGAGGGCGGCGGTGCCAGGGCGGGCGAGCGGCAGTTGCTGCTGGACGCTCAATCCGCGGCCGGAGCGCACTTTCAAAAACAACTGCTCGACCCGCGCGTCGGTGAGCCCGCGAGAGACTACCTCACCAAGCGAGGCTTCAACGCAGAGACGATCAAGGCCTTCCAGATCGGCTACGCCCCGGAAGGGTGGGACGGTCTGCTCACCAGCCCGCTGGTGAAGAAGTTCACGCCTGAGCAGCTCATGTCCGCCGGCCTGGTCAAACAGCGTCAATCCGGCGGCGGAGGTTTCTATGACACATTTCGCCATCGCCTGATGTTCCCGATTCGCGATGAGCAGGGGCGGATCATCGCGTTTGGCGGCCGGGTGATGCCCGGCTCGGAAGACCCGGCCAAATATCTCAACAGCCCCGAGACGCCGCTGTTCTCCAAGAGCCGGTGCGTCTTCGCGCTGGACCTGGCCCGGCAGAAGATCGTCGAAACGAGGACCGTCGCCGTCGTCGAGGGCTACACCGACGTGATCATGGCCCACCAGTATGGCGCATCGAATGTCGTGTCGGCGATGGGCACCGCTCTAACGCCGCAACATGTGTCGATACTCCGGCGCTTCGCTGACCGCCTGGTGCTGCTATTTGATCCTGATACGGCGGGCGACATGGCGGTGGACCGCGCGGTGGAGTTGTTCCTGACCCAGCCGGTGGAAGTGTCGATCGCAACCTTGCCCGACAAGCTGGACCCGGATGAGTATCTGCTGAAATTCGGCGCTGAGGCGTTCGCGAAGCTCATCGGTGAGGAGGCCACCGACGCGCTGAGCTACAAGTGGAAACAACTCGAGCGGCAGTACCGCTCCAGCGAAGATGACCTCACCGGCCAGCAGAAGGCGGTTGAGGAATATCTCTCCACGCTGGCCGAGGCGCGGCTGGCCGGGCCGGTGGACCCGATCCGCTGGGGGGCATCGCTGTCTCGCGTCAGCCGGCTGACGGATATCCCGGTCGATCAGCTCAATCGCCGCTTCGCCGCCCGCCGGTTTGCGGTGTCTCGCGCCCCGGCTGCGCCAGCGCCCGTCCCGGTCGTCCCCGACGAGAACGGCGAGATCCCTTCCACTGCCGGGATGGATCAAACGGCCCCCGCTCCGGCCCCGGAACTACCCAGACCGATGCTGCCGCTGGCCCAGGAACTGGCCGAGCGCCATCTGCTGGGCGTGATGCTGGCACAGCCTCAGGCCTGGCATGCCGTGCAACTGCACATCACCCCGGATGATTTCCTGGACCCGCAACGTCACGCCTTGGCTGTGCGCTATTGGGATCATCAGCGTCACGAGGGCGAGCCGGTCTTCAACGAGTTCCTGAGCCTTCTGGAAGACCCAAAGCTCGTCGAGATCGCCGTTCGCGTGGTGGACGAGTGTGAGAAGCTTTCCGATCTGGACCAGCTTGTCCAATCATCCGTGCAGTACGTCCTCTACACGCGTCAGCGCCGCGAGCGGGCGAAGATCAGTGCCCAACTGAAGCGTCAGGACGATACCGATGAGAACAACGAAGGCGCCAACGATATGCTCCGGAAACTCACCGACAGCGCCGGCAAGCCGGATATGCGACGGGGCCTTTGACCCCGGCCGCAGGACGCTTGCGTCACACGTTGCCGCTCGACTCACCCCAATATCGCACCTCCGATGTGCGTTATTTGTATAGATGGACAGTCAACATTATTTCCCTGCATCGCTCACCTGGTATTGCTATCCTCCTCTAAGTTTGGCAGTCCTAACGTGCGGGAAGTGTCAGCGCCGGCGTGAAAATGCTGGAATCTGGCCGATTTGAAAATGCGGCGGCGGCGGCTGCGAGCGGGCTTTGGCTGCATGGGGGCGCAGGGCAACAGAAAGCCACTACAGCGACAAGAACGCTCCCTGACGCAGACA
>JBBQTU010000208.1:0-7497 GCA_038213005.1 Tepidisphaerales bacterium | reverse complement strand
GCCGAAGGCAATAGCTGTTCACTCGGCCTATCGTCCGGCTGCGAATCCATGAACTGAGCAACCGTATGCGCTACTGCGCGCACGTACGGATCTGCGGGAGCCCCGGCTGAGTAATCGGCCGGGGCCACCCGGACGCCCGGGGGCGCTATTCGCGTCGCTGCATTTCCATCGGTCTGGCCGACCCTGTAGAATGCGTGTTCCAAGGCCGACCGTTTTTGCGAGGTTCACGGATGGCAAGAGATAAGAAGAATACGCTGGCGTTGTTTGAGGTGCTCCGCGACGGCAAGGAGAAGGGAAAGAGCGTTTCGGTCCTGCAGACCCCGAAGTGGTGGAGACGCGGCCCGGCCACGCCTCCGCCGCCGCATCATGTGGTCACCCCGGGTGGCCTGACGATCGGTGCGGCGGCGTCACAGGCGACGGCTTCCCGGCAGGGGGTCTGGTTCCGCCTGACCTCCGGGCACCTGATCCTGGCGGCCGTCGTATTGGTGCTGATTGTCGGGGCGGCCTATTGGGCCGGCCAAGGCCCGCGAACGCCCCAATTGACCCGTTCGACCGACGTCATCAAGACAGACACTGCAAACCCTGGCGTGCTGGATGTGGGCCATGAGTCCGCAGGCGGGTCCGCGGAACAGGATCCATCGCTTGGCGGCCAGGGCCGTACAGGCTCGGGCGACGGCGGGGCGGTGGCGGTGGGCCGGACCGGCTCGCAGGACAACGGCCGGGTGGTGGGTCGGAATTACATCGTTGCGCAGAGCTATCCCGATATTTCCACGGCCAATGAGGCCCGCGAGCATCTGGCCAAGTCGGGGATTTCATGCACGGTCGAGAAGGGGCTCTCTTTCGCCCCTAAATGGTATTGCGTCGTCACGGCCGCAGGGTTTGAGAAGGTCAGCTCGCGCGAGTACGAAGACTGTGTGCGGAAGATCCAGTCGGCCAGCAACCGCTTCGTCAGCCCCAAGTTCAAGAAGTTCGAACCGCAGGCTTACAGGTGGCGATAAGGTCGCTCGCGGCATCGTGGGATCCGGATTTTCATATCTGTTTTCCGCTGCGGCATTTGCATACGGCTGTGTATGGCGGTAATCTAAGCCTAACAAGGATAAGGAGATCCTCCCGTGATGCTTGACTGGTTCCTCAGCATGTTCAGCTTGGACATGGGTATCGACCTCGGGACCTGCAACACACTGGTCTGTGTGAAGGGTCGCGGGATCGTCCTCAACGAGCCTAGCGTGGTTGCAGTCCGCAAGGGCACCAATCGCGTCCTGCAGAACGGCAACGCTGTTGGCGCGGTCGCCAAAGAGATGCTGGGCAAGACGCCCGGATCCATCACCGCCGTGCGTCCCATGAAGGACGGCGTGATCAGCGACTTCGAGATCACCCAGGCGATGCTCTCCTACTTCATCCGCAAGGTTCAGGGCGGGCGCCAGTTCATTGGCCCGCGCGTGGTGATTGCGGTTCCCTCCGGAATCACCGCCGTGGAACGCCGCGCGGTGTTTGACAGCGCTGAGGCCGCCGGGGCCAGGCGCGTATTTCTGCTTCCAGAGCCCATGGCGGCCGCCATGGGGGCGGGGCTTCCGATTGCCGACGCCAACGGGAGCATGATCGTGGATATCGGCGGCGGCACCACTGAAGTTGCCATTATCTCGCTGGGCGACATCGCCGTCTGCAACTCCGCTCGCGTGGCCGGCGACGACTTTGACGTCGCGATCATCGAGCACATGAAACGCACGTACAACATGGCCATCGGGGAGCAGACGGCCGAGAAGATCAAGATCGAGGTGGGCTCGGCGGCGCCGTTCGCCGAGAAAGAACCCACGATGGAAGTGCGCGGCCGGGACAACGTCTCGGGCCTGCCGCGAAAGACGACGATCACCGCCGCCGAGATCCGCCAGGCGCTGCAGGAGCCGGTCGGGCAGATCGTCGAAACGGTCACCAAGACGCTGGAAATGGCGGAGCCGGAGTTGGCGGCCGACCTTGTGAACAACGGTATCACCATGGCTGGCGGCTCGGCGCAGTTGCGCGGCCTGACGCAGGTGATCAGCAACGCTACGGGTCTTCCGGTGCGCCTCGCCGACGACCCGCTGACTTGCGTGGCTCGCGGCACGAGCATCTATCTGGAGAACCTGGAGTTGTTCAAGGATACGATGGAGAGCGATCAGGACGCCGTGTAGGGGCCGCTGTTTCGTGTCAGGAACGTGGCGGGAACTTCCCGAAAATACGAGATACAAAAGACGAGCAACCGCAGAAGGCGCAAGAGCCAGAACGCGGTATCGCTGCAACCAAACCAACCGCGAAGGCGCGAAGAACGCGAAGGAAGGCGCGAAGAAGAGGAATGCCGAGGTATTCTTCGCGCTGGTCTTCGCGCACTTCGCGCCTTCGCGGTTGCATTTCTTCTTGCCCGAGAAGCTTCTTTATCGCAGCTTGATCGTCGCCAGTGCCATCACTGCCAGCATCGCAGCGATCAGCCAGAACCGAACCACCACCTGCGTCTCGCTCCAACCCTTTCGCTGGAAGTGGTGGTGCAGCGGCGACATCAGGAATATGCGCCGGCCTTCGCCAAAGCGGATGCGGGTGTATTTGAAGTATGAAACCTGCATGATCACGGAAACCGCCTCGACGACGAAGATTCCGCCGATCATGAACAGCATCATTTCCTGGCGGACGACGATCGCGATGTAGCCGATCAATCCGCCCAGGGCCAGCGAGCCGGTATCGCCCATGAAGACGCGGGCGGGGTTGCAGTTGTACCAGAGGAATCCGAGGCAGGCCCCGGTCATGGAGGCCGCGATCAGCGCCATCTCATCGGACGCCTGCACGTAGGGGACAAGGAGAAATCCCGCCCACTTTTCAGTGCCCACGATCATGCTGAGGATGCAGAAGGCAAAGCTCACGATCGCCATCGTGCCGGCCGCGAGCCCGTCGAGTCCGTCGGTCAGATTCACGGCATTACTCGATCCGGTCAGCACCATCGTGCCGATCAGCACAAAGGCGCCAAGTCCCAGCGTTGGGTGCAGATCCTTCAAGAACGGGAAGTTGAGCTGATGGGGAGAGAATGGATCGTAGCTGAATGTGAAGTAGGCCAACAGCACGCCCAGGCCGATCTGGAACATCAGTTTCTCAAGGCTGGTGAGTCCCTGGCGACCGGTGCCGCGTCGGGCGGCCGTCAGTTTCAGCCAGTCGTCGATCGCGCCGACGGCGCCGAGCCACAGCAGGCAGACCAACCCCATCTGCACATAAAAGTTGCTGATGTCGGCCCAGAGCAGCACGGAGATGCCGATGGCGGTGATGATCAGCAGTCCGCCCATGGTAGGCGTGCCCTTCTTCTCGATCATCATCCTGTCCAGTTCGACCTGATCGAAGCTGGCCAGGTCGCCGATCTTCTTACTCATGAGCCAGCGGATCAGGCTTGGGCCCATGAGCAGGCAGATCAGGAAACTGGTAACGACGGCGCAGGTGCAGCGGAACGTGACGTATCGGAAGACGTTGAGCGCGCCGGCCAGACGCTCGATGGCTTCGGGACTGAGATGCGATGTGCCGGCCCTGTGCTCGGCGAGCCAGGGAAGGAGATGGCGGACGATGAGCAGATACAACATGGTCTAGTGGGATCCTGCCGGCGACGCGGCGCCCAGCGATTGAAGAACCTGTTCCACACGCACGCCTCGCGACCCCTTCAGCAGCAGGGTATCTCCATCACGCACGAGCAGTGGCAGGGCGATCTGTGTGTCTTTGGCGTCGGAGAACCGATGCACTTTGAACGCCGACATGCCGGCCGTCACAGCGCCTTCGGCGATATCGCCCGCCAGGTCGCCCAGGCACAACAGCAGGTCGATGTCGGCCTTCGCGACGGCCTCGCCCAGTTCGCGGTGAAGATGCCGTGAGGTCGGGCCCAGTTCCCGCATTGCACCGAGTACCGCAACTCGCCGGCCGGGCAGTTCCAGGGCGGCGAAGGTCTCCAGCGCCGCCGACATCGATGCCGGATTGGCGTTATAGGCATCATTCACGACCGTGATGCCGCCTACGTGCTGGACCTGCATCCGCATCTCGGGCGAACTGGCGGTGCGAAGTCCCGCGGCGATGTCTTGCTCGCTCAGACCCAGGTGCTGCGCCACCGCGATGGCCGCCAGGGCGTTGACTGCGAAATGCCGTCCGGCCAGCGGGACGCTGAGCACCGGTCCGCCGCTAACGCGGAATCGCGTGCCATCCAGTCTGCAATGAATGTCGCTGGCGCGCAGGTCGCAGCCGGCGCTGAGCCCAAATGTCACCTGTTTGCCGGGGTACTTGGCGACGTGCGACAGCAGGGCGGGGTCATCGCCGTTGACCACGAGCAGCCCGCTGGGGCGCAGGCGCTCGATGATGCTGGCCTCTTCCTCTCGCACGCCATCGAGGTCGCCCAACCCCTCCAGGTGTTCCGGGGCCGCGTTCATGATGATGGCGATGTCGGGCTCGGCGATTCGCGTCAGGACACTCATCTCGCCGGTGTGATTGGTTCCCATTTCGACGACAACGTAGTCGTCATCGGGCCCGGCCGCGAAGAGCGTCAGCGGCACGCCGATGTCGTTGTTGAAACTCTTGTCACTCCGCGTGCCGCGCAGCTTCTTTGCCAGCACCGAGTCGACCAGATGCTTAGTGCTGGTTTTGCCGTTACTCCCGCCGATGCCGATCACGCAGGGGCCGAAGCGGGATCGCACGAAGTGGGCCAGGCGGCCCATCGCCTTGCGCGTGTCGGCGACCAGGATCAACGACATGCCGGCCGGCGCGGTAGCAGGACTGTGCACGAGCGCCGCCAGCGAGCCGCCGTCGGCCGCCGTCTGCAGGAATTCGTGTCCATCGAACGTGTCGCCCTTGATGGCGATGAACAGCGACTCCTTTGCGATCTTGCGCGAGTCGGTGCAGACCGTCTGCATCCTTGCCTCGGCCGGGCCACCGATGAGATGTCCGCCGGTAGCGTGAATCACGTCCTGTACTGTCAGCTCCTGCATTGGATCGCCTTGGTTGCTTCCTCGACATCGTCGAAATGATGTTTGACCGTACCCACGATCTGGTAGTTCTCGTGCCCTTTGCCGGCAAGCAATATGACATCGCCCGCGGCCGCATCGTTGATGATCCTGGCGATGGCGGTCCGGCGATCCGGATGGACGATGGCTCGCTCTTTAGCGTCCGGCGTGAAACCTGCGATGATGTCCGCAATGATTGCCTCTGGCCGTTCGCTGCGCGGGTTGTCACTGGTCACGTAAACTGCGTCGGCGAGTTTCTCGGCGACCTGGGCCATTCGTGGCCGCTTGGTCTTGTCGCGATCGCCGCCGCAGCCGAAGAGCACGCGAAGCCGGCCCTGCGTCAGTGGTCGAAGCGCATAGAGCACGTTGGCCAGGGCATCATCCGTGTGGGCATAATCCACCAGCACGGCGAAGTTCTGCCCGGTCGCCACCGGCTGCAGACGTCCCGGCGCGCCGAGGGCGTCGCTGAGCCCGTCGGCGATCACTTGGGCCGTCAGTCCCAGACCTTCGCCGACCAAGCTCGCGGCGGTCAGCGCGTTTTCGATATTGTGCCGGCCGATCAGTCGCATGCGCGTCTGGCAGGTTCCTTGCGGCGTGGTCAGCGTGAAGGTCGTGCCTTGTGCGGTGATCACCGGATTGGACGCCCCATATTCGGCCGCCCGGTCAATGCCGAAGTGCATTCGCCGGCCCGGGCAGTCTTTCAGAATCCGGGGCGACCATTCATCGCGGGCGTTGGCGATCGCGGCTGCGCCGGGCGGCAGCATCTCGAACAGTCGTGCCTTCGCGGCGGCGTACTGGGGCATCGTCTTGTGATAGTCCAGGTGATCGCCGGTCAGGTTGGTGAACGCGGCGGCCGCCATGCTGACTCCGGCGATCCGATCCTGATCCAGTGCGTGGCTCGACACCTCGATCGCGACCGCGACGCAGCCGCTATCTCGCATGGCGGCCATCAGTCTTGCCACTTCCGCTGGCGAAGGCGTCGTCATCTCGGCGGGCACGACGGTCTTGCCATCGTCTAGTTCCACGGTGCCGATCATGCCGCACTTCATGCCGAGTCTGGCGAGGATATGCCGGACTAGGTAGGTCGTCGTGGTCTTGCCATTGGTTCCTGTGACGGCGAGCACCTTGAGCGAGCGTGATGGATCGCCGTGAAGTCTTTGCGCCAGCGGGCTGATAAGTTTGCCCGGATCGGCCACCACAATCTGAGGCAGCGGGCAACTTGGCGACTTTTGAGAGACCATCGCTGCGGCAGCGCCTTTGGCGGCGGCGTCCGCGAGATACTTTGCTCCGTGTGTTTTCGTTCCGGCACGGGCGACAAAAAGATCGCCGGGCTTCACACGTCTGGAATCTTCTTCAATACCAGTAATGGAGATATCTGGCAGCAAAGCCAGATCGGCGTCGGGCACAAACGAAGTGAGCAATTCTCTGACCTTCATCGGGACGTCCTTTTCCCAATGACACGCAACCGCTTCGCCTCCACGACGAAGCACATGCGGGAGCGTAACGCGCCCGACGCTCTTGTTCAATTCCGGGCGAGACGACATTCCGGGCGAGAGAGATGCTCCTCGCTTGTCTGGCCTCCACTTTGGGCCCTGCGCGGTCCCCGGGAACGTCCGTTTGGGACCGGCGCATCAATAACCGTCCGGCTCAGAAAGGCCAACCCCCTCCCAGCCCCAAGGGGGAGGAGTAAGAAGAGATCATCGCGCCATTCCTGACAGTAATTGATGCGCCGGTCCTTACTTCACCACGCCGATGGTCAGGAGCAGGTTGGCGTAGATGCGCTGCTCGCCGGTGGCGATCGTGAGACAGACATCGGGCGTGGAGGCGGCGTCGTAGAACTTGAAACGCTGGATCTTCCCAAGTGTCAGGTCGAGGCTGGCTTGCTTGAAGGTGCTGCGGAATTCCTGCCAGATGTCCGGATCCTTCTTCATGGCGTAGGGGCCGGTCTTGAGGGTGTCCATGATCTCGGCGGCTTCGATCGGGATGGTGTTGACCAGCACCTCCAGCACATCGGTGACGGTGGGCAGGCCGGGGCGGAGGCTGAGGTAGACGACTTCGGCGCTCGGGCCGCGCTTGGTCCAGTGCGGGTAGTTGCCGTCGGAGATGAGGACTTTGCTGCCGTGGCCGGCCTTGGCGAGGGCGGAGAGAATATGTGGGTTGAGAAGTTGTGTCTTGAGCATGGGGTTCCTTTCCTTTCTACACGATAGCGGCGGCGGCGTGCGGAGCAAGTGTGGCGTGCGGAGCAAGTGCGGCGTGCGGAGCAAGTGCGGCGGGCGTTGCCGGTGCGACGGGCGTGCCCGTTTTTCCGGGCAGATGCAAGTTGCGCGTCAGCGAGTGGTTGGAGCGAATACGGTGCTGAAAGAGGTGTCGCCCTTTCAGGGCTCATTCAGGGTGAATGGTACTTACCCAGGGCTGCGCGAGTACGCTTACCCTGGGCTTACGAATGCCGCCCCGTTGGGGCTAAGAAATCGCGTGCCCGGAAAATGGGCACGCCCGGTGCGACGAG
>JBBQTU010000207.1:0-7506 GCA_038213005.1 Tepidisphaerales bacterium | reverse complement strand
GGGGGGTTGGCAAGACACTGTATTTCGAGGTGGACAAGGACGATGTCTTTGTCTGGTCGGCCGCCATGGCGTTTTCATGGTTGCTGGCCATCTTCCCGTTCCTGATCTTCCTGCTTACGCTGCTGCCGCACATTCCCGATCGCCAGAAAGAGCAGGTGATGGGCGGGATCCAGAAGCTTCTCCATCAGCTCCCGGCCGGGAGCGCCGAATTACTGCAGGGATATGTCGATGAGACCTCACGGATGCTCACGCAGACCCATGGCGGGCTGATGAGCCTGGGCCTGCTACTGACCGTGTGGGCCGCCAGCGGCGGCATGAGCCAGACTATGTATGCTCTGGATCGCTGCTATGACATGAAAAAGCGGCCGCGGCCGTTCTACAAACAGCGCCCACTGGCCGTCGTTCTGACGCTCGTCGCGGCGACCCTGATGCTGCTGGTGCTGATTCTGCTGCCCATCGGTGGCCTGGTGATCGCGTGGACATGGCAGACGTTCCATCTACCCGAAGGCTGGCGGTTGCTCATCGATCTTCTGCGATGGCTGCTGGGCGTCATCCTGATGATGGGAGCGCTCAATGTGGTCTACTTCTTCGGCACGCGCGTGAAGCAGCGGTATCGTTTCGTAACGCCCGGGTCGGCCTTTTGCGTCCTGATGTGGATCGTCATGGGGCTGGGCTTTCGCATGTACATCGACCGCTTCGCCATCCAGGGCTACAACAAGACCTACGGCGCGGTGGGCGGCGTGGTGATTCTGCTGTTCGTGATGTACCTGGCGGCCGTCTGCCTCCTCCTGGGTGCCGAGATCAATGCCTTTCTGGACCAGGAAATCCGCAAGGTCCAGCCGCAGGCCAGCGACCTGGAAGAGCCGCCAGCGGCCCCTTCGCCAGGAGCCTGACTTGCCAGCGCGGTAGCCCGCGATTAAGAAACCAGCCATGGATCAAAGCAATCCCACACCGCCAGCCCAGCCCAGTTCTGCGCCAACCGGCATGACCACGCTACGCATTCGCTACAGCGAGACCGACCAGCTTGGCACTTACTACAACTCCCGCGTGCTGGAATGGTTCGAGTGTGCCCGCACCGAGATGATGCGCTCGATGGGGCTGCCCTACACCGAGTGGGAGCGGCGAGGCGTGCGTCTTCCGCTCGTGGAAGCCCACGTCCAATATCGCGGCCGGGCCGGCTACGACGACCTGCTCCGCCTCACGACCACCGTGAGCATGTCCGGCCGGGCGAGCCTGCGGTTTGATGTCCGCATCGAGCAGGCGGATACCGGTGCGGAGGTTGCCAACGGCTACACCGTTCACGCTCTGACGGATGCCACCGGCCGGGCAATGCGTCCGCCAGACTGGGTGAAGGAATTGCTGGCGCACGCATAACGCCTCGAGACGCCTGCGTGCCTATCGGCGGCGTGTGCCGCCCTTAGGACCGGCGCATCAATAACTGGTAGGAAGGCGCGATGATCTCTTCTTACTCCTCGCCCTGGGGGAGGCTGGGAGGGGGTTGGCCTCTCTGAGCCGGACGGTTGTTGATGTAACGGTCCTTAGGATCCACCTTGGGGCTGACTCTGCGCAGGCGGGCGGATGCCGCAGGTGCCATCGGGTTGGCAGTGGTCTCTGGCGCAGGGCTCGATATGCGCTGTGGCGTTTCCCTCGCCGATACTGGCCTCGATCTCCAGTTCGATAGCGGTGGCAATCTCGTGGGCCCGGCGAACGTCCACGTCATCGGGCAGGCGAATATGGAAGTCCACCCAGTGGTATCGTCCCGTATGGCGGTGTCGCAGCTTGTGATAGTTGCAGATTCGCGGCTCGCGCCCGGCCGGACCGCAGTGCGAATCCAGGATCGCCTGCAGCGCCCGGTTATCGTCCAGATCCTGCTTGTCCATCAGCCCGGCCCCGGCCCGGCGGAGCAGGCCTGACGCCATCCAGATGATCCAGAACGCCATCAGGATCGCCATGGCCGGATCAAACCATTTGATGCCTGTCAGGCGTACCAGTCCCAGCGCCACCAGCACGCCGATGCTCGAGTAGACATCGCTGAGCAGGTGCTTGCCATCTGCTTCCAACGTCAGCGATCCATGCCGTCGTCCGGTTCGGACCAGATAGAGCCCCACAACCCCGTTAATCAGCATCGCGATGGCGACAAGGATCAGGCCGATGTCGGCTTTGCCGGGCTCAACCAGCGCGTCGTGCGAGACTGCGTCGATCGTCTTGATGATGATGAAGACGCCGGCCAGCAGCACCATGCTGCCTTCGAACCATGCTGAGAGGAATTCCGCCTTCCCGTGGCCGTAAGGATGCTCCTCGTCGGCCGGCGTGTGGGCAATGTGCAGCGCCGTCAGCGCCACGATCGACGCCAGGACATTGGCGATGCTCTCGGTGGCATCCGAGAAGATCGCGGCCGATCCGGTTAATGCGTAGGCGACATACTTGATGATCAGAAGCGAGATTCCGACGGTGAGTGAGATCACCACCGCACGGGCTTCGGCCTTGGGAACATTTGCCAGGAGTTTCGCCATAATCTCTCTCAAGCCTAAGCGGCAACAGCCCAGCGCCGCAAGCCCTGCGCCGCAAGGCTATGCTGTACCTGTGCTGCAGCTCAGTTGTCGGTATCATCAGACTCACATGCCGCGGTCACGCGGCCGGGAGACATATTGCTGCAACGATGGACTGACAAAGCCAGGTCGATCAAACGCGATCTCTACGCGATCTATCTCGCGTGCCGCGATCCTCGCACGCCCTGGTACGCCCGGCTGCTGGCCGCCCTGGTCATCGGCTATGCGCTGAGCCCGATCGATCTCATTCCCGATTTCATCCCCGTCATCGGCTACCTGGACGATCTGATTCTCGTCCCGCTGGGCCTGCTCCTGGTCGTGCGACTGATTCCACCTGACGTGCTGGCCGATGCGCGCCGCCGCGCTGATGCGTCGGCGTGGGCCAAGCCGCGCAACTGGCTAGTCGCTGCCATCATCATCCTGCTCTGGATGGCCGCCATGACCGCGATCGGGCTCTACCTCTGGTCGCGGTTGCGGCCCGACGCGAGATAAGCCTAACCCCGGCTGCGACCCATCCGGTGCGGCATCACTTTCCTTCGGCCTCTTCCTCGCAGTGCAGCAGGTGATAGGTGTACGCGTCCACCAGTGCCTGCCAGCTTGCGTCGATGATATTGGCGCTGACTCCGATGGTGCTGAACAGTTCGCGCGAACCATCAGCACGCTCGCGCCGGGACTCGATAACGACGCGAACCCCGGCCGCCGTCTCGTCCCGGCTGTTGATGACGCGCACCTTGTAGTCCACCAGATGCACCGCGCCGATCTGCGCCAGGTGTCGCATCAGCGCCTTACGCAAGGCGCCGTCCAGCGCGTTCACCGGTCCGTCGCCTTCTGCAACCATGTGCTCCACGTCGGTGCCGACATGCACCTTGACCGTCGCCTCGGACACCGCCGTCTCGCCGGCCTGCTTCAATACCGCCACCCGGTAGTGATCGAGCGTGAAATACTGCTTGTATTTTCCGATCTCTTTTCGCAGCAGCAGTTCAAAGCTGCCCTCGGCGGCCTCGAACTGATAGCCGGCGTTCTCCAGGTCCTGCACCTTCTGCAGCACCGCCTTGAGCACCGCCTTGTTCCCGCCGAGTTGGAACTTCTTGTCCGCCTTGGCGGCGATGTTGCTCTGCCCGCTCATCTCGCTGACCAGGATTCGCCGGGCGTTGCCCACCGTTTCGGGATCGGTGTGTTCGTAACTGGTGACATCCTTTTGCACCGCATGCACGTGCATCCCGCCCTTATGGGCAAACGCGGCCGCCCCGACGTAGGGCTGATTGACCACCGGGTTGAGATTGGAGATCTCGTAGACATAGCGACTGACTTCGGTGAGCCGCTCCAGCGTTCCGGGGCGCAGGCAATCCATCTTGTACTTGAGCTGCAGATTGGCGACGAGCGTCAGCAGGTCCATGTTGCCGCAGCGCTCGCCGAATCCGTTGATCGTTCCCTGGGCGTGATCCGCGCCGGCGCGGATGGCGGCCAGCGCGTTGGCCGTCGCCAAACCAGTGTCGTTATGCGTGTGGATGCCGACCTTGACGCTCACGGCCTTTTTCACGGCCGTTATCGCCTCGGCGATGAACTCCGGCATGCTGCCGCCATTGGTGTCGCACAGGGCCAGGACGTCCGCCCCGGCCTCCTGTGCTGCCTGCAGCGTCTGCAGGGCGTATTGGGGATCGTCGCGATAGGCGTCGAAGAAGTGCTCGGCATCGTAGACCACCTGCCGTCCGGCCGAGTGCATCAGGCGGACCGAGTCCGCGATCATCTGCAGGTTTTCCTCGATCGTCACCCCGAGCACCACCTTTGCCTGGTGGGCGCTGGTCTTGCCGACGATGGTGATCACCGGCGTCTGCGCGTCCAGAAGCGCTCTCATGCCCGGGTCCTGCTCGGCGGCGATCCCGCGACGGCGGGTCATGCCGAACGCCGCCACTTTGGCGCGCAGCTTCATCGACCTCACATCCCGGAAGAAGGCCTCATCCTTCGGGTTGGACAGGGGAAAGCCGCCTTCGATGTAATCCACGCCCAGCTCATCCAGCTTCTGGGCAATCAGCAGCTTGTCCTGGAGGGAGAGGTTGAACCCCTCGCCCTGTGTGCCATCCCGGAGGGTCGTGTCGTAGATCTCGATACGCCTGGTCGTGCTCATTGCGGCTCCTGTTGTGCTAGTGCCTCATGGCGATAAGAAGAATGCCCTGCCGTCATCGGGCAGGGCATCAATTCTCTTGGTTCATACAAGATTGCCCTACCCGCAGTTTCCTGGAGTAATAATAATCGCGGCAATCTCAATGGCGCGGATCTTCATGTGCCAAGAGTATGCCCTACTGAGCCCGCAACGTCAAATCTGTCCGCGTGACCCCCTCGGTGGGCTACCATCGCTCTTGGGGGGGCGAGAATAGTGGAGGAGGTGAACAGTCGACGGAAGAAAGCCGCCCGATGCCAAGGGGCAGAAGCGCAGGTTGTTTGAGGAGGGGGAGGGGGGGGGTGCTGGCCTTTGTGGGACAAGGAGTTGCGCGCGATTCGGGGGCAAGATGCTCAAGTTAATTCTGGCAAGGCTGGGCGACGGATGCGATCGCGATGCGATCGGAACGACGAAGGGGCCGGAACGTGGTACGTGAAGCGTTGCCGGCGCGGTCCAGGCATCAGGTCACACTCGTTAGGTATTTAATTCGACGGGCCATTTCGGACCTTGCAGGTGCGATTTTCGGCCTTTTATTGGGATATTCACTTGTCAAAGAGCACCGTTTGGCGCGGAGAGTCCGCGCACTATTATTCGGGTAATTATAGGAAGTGGGGATTGGCCGGTCAAGAGGGGAACTGGGGAAAATGTGGAAGCGGTGGCGGCCGCGACAGGATTCCAGTGGTCGGGACGGTGGTGGTGATCGGGGGCTGACTCGGGCGGGCGTCTGGGACGAAGGGGGATCGCCGGGCGGTTGGGCGATGGTCGGCCATGAGAACAGAGACGTTTTTTATGTGTCCGGCCGGTCAGACGGGTTCATATCCCCAAAGCAGGCGAGGACAACGCAAAAGCGACCCATCGGCATCCCGACGCTGGAGGACAAGGTCCTTCAGCGTGCGGTGGTGATGCTGCTGGAACCGATCTACGAGCAGGACTTTTATCCTGGCTCGCACGGCTTCCGGCCCGGCCGGGGAGCGCATGGCGCGTTGGAGGAACTGTGGAAGGGGACTATGAACACCGATGGCGGCTGGGTGCTGGAAGTGGACATCAGCAAGTTCTTTGACACGCTGGACCATAAGCATCTTCGCGAACTCGTGCAGGTTCGACTCCTGCACGATGCACTGAAGGTAAGTCCCTCGCCCACCACGATAGTTAGCGAACCCAGCGATCAGGACCAGTAGGTCTGGTACTTCTCCATGGCCGAGCAGATGGCCTCGATGTTATCCAGAGGCACGTCGGGGGCACACTCCGCTCCGACCCACAATCCGCCTTCGCGGCTGCCCAGGGCGGCGATGCACTGGCGGATGTGGTCGTCGATCTCGGCGGGGCTGGCGAAGGGGAACAGTTGCCTGTCCAGGTCGAGGTGGACACAGACCTTGCCTTTGCAGACGCGGACCAGGTTGTCCAGCCCGTTGGCCCGGATCTGCGGATTGATGATCTGCACGCCGCAGTCGATCAGGTCTGGGATGATCTCGTGGATGCAGCCATCGGTGTGAAAGTAGGCGACGCCACCGGCCTGCCGCCAGCGCGCGAAGATCGTTGCAAAACACGGCTTCATATACTGACGCCACTTGGCAGCGCCCATCGCCAGGCCGTGCTGCATTCCCAGGTCGTCGCCGAACCAGTAGAGGCCGTCAGACGCCATCTGCCGGGTGATCATCTCCAGGTGTTTCATATTGTGTCTGAGCACCAGGTCGATCAGCGTCTGAAGCTCCGGCGCATCCTCGGCGAAATCCAGCATGATCTCTTCGAAGCCGCGAAGGTCGGTGAGTCGCAGGTACATGAATCCGTGCTTGAGCTCCGGCGTGACCTCGGAGGGCTCCTCGAGCTGGTGCACCATCTCGCGGGTGGGCACGGGGTGGCCGGTGACGATCGCCTCCATGCCTTCGTGGATGTTCTGCCAGACGCAGCCCCATTCGTCGACGTGATTGCCCGTGTGATAAGTGCCCGACCCGAGCTCGTCGTAGCTGGCCTTGCCGGTGTAGCCGGGAAAGATGGCCGGATGCCGACGGACCAGAGCGTCCAGGTCGTCACGATACCTCATCCATGTCGCCGGCAGCAGGCCCAAGTTTACGGGGATCATCTCCGGACGCTGGAACTTCATTGCCTTAAGCTGGTCGCTGGTCATTGGGGGCTCCTCATTGTTGGCGGTAGTATGCCATGTTGGACGGCGTATTGCGTTCAAGGCGGCTGCGCAGTACGAAATCATACATGCCAGACCGTCCCGCCATTCTCCGCCGGCCCAAGGTCATGCTCGACCTGTCGGATGCGGGTCTGACCGCCGCCGTTCCTCTGCTGGGGCACTACGACAACGTCCGGGCTGATGCGATGCTGGCCACCCACCGCCACGAGCAGGCGATGGAGATCTGCTATCTTGCACGGGGTCGTCAGGTCTACCGCGTGCGTGGCAGGGACTATGCCATGCGGGCGGGCGAGGTGTTTGTCACCTTCCCGGGCGAGCAGCACTCCACCGGCGGGCGGCCGCAGGAGAAGGGCGAACTGTTCTGGATCCAGGTGCGTCTGCCCGCCCGCGGCCGATTTCTTACCGCTTTGTTCCAGGAGGCCCGGCCGCTGCTGTCGGCGCTCCGCCGGCTTCCGCGGCGTCATTTTGCGGCATCGGCCGAGTTGGCGACACAGTTCCATCGCCTGATCATCCTGGCCGGGACGAAGCCATCGCCCGCCAGGCGGCTGGACCTGTCCACGCGGATCATTCAGCTTCTGCTGGAGGTGGTGGCTTGCGCCGGGCGGGAGGAGGCCGCGCGAGGCGAGTCGGCGGAGATGCAGGTGGTCCTGGACTACATC
>JBBQTU010000206.1:0-7515 GCA_038213005.1 Tepidisphaerales bacterium | reverse complement strand
GGCAAGGTCAGGGCCGATCGCTGGTTTGATGTCCACCGCACCGCCCACGAACTTGGCATCTACACCAACGCCACCATGCTCTACGGCCACGTCGAAACACCCGCCGAGCGTGTGAAACACCTCGTGAAACTTCGTGAACTGCAGGATGAGTCGCTCGCTCGGATGAGCGCCGCCGCCCAAGCGGGCATCTCACGACCCCAACCTCAAATCTCAAATCTCAGATCGGATATCTCAGGCCGCAATCACCCCGCCGCCTTCAACTGCATGGTCCCCCTCTCCTTCGCGCCCGAGAATAGTGAACTGGGCGACCTGCCCGGCCCCACCGGCCTGACGGACCTCAAAACCCTCGCCATCGCCCGCCTGATGCTCGACAACATCCCCCACCTCAAGGCCTTCTGGATCATGCAGGGCGTCCACCTGGCACAGATTGCCCTCACCTGGGGCTGCGACGATCTTGACGGCACCGTCCTCTGGTACGACATCACCAAGCGCGTCGGCGCTGGCACGCACCAGGAGATGACCGTTGACCAACTCCACCGCCTGATCCGCGAAGCCGGCTTCAAGCCCGTCGAGCGCGACACCCTCTACCACCCTATCGCTGCACGCTCCGTTGCATGAAACGAGCCCATCCGTACGGCGGCCTTGTCCAGCCATCAAAGCCGTTCCTACAATGTCATGTTCGGATATGGAACTATTTTTAACCGGATGTGCTCATGCTCACCCAGACCAGCGAATATGCCCTTCGTGCGATGGTTTTCATGGCCCGCAAGGGCGAACCCGAATATGTCGGCGTGAAGGACATCGCCGAGGCGACCGGCGTCCCGTCGAACTATCTCGCCAAGATTCTGCAGCAACTGGCCAAGGGCGGAATCCTGGAAAGCCAGAAAGGCTTCGGCGGGGGTTTCCGTATTGCGCAGCAACTGGATAAGATCAAACTGCTGGACATTGTTGACCCGCTGGAGAACATCAGTAAATTTCATCGCTGTGTGCTCGGCCAGCGGGAATGCAACGATGCGGTCGCCTGCCCACTGCATGATGCCTGGAAACGCATCTGCAACGAATACTTAGGTGCGCTGGAGAATACGACGCTGCAGGATGTCGCCAATTTCCGCCGGAAGATCGACTCGATCGAAACCCCGGCCGGCGGGCCTCCGGCTGCTGCGAACGCTCCAGGCGCATGATGGCCTGGGCAGGCTCCTTTAGTGCGACAACGCCAGCATGTGATCGCGATGGCAAACGGAGCCGCTCATGGAACAGACCCAAACGCGTTCGCGGGATATCCCGCTCTGGCTTGGACTCACACTCATTGCCCTTGGCCTCGTCGCCGGGGGATGGTTCATCTATTGGCAACTCTCGGGCTACCTCGCCGGCAAGCCGCGACTGTTCACGATCCCCGGCGTCGAACCCGGGCAATATGCCGCCATGCAGCCGCAGCCCGCCCAGCGCGTCCCCGGACAACGCGTGCCGGGCGTGCGCGTGGCCCCGCCTCCACCCCAGGATATCTACTCCGTCGGCGCTGATACCTGGCGCATCCGCGCTGGTGCCATGGCGCTCAACGTCCGCAAGCAAGGCGACACCGTCAGCTTCCAGGCCAGCATCCTCAACCCCGCGACCTTCCACCCCGACTACGCGATGACCCTGCTCGCCAAGACCCGCCTCAAGCCCGAGCAGCTCACCGCCCTTGGAGTCACCGCTGAGCAGCTCAAGCTCCTCAAGCAGGTTCAGGGCTCGGCCCTCACCTATCCCGCCAGGCTCGACCCGGCCGACATCGATACCCTCACCCCCCTCTTCGCCGAGTGGCAGGCAGCCACCGATGCCGACAAGCCCGCCAAGTCCACCGCGGTGGTCGCCGCCGCCCGTAAAATCGCTAACGCGCGCGTCGCCGCCGCCAAGGCTGTCGCCTCCGCCCAAGTCGGCGCATTCCGCAAAACCTTCTCTGATGAGGCATGGCAGAAGCTTCGTGACGCCGCCATTCCCAAGACCACGGCACCCTAGGCGACCAGTCGCGCCGCCCCACCCATGACGCACAGCACGAGCCCTCCGTCGCCGATGCCCTTGCTCGAGCACGCTCACGCCGGGCGCTCGGCCATCACCCTTCGCGCCATCACGCTGGGCACCCTGCTCGTCACACTGCTGGCCGCCATCGCTCCCTACAACGACTTCGTCATCGCCAACACCTTCATCATCGGCGGCTACTTCCCGCTATTCCTGGTCCTGTCGATCTTCTCGCTCGTCGTCCTGCTCAACGCGCCCCTGCGATGGCTTGCCCCGGGCAAAGCCCTGTCCAGCGGCGAACTGGCCACCATCGTCGTGATGCTGCTCGCCGCCTGTAGCGTCCCCACCCAGGGGCTGATGCGCTATTTCATCCCCATGCTCGTGGCGCCATTCCACGAAGGAGCCGTCAACGCGCGATTCTGGCAGGCCTTTCGCGCTGCCGGCCTGCCCGACTGGCTCTTCCCTGTCCCGTCGATCGCCAAAGGCCTCAACTCACCCATCGTCAACGACTTCTACCAGCGGGTGCAGCCCGGGGCCGCCATCCCGTTTGCCCGCTGGATCCTGCCGCTGGCGGCCTGGGGCGTCTTCTTCGCCGGTATGTTCACCACGCTCGTCTCCCTGGCCGTCCTGCTCCGCAGGCAATGGCAAACCAGCGAACGCCTGCCCTTCCCGCTGGCGCAGCTCACGGCGTCGCTGCTCCAGGAACCGCGTCCCGGGAAGGCCCTGAACGATGTCATGGGCAGCCGCCTGTTCCTCATCGCCGTCTCCGCGGTCTTCTTCCTCCATGGGCTCGTCGCCATGCACCGCTATCAGCCCAGGATGTTCCCGATGTTCAAGCTGGGATATGACCTCAACAGCATCATGACCGCCGAGCCCTGGATCTATTTCTCAGGCTACGTCAAAGGCGCAACGATCTACTTCACCTTCATCGGCATCACCTATTTCATCCAGTCCCGCACCGGCTTCAGCCTCTGGGCAAGCTTTCTGCTGGCCGATCTCGTCAGCGTCCAGCGCAGGACAATGCAGAGCGACATCCCATCAGGCGCCTGGCAATGTCAGCATATCGGCAGCGCCATCGCCCTGACCATCGGCTTTCTCTGGATCGGCCGGCTCTTCTGGAAGCGTGTTGGCCGGGAACTGCTTCGTGGGTCCAGCGGCCCCGAACCCTCCACCCGCCCGGCCGCCCTCTGCGCCATCGCCGGCATCTGCATCATGATCGCCTGGATGCTCTTCGTCGGCGTCTCGCCCTGGGTGACCCTCGCCGTGCTGTTTTTCATGCTCCTGGCGCACATGGTCACCAGCCGGGTCGTCGCCGAAACCGGGCTCTGTTTCGTCCGCTCCGATACCAACGCCTGGTACGTCTTCACCGGCGCATCCCCCGGCCTGATGACCGGCAAGGATGTCTTCTTCACCGGCATCTTCACCGCCACCGGACCCACCTCCACCCGCGAAAGCGCCATGGCCTACACCCAGGAAGGACTCGTCACCGCGAGCAACCTGGGCATGGAGCAGCCCAAGATGATGCGCCGCCTCGTGGCACTGGTCGCCTGGTCGCTCGCCATTTCCGTCGTCGTCTCGGCCACGTCCAGCCTCTGGTGTTACTACAGCTACGCCACCCCGCTAAGCCCCAAGATCCAGCAGCCCTACCTCAACCCCTACGGCCTGGACAACCGCCCGCGCATGGATGTGGTCGACCCGATGATCCAGCAGCGCGACGGCCGCTGGACCGCCAAGACCTGGAACGTCTGGACCAACATCGGCGTCGGTGCCAGCATCACCGCCATCCTGCAGTTCCTCTCCCTGCGATACCAGGGCTGGCCACTCCTCCCCGTCGGCTATCTGCTCTGCAGCACCTGGTACGTCCAGCTAGCCTGGTTCAGCCTCTTCCTCGGCTGGCTGGCGAAGGTCGTGATCCTCCGCTACGGCGGCGCCCGCATGTACCAGCAGGCCCGCCCGGTCTTCGTAGGCCTCATCTTCGGCGAAGGCCTCGCCGCCGGCTTCTGGCTCCTCGTCGGCCTGGTCCTCTCCCAACTGGGCCTGGACTACATCCCCCTCTCCCTGCTGCCGCAGTGACGAGGCGCGCCCGCACGAGTAGTGCGAGGCGTCCTCGCCCGCACAGGAGCATCCCCACGCCTCCCTCGCAGATCCGGCCGTCTTCCCACACGGCCGCTGCCATCCTCGATAGACTTACGTGCGATCGGAGGGGCAAGATACGCACGTTTTTCAGGGGTGGGGGGAGGGGGTCGGGAGCTCAGTTCGGATAAGCACTTACGCGCGATTGAGGGGGTCAGATGATCAAGTTTTCTTCGTCATTAGTCACCAGTCATAAGTCATCAGTCCTTGCCGAAAAACGTATTCCCCGCCCCGCCAGGCGAGGTCTTCGACGCGCCGGGCAAACTGCGAACGTAATCGCTCGCGGCGAAATAGCACATGTTAGGTATGATGGCTGAGGTTCGATATCGGACCTGATGGGTGCGATTATCGGCTATAGAGTAGAGATATTCACTTATCAAAGAGCACCATAGTGGCGCACTGATCGCGCTGCTATATTCGGTTGAAGTATATATTCCATCGTTGAGGGAGTCAAGGGCAAATTGGAGCATTGTCGGGACGGGTTCTGGCTGCTCCGCGGCCGCCGCGGCTGGGGGGAAGAGGGGACGTACAGACTTAGACTCTTCGGGGTGAGAAAATTCAATTGAACAGAAGGTAGCAGAGGCAGCGGAGAGTCTTGAGCGGAGCCGCCCGATCGGCGACGATACCTGGGCGATGAAACCGCCGTCCAACTGGGCCTCGAACACACCATCTGGCGCGTAGGCCGTCGGAGACTGGAGAAAGCCGATGTGGAAGCGAAGTACTAACTGCGTCCAAGGGCATTCCCTCCCCCTGCATGATCAGATCAAACGCCGCGAAGTCTTTCTGCGACTTGAGCATCCGCATCCGGCCGGCCGACTGGTTAACCACATGGCAAATCCACCCGCCCGGCACCACTCGTGCTCTCCTTGCCATAGCGACCCGTTTACACGTCTGAGGACCGAAGGAGTCGCCATGCGTGGCCGCACAAGCGTCGTGTTGATTGCCTTTGCCGTGTGCCTACTGGCTACGATGGTCCAAGGCTACCCGGTGCCGTCGCTGAAGGGGCCGTTTGACCTGCGGCGAGAACGAGATGTCTGTAATGTCATCGCCAAAGTTCATGTGGATGATGTCGAGCAGATCGGAAAGGCCCAACTTGACCTCACTTCCGCCCGACAAATGGAAGCCCGATGCACTGTGATCGCGGCGATCAAGGGCAAGATGGGGAAGACGATCGCGATCCGGTTTGTGGTGGAGGAGGAGACGATGCGCGATCCCAAGGGGCGGTGGGGCATGCCCAGTTTGGAGAAGGGTCAAAACGCGATTGTCTTTGCGGATGACACGGACAATCGCCTCCGGCTGGCCCATCAGCCCGTGCTGGCGGTGGCTGAGGCCATCACCTACACCCACGGCAATCGCCCGGGGGACAAGTTACTGGATGAACTGACCGCCTGGGCCGTGGTGGAGGGACCAAGCCAGGCGGAGGCGATTGTGCAAGTCGGCGCTTACGCCGATGAACGGGCCGCAGATGCGCTGCGCAAATTGATGGCGACGGTGAAGCCGGAATTGCGGCCGGTGATTACGGCCGCCCTCATTCGCGTCGATGCTGCGCCGCCGCTGGAGGAGATCAAGAAGTACATCACCGAGGCGGACGTCACCCAGGCCATCTACGATCGCTCGGGCAGCCCGGTCAACGACCCTGAAACCGAGCGGGCGCGTTCTTCGTTTCGGCGTGGCGTGAGCGGGCTGGATTACGCCGCCTACCTCCGCGAGTGCCTACCGCTGGTCAAACCTGAGCAGGTCGAGAGCGTGATGTATGCCGTCTGGCAGGTCAATCGCGAAGAGACCGTGCCGGTGCTGGCGGGCTTGATGGATGACAAGTCGGCACAGGTGCGGCGCTGGGCCGTCGGCTGTCTGCGCCAGATCGTTGAAGGCAACAATCGCGTGCCTGGAATGGAGGAATTTGCCCGCACAGGCGGGGATGAGGTTAAGAGTTGGAAGAAGTGGTGGGACACCCACCAAGACGCATTTATCGAACATGCGAGGCAGAATTACCTCGGTCAACTGTTTGAAGGGCTGGACCGGCTGGCACAGGGCAAACTCCCCGGCCATCGCCTGGCGTTTGACGGCCGGCTCATCCACCTGAAATGGAAGACGCAGGCCCAGGGGCCGTCCCCTGACGGCCTGATTCTCACTGTCTGGCTGAGTTCTGAAAGCGACCCGGCCAAGCGACCCCAAACCATCGAGCACGATGGCCAATGGTCCACGGAACTGCGACAGGTGGACGTTCCTTGGTTGAGAACGAACCTCTTCTTCAACCTTGAGCGAGGGGCCAAGACGGATCCAGAGCTAGTCAAACTGTTCGCGGCCCCGGGGCAATGGCTAGTCGCATCGCACTCCTACGGGAGGCCGCAAACGCAACCGACGAGCCGACCGGGAAGATTGCAGGACTAGCGGATCCGGGCAGCTCCATGTCAATTTGGTCCGGGACTGCTGGAGAAGGCAAGGGGACATCCCAGTTCTGCGACCTATGAAACGGTACGAACGCCCGTCTCCTGTGGTATATTCCCCTCATGCAGACCAGCACCACCTTCGACCTTCCCGGCTTCCGCATCGTCAAGAACCTCGGCTTGGTACGAGGCATCACCGTGCGCACTCGCTCCCTCCCCCTGACTTTCATCGGCAGCCTGCGCACTCTCTTCGGCGGTCGGGCCGGTATCTTCACCTCCCTGTGCGAATCGGCCCGCGATGAGGCCTTTCGCCTGATGCTCGCCCACGCCGAAGAAATCGGCGCCAACGCCGTCATCGGCGTCCGTTATGACACCGGCCCCATGGTCGGCGCCGCCGAAGTCCTCTGCTACGGAACCGCTGTCATCGCCGAACCGGTGCCGTGAACCCCGGCCCTCGCCGCTTGCCCCGCCAGCAGCCCCGGCGTGGACCTCCCCAAGCCCGTTGGCTTCCCGTCGTGGCAGTGACTCGCTTTGTGTCCTCACCCTTCGGCTTTGGCCCCGCCGAATTGCATACTCTTGCCACCGCACACGCCAGACAGCCGCCCCGGGCTTGCCCGTCTTTCCGGGCAGATACAAGTTGCGCTTCAGCAAGTGGTTGGAGCGAATACGGTGCTGAAAGATGTGTCGCCCTGTCAGGGCTCATTCAGGGTGAATGGTTCTTACCCAGGGCTGCGCCAGTACGCTTACCCTGGACTTAAGAATGCCGCCCCGTTGGGGCTAAGAAATCGCGTGCCCGGAAAAATAGGCACGCCCGCCGCCCCCAGAGCCCGCTGCGGTCTACGCTCCACTCCCTGCGGGAGATCCCTCCCCGCCCCTTGTGTGCGCCCCCCTGGATGGCGAAGATGCCGATGCGTGAAGTTGGGAAGGATCGGTTGTGTTGGAGATGCAATGAGTTCGAGCGCATCGCCTATTGTGGTTCTGGACAGCGGTCTGGGCGGGC
>JBBQTU010000205.1:0-7566 GCA_038213005.1 Tepidisphaerales bacterium | reverse complement strand
GGCGACGCGACGATAAGTTACGCCCTTTCAGGGCTCACACCAAACCCTTCGAGATATCGCTACCGACCACCCTGGGGCGTTGCCCCAGGCTTATGAATTACGCCCCGTTGGGGCTGAAGAGCGGCCGGCGCGTGCCGGTCTTGAGACCACCTGGGGCGTTGCCCCAGGCTTATGAATTGCGCCACGTTGGGGCTAAAGAGGTGCGCTCGGGGGCTCAGACGCCGCTCGCCTGAGCGCCGGCTATTTCTGCTGCTTCTTCTTCAGGTCCTCGATCGCCGACTTGATGGCTTCTTCGGCCAGGACTGAGCAGTGGACTTTTACCGGCGGGAGCGCCAGTTCGCTGGCGATGTCGGTGTTGCGGATGTCCAGGGCCTGATCGAGGGTTTTGCCTTTGATCCATTCGGTGGCGAGGGAACTGGCGGCGATGGCGCTGCCACAGCCGTAGGTCTTGAACTTCGCGTCGAGGATGCGGCCGGCGGCGTCGACGCGGATCTGAAGTTTCATGACGTCGCCGCACTCGGGGGCGCCAACGACGCCGGTGCCGACGGCCGCGTCGGTCTTATCCATCGAGCCGACGTTGCGCGGGTTGTTGTAGTGATCAATGACCTTGTCGCTGTAGTCGCTCATAGCAGCAGTCCGTGCAAGGGGTCAGACCAGCAGGTGCTGGATGTTGATTCTGGTTTCCAGCGGATTGTAGTCCGACGAGTTGTCGCCGAGACCGCCGTCGATCTTGTCGCGGCCGCCGCCGCCCCAGATCACGTCGTCGCCGCTGCCGCCTTGGATCATATCGATTCCGGCGTTGCCATAAAGGGTGTCGCTGCCGCCACCACCGCTGATGGCGTCGTTGCCGGTGCCGCCGGAGATGAAATCGTCGCCGGCACGGCCGGAGAGCACGTCATCACCCCACATGCCGTCGATGACATCGCCGATCGCACTGCCGAGGATCGTGTCATTGCCCTGCCAGCCCCATATCTCGGTTGCCGTGACTTGGTCGGCCGGGAACGTCCAGGTCGATGCGTTGACTTTCACCAGCAGTTGGGTGCCGGCGAGGCTCAGGCTGATCAGGTCATTTCCCGCGGTGCCATCGACATGGAGCACGCCGCAGTCGCTGAGGCGGGGGGACAGCGACGGGCGGATGCGGAAGTCGGTGAGCACGTTGCTGCCGGCCATCACGACATCGTCGCGCACGATCGGCGTGGGTAGTCCGCCGCCAGACGCGGTGATGCGGTAGGTGCCCAGCGGCACCGGCAGGCTGTAGGCGCCCGCCTGGCCGGTGGTGACGGAGAACACTTTGCCGTCCGACAGGCGCTGCGCCTGGATCTGCATGCTGCTGAGTCCTTCGCCGGGAGTATAGGCCTTATCCCGTTGCACGGTGTCGCTATAGGCGACGCCGGTGATAAAGCGGTTGCCGGAGGTGTAGGCGAACTCCTGACTGACCATCATCGAATTCCAGTTGGTCGCGCCACTGCGGAACGTGCCCGCGACATAGCCCACCCCCACCTCGGTCATGTCAGGGGTCATGAGGATGATGCGGTGTATGCGATCCGAGACGGCGGCATCCACGAACAAGTCATGATGGAGGAGATCGACGGTGGCCTGCGGATCAGGCCAGCCGGAACTGGCGCCGTGCCAGCCGATGTTCTCGGCAATGGCGGCAGGATAGATGGGGTAATAGCCGGCCAGGATCAAGCGGTCGAGGATGGTGCCGTCACCGATGCCCTCGTGTTCGAGCGCGCCGGCAGTGAGCATCTGGCGGCTGTGACCACGGGCGGCGTCGGTGAGGGTGTTGCTGATCGCGACAGGCGGAAGCGGCGTGCGTGAGATCGTGCCGGGGGCCAGCCCTTCGTTGATCGTGATCCCATATCGCAGCGCCTCGCCCTCCGGGTGCATGCGGGCGCGGTTGATCAGGGTGACGAAATAGACTTCCATGGCCGTCGGTTCGACCGCGGCCATCAGAAATCGGCTCTCCAGTGATTCACAAACAACAGGTTGGACTTTGGACACCACTACCCCCGCAGGAAGAAACAACTTTTCCCAATCGGACTCAGCGTGGTACGCCTCTTGTAGCGAGGTAGCCCGACAAAAAAAACACTTTTTGGTCCGTTTGCCTGAAATGGCCGCGTTTGGGCAAGACTGCCGCAGGGCCGTGGCAAGATCAGACGCTAAGTCCCTGCGGTCTGGGCTGTGGATGTTGAGTCAGCCTGTGGACAGGGTGCGACCTCGTCACTTAACATCAGGTCGACACCATACAAGGGAATAGCCGGATGGCAGAGCAGAAGTCTGACAAACCAGAGAATAAAGAAGGCAGGCCCAGTGGACCGAGCATGTCCGGTTTCAAGATGGGGCGCGGCCTGTTTGGCTGGCTGCTCATCCTGGCGCTGGCGGTGATGGTTTTCATGCTGATGAACAGCAATGAGAAGCCAAGCACGCTGATTTCGCTGAGCCAGCTCGACGCCCTGCTGAAAGAGGGCCAGGTTCAAGTTCTTTACATTGAGGGCAACGAAGCCAACGGCGAGTTCCGCGCGCCCCAGACGATCCCTCCAAACAAAGAGAAGGTGACTCGTTTCCGGACGCAGGTCATTTCCGAGGGCACCGCAACGTGGGAGGTCGGGCAATACTATAAGGACAACGCCAACGGGGCGATCGTGTGGGTCCGCGCCAGCCAGAACCTGCTGATCACCGCCATCCTGCCCTACATCATCTGGGTCGGCATCATCGTGCTGTTCTGGTTTGTGATGTTCCGCCAGATGCGCGGCGCCGGCGGGCCTGGCGGCATGTTGGGCAACTTCGGGCGCTCCAAGCACAAGATCACGAGCAAGGAACACACCAACATCACCTTCGACGACGTTGCCGGTGTCGACGAAGCCAAGGATGAGGTGCATGAGATCGTCGATTTCCTCCGCAATCCGAAAAAGTTTCAGCGCCTCGGCGGGCGCATCCCCCGCGGCGTGCTGCTGGTGGGCGATCCGGGCACGGGCAAGACGCTGCTGGCCAAGGCCATCGCCGGCGAGGCCGATGTGCCGTTTTTCAGCATTTCGGGCTCGGACTTCGTCGAGATGTTCGTCGGTGTCGGCGCCAGCCGCGTGCGCGACCTCTTCAAGCAGGCCAAGGACAATTCCCCCTGCATCATCTTCCTGGATGAAATTGACGCTGTCGGACGCCGGCGCGGCTCGGGCTTCAGTTCGGGCGGGCACGATGAACGCGAGCAGACGCTCAATGCCATCCTGGTCGAGATGGACGGCTTTGAAACCAATGACCAGGTGATCGTCTGCGCCGCGACCAACCGCGTGGATGTGCTGGACCCGGCGCTGACCCGTCCCGGCCGATTTGATCGCCAGGTCTATGTCCCGCTGCCCGATGTGAAGGGCCGCTTTGAGATCCTCAAGGTTCACGCCCGCAAGGTGAAACTGGGCACCAGCGTCGATCTGCTGCGCCTGGCGCGTGCGACGCCAGGCTTCAGCGGCGCGGATCTGGCGGCGATCATCAATGAGTCGGCACTGGGTGCCACGATGCTCAACAAGGATGCCGTCGAGCAGGATGACCTTGAAGAAGCGCGGGACAAAGTCCGCTGGGGCCGCGCCCGCAAGAGCCGCGTCATCGATGAGAAGGACAAGCTGGCCACCGCCTATCACGAGGCCGGCCACGCGGTGGTGCAGTATCTGACCAAGGACGCCGATCCGATTCACAAGGTGACGATCATCCCGCGCGGCAATTTTGGCGGCGCGACTTTTGCGCTGCCGGAAAAGGATCGCACCAACTTCGCGCGGAGCTGGTGCGTCGCGACGATCAAGACGACGTTCGGCGGTCGCATCGCCGAGGAAATGTTCTGCGGCGACGTGAACACCGGCGCCATCAGCGACATCCGCCAGGCGAGCAGCATCGCCCGCAAGATGATTCGCGAATGGGGCATGAGCCCGCGTCTCGGCTTCATCTATTTCGGCGAGGATGAGAACAAGCCGAATCTCATGGGCGAGTTCGGCGGCGGCCGGGAATATTCTGACGAGACCGCCCGGATCATCGACGAGGAAGTAAAAAATCTCATCGATACGCTGTGGACCGAAACGACGCAACTCATCACCGACAACCGCGATCGCGTCGAGGCGCTCGCCAAGGCGCTGGTGAAATATGAGACGCTGGACACCGCGGATGTGCAGCTCATCATGACCGGCGGCGAGCTGACGCGCCCGACGATGCTCGACCTGATCGAGCGCGAACACGCCAAGACCGCGGCGACCGCAGGCGCCGCTCCGGCGAGCGCCGCGGCGGAGGCCAAGCCGAAATAGGCCTGTTTTTTCAGGGGATTTTGTGCATAAAAGAAGAAAGCTTCCGCCGTGGCGTGGAAGCTTTCTTTTTTGTTCCGTGGCCTTCGGTTAGGAGCCAAGGCAGGAACTGTTAAATGTCTCTGCATCCAATCGGGAGCGGTTTCCATTCCTGGAACCACGCCGCGCCCGTCAGACGCGGTGCATTACTTCTTGGCTTTCTTGGCTGGCTTCTTAGCAGCAGCCTTCTTAGCCGGGGCCTTCTTAGCAACTTTCGCCATGGCGCTTTCCTCCTTTCGTTATACAGAATCTACGTCTGACGGCTTACACAGTCAACGCTTTTTTATCAGACTTCATTTCGTTACAGTGGATGAGGGTGTCGGCGCGGTCGCGCTGAGCACCTGTTTTGTCAACGACGGAGGCCCGAATGTGGATCGCCGAAGCAGCCAATTGGAACAGCGCCGCGAACATCGGCTACCTGATTGCGCGCTATGGACACATCGTCGCCGCGATGCTGCTCATCGGCGGTCTGATGTTCCACGAGATGGTTGTGCCGCTGGCGCTTTCCGATGAGCGAGAAGAGAGCCGCCTCGCACTTTTCGCACGCACCCGCTGGTCGTTTCGCCGCATCGTCTGGGGCTGCCTCGCGCTGCTCCTGCTCAGCGGATCGGTGATGAGCTACCACCGCGTGCCCGTCTATCTCCAGCAGGAATACTCCGTCGGCGACATGCAGGGCGGATTCCCCCATGCCCTGCCGATCGGCCTGCGCACCGGCTGGTGGTGGGTTGCCCACGTCAGCACCGGCGTCATGGCGATGATGATCGCGCTCTACGTCATCGCCGGCGATCGCCCCATCGCCCATCCTGTCAGTTGGCTGCGGCTGGACCTGGTCATGCTGCTGGTGGTCGTCTTCATCGGCAGCGTCACCCACTACGTGGACATGGTCCACATCCAGCGTGGGATCAGCGGCGCTCCGCCCGCCCGGCTCTACATCGCAGCGCCCGAGCCGCCCGCCGAGCCGACGACGGACCAAGCCCTGCCCGATCGTCCGTGATCACCAGACCCTCATGAGCGACTCACCGCCAACCTCGCCAGCGCCGCCCCCCACCGGGCCGGCCGGCGCCATGCGCCTGCCCGCGGGCGTGTCCATCACGCCGGGGGCGATCGTCCTGTCCGCATCGCGCAGCTCCGGCCCCGGCGGGCAGAACGTCAACAAGGTCAACACGCGGATGGAACTTCGCCTGTCGCTGCCCGCCGTCACCGGCCTCTCCCCCACTGCCTTCGCCCGCCTGCGGTCACTGCTGGGCAAACGCCTCAACTCCCTCGGCGAGGTCCGCCTGGTCTGCCAGATTTCCCGCTCGCAGGAGATGAACAAGCAAGGCTGCCTCGACGCCTTGACAGAGTTGATCCACCAGGCCTGGGATGTCCCGGCCATCCGCCACCGCACCAAGCCAAGTCGCGGCGCCAAACAGCGCCGCCTCGAATCCAAGAAGCACCGCTCCGAGACGAAATCCCAGCGCCGCGGCGTGGAATAGTGGGGCCGGCCGCCCCGGCTGCCCATTTGGTCCCTGCGCAGAAGCTCTCGACTACCCAAACCCGCTCGCCCGCTCTTGTCAGGCACGGACTCTCCCCATTTCCGGCCGCACTTGTCATCGAACGAAATGGGCTGCCGGGGCGGCCGCCCCACTCATTCAGTCCAGGCGGCTTTGCCTTTGCCAAGTACATAGGTCCCTGGCGCGAGCCTGGCAGGATTGTCCCGGATGTACTTCTGACACTTCAGCAGTTGCTCTCTGCTGCGCACGACGTGATCGAAAGGTTCCTGTTGCCACACCGATCCGCGACGGCTGAGGACCTTGTTGATGTCATGCGAAGAGACGCGGTTCCACTGTTTGCTCAACTGGTCGATTGCGACTTCGGTTTGAACCAATACATGAACGTGATTGGGCATCACGACAAAATCTCCCAGCAGGTATCGCGTGCCATCCTGGTACCGAAGCACTGCTTCCAGCGCATCCTGGGCCGCCGTAACTGCGAGCAGACACGCACCCCGACCGTCATCAAGATAACGTTCAATACGAGCCGAGAAAAGCGACTTGAGGGCGCGTTGCCGTGCGACATTGTGCGGCGGCGGATTCTGCTCCAGCCACGCATCGCGCCCCGCCTTCCAGGCCTTCAGCCGCTCGGCGGGAATTGAATCCGCCAGGCGAGACGTTAGGAAATAGATACAACCTCGCTGGCTCACGTGAGGCAGGTGCCGGCCAGGCTCGTTGGATGCCGAGGCCCAATCAAACCACTGCAGCGAGTTCGTCGAGGCGTCAGGCACTCCCACAAGATACGCCCGCCATCGCAACCTCTCAAGTGGGGCAGGCCGCCTCGGCTGCCCATTTGGTCCCTGCGCAGAAGTTCTCGACTACCCAGACCCGCTCTCCCGCTCTTGTCAGGCGCAGACTCTCTCCATTTCCGACCGCGCTTGTCTTCGCGCGAAATGGGCAGCCGGGGCGGCAGCCCCACTGTGGGGCTGGCCGCCCTCGGCCGCCCATTTGGTCCCTCGCGCAGAAGTTCTCGACTACCCAGACCCGCTCTCCCGCTCTTGTCAGGCACAGATTCTCCCCATTTCCGACCGCTCTTGTCTTCGCGCGAAATGGGCAGCCGAGGCGGCAGCCCCACAGTGAACCCGGCCTCAACCGGCGGTGTGGTGCCCAGCAGACAGCCGGGCGATCAAGGCACCGACGAGCCAATACACACCTACCTGTCCGATGACTACCCCGATTGTGTACATCGTGAAATCTGCGTGAAGCCCACAAAACCAAAGTCCGGTAACCAAGCCAGGAAAAGCGAACAATAGGACGAGTAAGTGCAGCGCGCGGGGCACCCACGCGCTTACTGTACCGCCATCCACGGCATTGATGTGCGCGAACAGCGCCAACAGACCGGCCGACAAACCAACCAACACAAAGATGATTGCCATCATGGACAGGAAACACGACTGCGTTCGCTGCCCGAACGAAGCGTATTCCAATGCACGTGGCTGAGAGGAGTCATCTTTCATGAGAGCACTCTAACGTGCTGCCGCACCGCGGTCGATTGCTGGCACGCCGCCTCCCCTCGCGTTAGATTGCTCCCAGTGACCGAAACTCAACAACCCCTGCCCCCCGCCCCCCGCGGCTCGCGCCTCGCCGCCTTCGCCGCCGACATCAAGATCGCACACACCGTCTTCGCTCTGCCGTGGGCACTGCTTGCCACCTTCCTCGCGGCCCATGGCATCCCGCGACTCTCCCTCCTCGCGCTCATCCTCCTCTGCATGGTC
>JBBQTU010000204.1:0-7590 GCA_038213005.1 Tepidisphaerales bacterium | reverse complement strand
CCACTATTCACAACGCCATTAAGAATATCTATGGCCGTACTGTCCCGACCGTCCACCATCGCCAAGTATGCCAACAGCAACTGGCCATCAAGCGACGCTTGAAATGTCTTCGACGTATCCCGCAGCACCTCGTCATATTCGGCTTCCGCCTTGAGTTTCTGCTCAATCTTCCCAAAGAGCTGCTTGCGATCATGATACTCGGTACTGGGCGTGGTGGTAGGTAAAGCCGTCGGCACCTCGGCGACCAGGGACGTCGGTAGAACACATAACATAATACCTGCAACACAATTGGCTACCAGCTTCATATACACCAACTCTCTTTCTAGTTATTGCGGATCATGCTATGGACGTCTATTCTTGACCTTGGGGCGCTCGCTGTCGATGCTGATCTGGACCAACGCCTGTGTCCCCTGCTTCTTTGGAGAGTCGCACAAGGCTTCATCGAATGCCTCGACCGCAATCCACACCTTATCGTCATTGATGCTGTTGTGCCATGTATACCTCCACGTCTGACCATCTCTTGCTCCGTTCCCGCAAGATGAGAAATCGCTCGGCCACTTGGCGCCGTCCTTGGTAGCGTAAAAGAATCGCACGGCTGCCAACCCAGTGGGATACTGCGAAGAGGATGCGTGATAAGCATAGCCTGTACCTTCCAGACCGATCCCCTTGATGCCACTACGGGGCAAGTTGGCATTCACCAATGCTGTCGGTTTGACCGTATTGTAGAATAGATACAGCACATTTGCCATCGCCTTTTCGGCTGCGGGCATCGTGGCGGCTGCAATGGCCGGACAATGAGCAGGGTCAAGCCCGAATGTCGCTTGGTCGTCGTCATTCCTTAAGTGCCAAGCTCCGGAAAGGTAAAAGGTGACATCCCACATTGATTGAGATATTGGGATCGTGAAACAATGTGGGATGTCACCTTTTTTTATCCGCAACGAGCAATTCGAGTTCATCAACACCACGGTGCGCCACTTTCATGATCAAGACCAGCCAGCGATCTCGGTGGACACGAAGAAGAAGGAATTGGTCGGGGATTTCCGCAATGCCGGACGAGAATGGCGGCCGAAGGGATCGCCACAGGAGGTGCGGGTTCATGACTTCCTGGACCCTGTCCTGGGCAAAGCGATCCCCTACGGCGTGTACGACATTCTCAACAATCAGGGATGGGTCAGCGTGGGGATCGACCATGATACGGCGAAAAGGTAAAAGGTGACATCCCACATAAAAGGTAAAAGGTGACATCCCACATTGATTGAGATATTGGGATCGTGAAACAATGTGGGATGTCACCTTTACCTTTTTTCACAGAACTGAAGGTCCAGCACGGCAACGACCTTGACCTCGGTGCCGACGGGCCAAGCGCGGCTGGCGAGGGCACTCGCCGCCAAGGCCGAGTGTGTCGAGCCATCCACAGCCAGGAGGATGCGGACGGGGGAACCAGTGCTGGGAGCGGCGTTGTTGGTGCTACGGGAGATGCGCACCGAGCAGGTGGCATGGGTCAAGACGTTTTGCGAGACGCTGCCCAAGACGAGGCGTCCGAGGGCAGATCGACCTTGGGAGCCAACCACCACCAAGTCGGGCGTGTTTGGGGACGGCTGGGTCAGAGCTTGGGAAGGCGAACCCAAGGATGCCTCGGGGGTGACCCTCCAACCGGAGAATTCCGTCTGAACCAGCGCCGCGCCTTCGTTGGCGAGGGTCTGGGCATCGGCGCGGGAATCCGCCGCCAGTGCCTCTGCCTTGCGGACGATGGGCGGCTTTTGCGAATCCGCTGTCGCGTCGGTGGGTTGGTCAAAAGACTGGGGCAGCACAGGCCACACGTCCGCCACGGACACGATGCGACAATCCACGTCACGTGGCAGTCCGGCCCGGCGAAGCCCGTGGATCGCGGCCTGGGCCGAATCCGAACCGTCGTATCCGATCAGCACTTTCATTGTTCGCTCCATTTCTGAGTAAGCATTCAGCACAGTATCCAACCGACGCAGTCCAAGGACGAGTGTGGGTTGTATGCCCCGGCTGTTGGCTACCCTCAACCCATGTGCTGGCTGTCCGGCGGGCCGCGGGCTTTTCCACGGACGCATCAGAGGATATATATCCTACCACACGTAACGGCTGGGGTTACACCGCCCCTGCGACGGCCGGCGGTCTGAGCCATCCTCTCAGGAGCTTCGTTACTTCGATCATTGTAACCGGCAGCAGGGCCAGCGCCACAATCATCATCCACTGCCCGGTGAAGGCGTCGCCTTGTACCTTAAACAGCGGCTTGAGGAACGGCAACGTGACGGCGCCCAGTTGTACCAGTGCCGACACGGCGATCGCGCCCAGGATCCAGGGATTGGAGAAGACGCCGAGCTGCCCGAAGGTGTAGCGCTCGCTACGGCAGCCAAGAGAGACGAAGAGTTGGGAAAAGGCGAGTGTGCAGAACGCCGCGGTACGGGCGGCCGAGAGGTTCTCTTCACTGCCGTGGTACACGAGGTAGAACGCGAGGCCGGCGGCGATGGCGTTGAGCAGGCCATGGTAGAGCATGCGCAGCCCGCGAGCTGGGGTGATCACGCGCTCGTTGGGGGCGCGAGGGGCACGGGCCATCACATCCTTCTCCGGCCCTTCGACACCGAGCGCCATGGCGGGCAGGGCATCGGTGACCAGGTTGATCCACAGCAACTGAATCGCGCTCAATGGCGTGGGCCAGCCGGCAAGGGTCGCGCCGAACATCAACATCACCTCGCCGGCGTTGGTGGCCAGCAGGTAATGAACGCATTTGCGGATGTTGTCGTAGATGGTGCGGCCTTGCTCAACTGCATTGACGATCGACGCGAAGTTGTCATCTGTCAGCACCATGTCCGACGCCTCTTTGGTCACATCCGTGCCGGTGACTCCCATGGCGATGCCGACATCGGCGGCTTTGATGGCGGGGGCGTCGTTCACTCCGTCGCCGGTCATCGCCACCACTTGTCCGCGTGCTCGCCAAGCCTTGACGATCCGCAGCTTGTGCGCGGCCGTAACCCGGGCGTACACGGGGATTTGTTCCACTTCCGCGGTCAATCTGGCATCGTCCATCTGGTCGAGCTCGGTGCCGATGACCACGCGCTGGCCCTGGCGCATGATCTGCAAATCTCGGGCGATGGCCTGGGCGGTATCGGGATGATCGCCGGTGATCATGACCGGTCGGATGCCGGCTGACAGGCAGCGGACGACGGCCTGGCGCGCTTCATCCCGCGGCGGATCCATCAGCCCGGCGAGGCCGGCGAAGACCAAGTTGGTCTCCTGGAGCCCCTGACTCTCGGGGGCTTGGCGGTATGCGAGTCCGAGCACCCGCAGGGCCGTTTCGCCCATGGCGTGGGCGGCTTGGAGGATCTCCTGGCTGCGGGCGGCGCTGAGCGGGCGGACCTGGCCTTCGTAGAATTCACTGGTGCATTTGCCCAGCACCACTTCGGGCGCGCCCTTGGTGTACATGAAGCCTTGTTCGTCACCGACTCGAACGACGACCGACATGGCCTTGCGGTCGGAACTAAAAGGGATCTCGTGAACGATGCTCCGCTCGCGGTCGGGCGCCTGAACACCGGCTTTCATCGCTGCCACGACAAGGGCGCCTTCGGTCGGATCGCCGACCAGTTCCCACTTCCGGTCGGCAGCGTCGGCCTGCGTGACCTGGGCGTGACTGCACCACGCTGCGACCGTCAGGGCCTGCAATAACTCCGGCTCCTGCTGCGGGTCCAGTTTCTGTGCCGTGACCTTCGGCTGGCCATCGACCGGGCGCGATGGGCCGTGCTTTTGGAACTCGCCGACCGGGTCATAGCCGCCGCCGGTCACATCGTACCATTTCGCGCCGGCTACAATTTCCCGGACGGTCATCTCGTTGCGGGTCAGGGTGCCGGTCTTATCGGTGCAGATCACCGTCACTGCGCCCAGCGTCTCTACACTGGACAGCCGGCGGATCAGGGCGTTGCGGCGTGCCATCCGTTGAAGCCCCAGAGCGAGGGCGACGGTCACCACGGCGGACAGCCCTTCGGGCACGGCGGCGACCGCGAGGCTCACGGAGAGCAGGAATGCCTCGACGAGATTGCCGCCGCGCAGAACTTCCAGGCTGAACATGAGGGCGACGATCGCGAGCACGATGTAGACCAGCGTCCGGCCGAGTTCGGCGAGCCTGCGCTGCAGGGGTGTGGGCTCAGACTCCTGGCGTTGGAGCATGCCGGCGATGTGCCCGATCTCGGTGTCCATTCCGGTGGCGACGACCACGGCACTGGCGGTGCCGGCGGCGACGGCGGTGCCCATGTAGGCCATGTTCACCCGGTCGGCCAGCGGGGCTGTCTGGTCGAGGATGGGGCGGTGGTCCTTGTCGGAGGGCACGGATTCGCCGGTGAGTGCGGCTTCACCGACGCGGAAACCTGCGGTACCGATGAGGCGGACGTCGGCGGGGACGCGGTCGCCGGGTTCGAGATCGATGCGATCCCCGGCCACGAGATCGGCGGCGGCGAGGTTCTGTGAGCGGCCGTCACGAATGGTCTTGGCCTGCGGGGACGAGAGTTTGCGGAGTGCGGCGAGGGTCTGCTCGGCCCGGCCTTCCTGAACGAAGCCCAGCACGCCGTTGAGGAGCACGATGGCGAGGATTGCGATGGCGTCGAGCCATTCGCCCAGTGCGCCGGAGATGATGGCGGCGGCGATGAGGATCCAGATGAGCAGGTCGGCGAACTGGCGCGCCAGTCGATGCCACCACGGTTCGGGCGGCACCTGCGCCAGTTCATTGCGCCCGTAGCGGGTGAGGCGTTTTTCGGCTTCGGCGCCGCTGAGCCCCGCACTGGCGTCGGTTTGGAGGGTATGGATGACCACTTCCGGCGGCACGGCGTGGGACGCTATGTTAGGTGGAGCATTTTCGCTCAATACATCTCCTTTGGCTCTGAGACTTTAGCGGGACAGGCAGCCAGCAGGAAAGGGGAAAAAAAGGAAAAGTCGAGAAAAAGGAAAAGAGGACGCGGACAATCCCGTTCGGCACGGCGGCTGCTACAGGTCGTGGTCGCGGTGATAAGAAGCCGGAGCGGCCAGTCCGAGCGTTCCGGGCCGGAAGGATGGCCTGGTCGGAGTTATTTCGGCGCAGCGTGAAGCCCAGGCCATCGTGCGGGCGCACCTCAGCCGGTGATCAGATTCCCCAATATTTCCAGAGTTCGTCCTTCTTCCTTAACTTCTCGCCCGTCCGATCCGGCTTGTTCAGTTCACGCGCCACATCCTCTTCGGTCGCCAGACCCTGCAGGTACAACGCCATCAGCGTCACATGCCACTTGGTGGGCTTCAACCCCGTCAGGCTATTGAGCATCATGCAGCAGATCACGGCCGCATAGACCTGGATCTGCACTCCTTCCTGCTTCGTACTGAGCAGATGCCAACAGCCCAGAGTCTGTTTGAAGAAGCGGAAGAACACCTCGATCGTCCAGCGGTATTCATACAATGCCGCGATCACGTGCGCCGGCACATCCAGCAGATCGGTCACGATCCGCAGCGTCCCGTCGCTGGTGGGGCCGGTCTGCCCGCCACCTTTCTTCTTGCCTTTGCCACGTTTCTGATGTGGTACGCTCTTCACGCAGATCAGGCGGGTGGGATGGTTCGCCCGTTCCCCCGGCTTCTTGGACAGCCCGATGATCACGATCTGATCGCTCAGTATCCCGGCGTCGATGGCCTCCTGGGATAGTGGCCGATCCTCCAGGACTTCGTATTGGCTGTTGTCCCGCACCCGGCAAACGTAGCTGCTCCCGGCCGCCTTGATGTCGTTCCAAAGCACAAACTGGGCATACCACCGATCCATCACATAGGTGTGGTCGGGTTGGAGCGTTCGCCGCAAGGCGTTCTTCTCATCGCTCTTGCCGGTGTTCTTGGGCGTGGTGATCTCCCATGCACTGGGAACGTGATGATCCACATCAAACTGCAGATGCAGTCGCCAGGCGTGGCTGTGCTTCCCACCTGCCAGAGGCAGATAGATCGCCTCGGCCACCGTGCTAAGCGTGTTCAGAAGCGACCCGTCCACCAGCGTCAATCGCCCGGGGAGTTGCTTGAACAGCTCATCCCGGCCAACAGGCTGCAGTTCTCCGCCCAACTGCCGCACCACCTGCTGCAGCATCTCGGGTTTAAAGACGCGGCAACTCTCACTGAAGCTCCCCAGCGAGAAACGCTTGATCCCCAGGCGTTTTCTCACCTCCAGCAGATCGGCCACCTTCTGGAAAATTCAAAGAGGACGCCGATCAAATAGATCGCCCACTCCGCCGCTGGTCCTATTTGACGGACGCCAAGCCAGCCTTCGCCCACAAGCCGAAAGACACGATTAGCCACAACAATTCAAGAGGCATGGCGCGGCCCAGCCGCAACCAAAGAATCTTGCCAAAGATGGGCAGGAGCAGCCATGCTTGATCTGTAACCATCGGTGTCTCATCTGTGGCTCAGACTTCTGCTGAAATCTTCTTAGCAACAGATGAGATAGAACGATTGCTGTCCAACACCGGCTGCGCCCGCAACCCAAGACATTAAACCGCAAAGAGCACAACGAACTCAAAGAAGGCGCGGCTGTAACTGGCTGTCTTTGCGCTCTTTGCCGTAGAAAATCTTATCACGGAATGAAGAAATGGTCTCTCAACTCTGCACGTTCCACCTTCCACTATACCCCCGCACTCTCCGGCGACGCGCGACGCCGTTCCCGATTTTCGCCTTGACTCCACCCCACCCACGCCATATACTTCGTCCATACATCGATGCGCCACTCGTGCGCTAAATGGTGCTCTTTGACAAGTGAATACCCGGCCATTAACCGCCAAACTTCGCATCATCCAGGTCCGGTATCTGATGCCAGATATCATACCTAACGCGTGCGATGATGCTCTTGCCGCCCATTAGGTTCGCAGTTTACCCGCCGCTGCCTGCCCGCCGTGGCGGGGCGAAGACCTCGCCTGGGCGGGTCGAAGATCTCGCCTGGGCGAAGCGGGTTCTACGTTTTACGCTCCCCCCCGGTCCCGCCCCGATTCGACTTACGTCAAAGCGCCTCAGCGACATGAAACTTGCGCACCTTACCCCCTGAATCGCACGTAACTACTTATCGCAACTGCTCTCCCGACCCCCCTCCCCCCACCCCTGAAAAACGTGCTCATCTTGCCCGTCGGATCGAACGTAAGGGTCATTGAGATTCCCGCAACGTAGCAGGTTCGGTGGCAGGCGAAGGCCGCCTATTGCCGTGGGCCTCAGCCTTCCCGTAGTATGCGCAGGCAGCCCGGCCGAGGCCGGGTATGGCCGCGAACACTTTGACTATGGGAAGGAACGATCATGCGCATTCTGGTTGCCGACAAACTGGCCGAAGAAGGACTGGAGATTCTTAAGGCCCAAGGGATGGATTTCGACGTCAAGGTCGGCCTGAAAGAGGACGAACTGGCGGCCGAGGTCGGCAAGTATGATGCCCTGATCGTCCGGTCCGGCGCCAAGGCCACCGCCAAGGTGCTGGCCAATCCCGGCATCCTCAAAGCCATCGCCCGAGCCGGCGTGGGCGTGGACAACATCGATCTGGAGACCGCGACCCTCAAGGGCATCCTGGTGATGAACACGGCCGAGGCTTCCACG
>JBBQTU010000203.1:0-7658 GCA_038213005.1 Tepidisphaerales bacterium | reverse complement strand
TTTTGCCGATAGTGCGCCCATCCCTCAGTTTGTCAAAATCGATACCTCCCAAGTGCGGGTGGAGAACGTCCGGTCGTTTGGTGGCCCGTGGCTGGCCATGCAGTTGATCGACAAACTGGGCACACGGTGGAAGAGATCGTCACGATCATGGAAGAGCGTTACGGCAAGAGTGAGCGTATCTGGGTCATGGACAGAGGAATGAGCAGCGCCGACAACATCGAGTTCCTGAAGGAGGGGAATCGCCGGTACATCATTGGCACGTCCAAGGGGATGCTCAGAGAGTATGAGCAGCAGATCATCAGTCAGGACTGGACCAAGATTGGAAGACGCTGGGGCAGTGGTGCAAGTCGGCTGGTCTGGGCGATGAGCCAAGGAAGGTGCTGGATGAGATTGCCCAGGTGAGCGTGGTGGACGTGGTAATGAAGACCCGATGCGGGAAGGAGATCCGAAGGCGGTGTGTCTCCAGTCCGACCGAGCACCAATCCATTCTGCTGGAACGGCTGAAAGTCCACCTGCCAACGCACCTGCCGCCGATAGAGGATGTAGTGAAGAAAATGACCTGACAAACGGCCCTGGCACTATGTGGGGCCGTTTCAGTCGCCGAGCAGGCCGGGGCGAAACCGGATCAGAAGCGACAACGTTCTGGAGGCCGATGAGGACGGCAGCGTGAGCAGTGCCGGGCTGCGAGGAATGCTTGGCCTGGGGTCTGCTGGAGCGAACGCTCGCTGGCGTAAGCGCCTGGCAGAACGTCCTTCCGTGAAGACGGTCCATCAACTGGAAAGCCGGATGCGGGAAATCCCCCCGTCCGGTTTGGCGGGAGGGGAGGCCGGGAATTAAACCGGCCTTCCCTACCCCGATCCGCCGCGCAGCTTCGCTGGCTTTGGTGGCGTTCCGGGGAACGCAGCGGGAACGCGACGCATCATACGGATTCCACCGAGAGCGAGTGCCGCCGACACACTGGCCGTGATCTGCGAGGGATGCGTCGGATGGTCCTGTGCGGGCGGGAACGTCGCGGACTACTTGCGCGAACGCGCCTGTTTCGGGTGGAGTCCGTATCACACACCCCTACGCCAGGATCGGCCGGGTTTATCGCGTGAAAACCCAGAGGCGTGCCCGTACAATGCCGCGTGTCACGGATGACTTTTTGAGGGCTTTGGATGCGACAAGTGAATCGGATGGTCGGGGTGCTTCTGGCCTGCGTGTGCTACGCGAGCGCTGCGCTGGCCGGGGTTGGCGAGACGGTGCAGGGGGTTGTGGGCGACAAGTTGCTGGCCCATGCGCAGGTTGGCGTGATGGTGGTGAAACTGGGGGATACGCCGGGTGCGTGTCAGGTGATCTATCAGCACAATGCAACCGCCCCGCTCACACCGGCAAGCAATATGAAGGCGGTGACCACGTCGGCGGCACTGGCGACGCTGGGGGCCGACTTCAAGTTCCGCACGGTGCTGCTGCAGCACGGGCCGGACCTGATTGTCTGGGGCGACGGTGACCCTACGCTGGGCGATGCGGAGCTGATGGAGAAGATCAACTGGGACATCCTGGCGGTCTACAAAGACTGGGCCGCGAAACTCCGCCAGCGCGGCATCACCACCGCCCGCAATGTCCTGGTCGACGACAGCATCTTTGATGAGCAGTTTCTCCACCCCAAGTGGGGCAAGCATCGCTTTGAACTGTTTGGGGCTGAACTGGGCGGGCTGAATTTCAACGTCAACACGCTGGAGTTTACGGTGCAGTCCTCGGGGCGGACATGGTCCACCCGCCCCGCCACCGGCTATGTGAAGGTCACGGCGAACAAATGCGTGGCCGGCCGGGAGAGCGTCATCTCCATCCCGCGCGAGCCCGAGAGCAATATCGTCTCTCTGCGCGGCACGATCGCCGGTAGCTGCAAGGCGTCGATCACGATCCACGATCCCTCGCTGTACTCGGCGACGATCCTGGGCGAGACGCTGCTGGCTGGCGGGATCAATGTCACTGGCGGCGTCGGGCGGGATCGCAGCACCCGCCAGCAGTATCGGGCGGCGACGGCGGCGCAGCGGGCGAAGGACTGGCCGGTTCTGTGCATCTTTGAGACGCCGATCCAGACGGTGGTCACCCGGGCCAACAAGGACAGCCAGAACCTGTATGCCGAGTCGCTGTGCAAGCGAGCCGGGGCGGCGGCGACCGGGCAGAGTGGATCGTGGACCAGCGGGACGGCGAACACCGGGCGGTTCCTGCAAAAACTGGGCGTTTCACCGACGGAGTTCAACCTCGACGATGGGTGCGGGCTGTCGCGCGATAACACGATCTCGGCCAATGCCATCGTCCGCGTGCTGATGCACAACTGGGTCGCCCCCTATCGCCAGCAGTTCCTGGACAGCCTGTCGATCGGCGGCGTGGATGGGACGCTGAAAAAGCGATTCGGCAACGGCTTGGAAGGCCGCGTCCACGCCAAGACGGGCTTCATTGACGGCGTCAGTTGCCTCAGCGGATACCTGGAAGCCGGCAATGGGAACTGGTACGCATTTTCAATCCTGATGAACGGCATCCCATACAAGAGCAATTCACAGATCAAGCCGCTGCAGGACCGGATCGTCAAGGCGATCGACGATCAGGCTGGAAGCGCCCGGCATACATCCCGATGAGCAATCCATCGACCAGCCAGCGTTTTGCCATCCTGCGGCACGAAGGTGTGCCGGGGCCGCACTTTGATCTGCTGGTGGACGTCGATGGCGTCGCGCTGTTGGCCACGTGGCGATGCGATGCCTGGCCGATCACCGCGCCGCTGATACTGCTGCGGCAGAGCGATCACCGGCGGATCTACCTGGACTATGAAGGCCCCATCAGCGGGAATCGCGGGCAGGTCAGGCGGGTGGATGGCGGGCCGTGCTGCGTCGCGGAGTTGTCGGCCGACCATTGGCAGGTTGCCCGGGCGGGGGCGATGACGCTTGATCTCGTGCGACTGGATGGCGACCGCTGGCGGGCCTCGCCAATCTCTGCAGACTATCGACAACCGAAGGGAACTGACGTGCCATGAACACACGAGAACGCTTCAAAGCGGCAATGAACTTCCAGCCATTCGATCGGCTTCCGATGATCGAATGGGCACCCTGGTGGGACAAGACCATCGACCGCTGGCACACCGAGGGGCTGCCGGTGAGCATCACCGATCGCTACGATCTGGCGTGCCACTTCGGGCTGGACCTGTATTATCATGACTGGATCGCGCCATGGCTGCCCTCCCCCGCTGTCCATGGCGGAGCGCTGGTCAGCAGCGACGCGGAATACGACACGCTGGCCAAGACGATTTACCGGGAAGATCAGATCGATCGCAAGCTCTGGTCCGCGTGGGCCAGCCAGCAGCAGGCCGGCGATGCTGTGGCGTGGTTCACGCTGCAGGGTTTCTTCTGGTATCCGCGGACCCTCTTCGGGATCGAGCCGCATCTTTATGCGTTTTATGATCAGCCCGAGCTGATGAACCGCATGAATGAGGATCTGCTGCAGTGGAACCTGAAGGTCATCGACGAGGTGTGCCAGTTCTGCACGCCGGACTTCATGACCTTCGCCGAGGACATGAGCTACAACCACGGTCCAATGGTGTCCAAGGAACTGTTCGACGGGTTTCTCAAGCCCTTCTACCAGCGCATCACGGCGGAGCTGCGCCGGCGGGGGATCATGGTGATTATCGACTCCGACGGTGATGTCACCGAGGCCGCCCAGTGGTATCTGGATGCGGGCGCTGATGGCATTCTGCCGCTGGAACGACAGGCGGGCGTCGACATGAACGTGCTGCGTCAGCGATATCCCAAAGCCAGGTTCATCGGGCATTATGACAAGATGGTGATGCCCCGCGGTGAAGAGGCGATGCGGGGCGAGTTTGAGCGGCTGCTGCCGGTGGCGGCGCGGGGCGGGTTCATCCCCAGCGTCGATCACCAGACGCCGCCCGGCGTGTCGTACCAGCAGTACCAGATTTACCTCCGACTGTTTCGCGAGTATGCCGAGAAAGCTGGGGAGTTATCCAGAAGCGTGGCGCGGAAATAGTCCGATGCGATCGGCTATGGCACGGATGGGGTCTGCCGCGTCCCCACTGACCGCAGGGCGGCAGTCAGAGTCTGCTACTTGCCCAGTGCCTGCTCCTGCAGTCGCCTGGCCGCTTCGGCGTCCTTCAACACATCGCTGTGACACTTGGCCTTCTCGCCGCGATGAGCCAGCTTGTGGATGGCGTCCTGGCTGAGTATGCCGCGCTGTTGCAGGATCTCTTCAGACTCCTTCGAGAGACCGGGGCTGGGCTGGGCCTTCTTGCCGGGCTGCGAGGCGGCATCCTTGCCGCTGGCGAATTCCTGAATTTCCTTGCTGAGTCGGACCGCGCACCAGTCGTGGCCGCACATGGCGCAGAAATCGGTATCGATGTCCAGGTCCTCGTCGTGATAGGCACGGGCGAGTTCGGGGTCGTAGGAGAGGTCGATGTGCTTCTTCCAGTTCAGCGCCGCACGGGCCTTGGTGAGTTCATCATCGCGGTCGCGCGTGCCGGGAATGCCAAGGGCAATGTCAGCAGCGTGGGCGGCGATCTTGTAGGCGATCACGCCCTGTTTCACATCGTCTTTTTTCGGCAGGCCGAGGTGTTCCTTGGGCGTGACGTAGCAGAGCATCGCCGCGCCGTGATACGCGGCGGAGGTGGCCCCGATGGCGCTGGTGATGTGGTCGTAGCCGGGGAAGATGTCGGTCACCAGTGGCCCGAGCACGTAGAACGGCGCACCGTGGCAAAGTTGCCGCTGGAGCTTCATGTTGTATTCGATCTGGTCGAAGGGGACGTGGCCGGGGCCTTCGACCATCACCTGCACGCCCCTGTCCCAGGCGCGCAGCGTCAGGTCGCCCAGGGTGGCCAGTTCGCGAAGTTGGGCTTCGTCGCTGGCATCGGCCTGGCCGCCAGGGCGCAGGCCGTCGCCCAGCGAAAACGCGACATCATACTCGCGCATGATGTCACAGATGTCGTCGAAGATGTCATACATCGGGTTCTGCTTGCCGTGGTGGATCATCCACTTGGCCAGCAGTGACCCGCCGCGGGAGACGATGCCGATGACGCGGTCCTTCACGTAGGGCAGATGCTCGCGCAAGAGGCCCGCGTGAACAGTGAAGTAGTCGACCCCCTGCTTCGCCTGGTTCTCCAGTTCCTTGAGGATCATGGCGTAAGAGAGTTCCTCGATCGACCGGCCGATGATCATCGAGTAGATCGGCACGGTGCCGATGGGGACGCTGCTCTCCTGGATGATCGCGGTGCGGCAGGCATTGAGGTCGCCGCCGGTGGAGAGATCCATGACGGTGTCGGCGCCCCAGCGCTCGGCCCACTTCAGTTTCTCCACCTCTTGGGAGATCGACGAGGAGACCGGCGAGGCGCCCATGTTGGCGTTGATCTTGGTCTTGCTGGCCCGGCCGATGGCAGTGGGCTGCAGCTTATACTTCAGGTGCATCTTGTTGGCGGTGACGACCATGCGGCCGGCCGCCACCTCGACACGCACCTGCTCAGCGGTCAGATGCCCTTCGGCCTGGGCCACGCGCTGCATTTCAGGCGTGACGATGCCGCTGCGGGCCAGTTCAAGCTGGGTCTTGCCTTCGCGATCGCGAGCGGCGGCATGGTCCATCGCGCTGATGGCCGACGGCTGAGGCATGCCCGGCGAATCCGGGGAGGAATAGGTCCATGGCGTGCCCAGACGCGGGGCATTGGCAAACGAACCTGGATTGGTTCCACAGGGCGTGGAAGCGGCACTGCCGCCAATCGACGGGAGAATATACGGACGATCAGACATTTTCGTTTCGCCTTCCTACGCCGGTATGACCCGGTTCAGGTTCCAGGAGCAACTCGCCCGATGCAAACCGGGTAAGCCTGCCCCAAGGGACTCTCTCAGGGCGATGGCAAACAGCGCCACCGACCACCCCTGGCGAGGTTCAGGGGAGTGTAGGAAGGCCGCCCGCTGACGGCAAGTGGCCGGGATGTCCCTGTCGCAAGGTCCCGTCACAAGCGGCGGATATCGGCTGGCCGATCAGGCTCTGGCTCCACGTCCGCCGCCAAACAGAGTCATCAGCAAGCCCAGCCGGACATGAGAGGAGCGTAGCGCAAGAACGTAACCGGAACGGCGTAGCGACCCGCCGCGGGGGCTAACTGCGCCACCTACCCGGGGTCAGAAGCGCACGTTTTCGCCGGGGGAGGGGGGGGTAGCGCGGGGCCTTGTGGGGTAAGGAGTTGCGCGCGATTGAGGGGGTCAGGCGCGCGAGTTTCGGAGGAAGGCACTGAGGCACGAAGGGGAAGCGGCACTAGCCTGTGGCGTTATAGGACCTTTGTTAGGGGCTGGCGGGAAGGCTGAATGCTGAATGCTGAATGCTAAATGCTGAAAGGGAAGAGGGGGCGGCCGGGTGAGCCAATCGGACCTGATAGATGCGGTTATCGACTTTTCAAAGAGCACCCGGACGGGCCTAGCACCCGGCCGAAAGCCGCCAGCGCGGGGAACTGGAGGCTTCAGGAGTAGTATACGCTTGAGTGTGGTGGTTGTTCAAGCCTAGTTTCGCATTTTAGAAGGGTCCACAGTCCTCACGCCCGGCCTCTGAGACGATTCCCTTACCCCGGAGCTCTGCTGCTGGGAGGGATGCGCTGTGCGAGGGGGGCGGGACAATGGTCGGGTAGCGCCAGAAAGCTACTGCGCCCCCGTGGGATTCCGTCTGGCCATGCGGATAGCCTCGCCAGGCAGCAACGTCGCTGTCAATAAGCTCGGATGTCCCCCTTCTGACTTCCTCGTCGTGGCGGAACAGTTTGATTCGGCCAACTGAGCGGTTGAGCACATGATACACCCAGCCGCCGGGAGCGATGCGAGGTCGTCTTGGCATGATGTGAGAAGATGGCGGAATACCGCGAGAAAGTCAACTAGCCGCGTCCCGGTTCCTTCTCCCCCGGGCATCGGCAGGCGTTCATCGGCGGCCACGGGCAGGGAACCAGAGCGAACCGACCGATCCGGCCCCGGTGTTGCCTCGGCGACCGCCCGCGGGGCCGAAATGCGCAAGTCGGCGTTGCGGGCCAAATCCGCTGCCCGGCGGCGTGCCCGTTCGGACAGGTCGCCCTCGGCCAGGGCCTGGAGTTTCCAGGCGATCCGGCGGAACAGATACTCGCGGTGCCCCGACCGGCTGGGCTTGCCGAACACCTCTTGGTGTTTCTCGCGAAGCTGCGCCGCGGGCATTTTCCGCAACTCGGCGATCTGGCGTTTGACGTTCAGGTTCATGCTTCATCTCCTGCGGTTCCGGTGGTTCTCTGGCCGTTAACCGCACGTACATGAAGCCTCGTTTCGCCCGACACCTCAAGTTGATTCTCGCCAGATTCCTCAGATTCCCGGCGGCGGCCAAGCATGTGCCGGACGACGCCCCGGGCGAGGAGTTCGACGATGCGTTCACATCGCTCTTGATCGTCTGGATGGACGGCGCGGGCGCGCAATGATGCCATGACGGCTCCCTGGCCTTGAGTGCATCGGAGTGGCCGCCAGCGACCGGCTTTGCTTGATGGGGACATCCCCGCAAACCGACGCGGCTGTTAACTACATCAGCATCGAGGTTCGAGGTCTTACGGGGGGGGCGGCTGCTACCGCAGGTGGTGCGGCTGGCGGACGGGGCCGGCACGACGCCAGCCACACGCTTCCTTATCT